>JAHDCF010000033.1:31778-34659 GCA_020630015.1 Planktomarina sp. | reverse complement strand
GGATGTTGCATGGCGGTGGACGTGATGCACTGAACGATCTGTACGGTGGATATGGTATGCAGTTCGTTGGCTGGTGGATCCCGGGCCCTGAATCGCTGACATCGACACGCCCTATCCGTGGCGTTGATGACTTCAAAGACTGGAAATTCCGCTCACCTCCGGGTTTGGCGACAAAAGTGTTTGCTAACTTGGGTGCGTCTCCAATCGTGATGGACTTCAACGAGATCTTCACCGCGCTGGAAACAGGAATCATTGATGGTGCTGACGCTGCAAACCTGACCAACAACATCGGTCTGGGTCTGTATGAAATCGGCAAGCACACAAACTACCCTGGCTTCCACTCAATGCCAGCTGACCATTTGGCATGCCGCCAAGATGTTTGGGATGCAATGCCAGACAGCCATAAGCGCATCATGACTGTTGCAATGGACGCTTTGGCCCTGCACAACGCGACCATCAACGAAGTCAAAAACGCACAGAACGCGAAAGCTCTGCGTGCTGAGGGTGTTAACCTGTACGAATGGTCCCCAGAGGAACTGGGCAAATTCCGTCAAGCTGTGAAAGCAGGTTGGACAGAGTTCGCAACAACACCGGAAGCAAAAGCTCTGTTGGAAAGCCACATCGCATTCCTGACAGATCTGGGCGCCATGTAAGACGCTTTGGTTCATACGAACTAAGTTTGAAGGCAGGGTTTCGGCCCTGCCTTTTTCGCAAGACAATGAAGATTACCAACATAAAAAGCCACGTATTGCGTTGTGATATGCCCGAAGAACTTGGGTATTCGCAGCAGTATTACACCCAACGCACGGCCCATTTGGTTGAAGTTATAACCGATGAAGGCGTGACCGGTTGGGGCGAATGTTTCGGCCCAGGCAATGTGGCACTGGCAAACAAAGGTATCGTGGAAAAAGTCATCCAGCCGATGGTTCTGGGCATGAACCCCATGGACCGCGACGTGATTTGGCACAAGGTCTACAACCTTTTGCGAGATCATGGGCAAAAAGGCATGTCGATGCAGTCTTTGTCGGGGGTCGACATTGCATTGTGGGATATTGTTGGCAAGGTTATGGGGCAACCGATATCAAACCTGATCGGCGGGCGCTTTCGCGAAAATGTGCCAAGCTATGGATACGGCATGATGTTGCGGCGGGAAGCGCCAGACGATCTTGCCGCGCGGTTCGTCGATGAAGCCGCCGAAATCCGTGCTATGGGATTTGCCGCCACCAAGATGAAGTTGGGTCATGGGCCCAAGGTTGATGTGCAACTGGCGCAAGCCGTACGCAAAGGTGTGGGTGAAGACTTTCCTTTTATGGCGGATGCAAACCACGCCTACACCACTTCCGATGCATTTTACGTTGGCCGGGCTTTGGATGAACTGGAGGCATATTGGTTTGAAGAACCTATCGCGCCTGAAGATTTGGACGGCTATGCCGAATTGCGCAAAGGTTTGAAAACCAACATCGCTGGCGGCGAAGCTGAATTTAACCGCTGGGGCTGGCGTAGCCTTTTGGAAAGCCGCGGGTTGGATATTGCCCAACCTGAGGTTTGCGCTTTGGGTGGGATCAGTGAATACCTTCGGGTTTTGGCCCTGTGCCACGCGCATTTTACACCCGTGATCAACCATGTTTGGGGTTCGGCGATCGCTGTCGCCACCAACCTGCAACTGTTGGCCGCAATGCCTCCGATGCCGGGCGGCCTGCACCCGTGGGAACCCATGCTGGAATTTGACACCACCGAAAACAAATTCCGTGACAATCTGTTGGAACAACCGTTGAATATTCAAAAACAGGTCAAAGCGTCGGGGGGCCGCGTGTCCATCCCGACCGGACCTGGCCTTGGGGTCGCGCCAGATCGTGATTTCATCGCGCATTATAAATGGGATGCGTAACCGCACCGAGGTTAAAAAGGGGAGGGAATGAAATGGACCAAAAGTCTGGAACCTTGTGGGAATGGGTCATCCCCATGGCCTGCTTTTTATGTTGCGCCTGGGTGGTGTGGCAATTGCCAGCTTTCTTCTTGGATTTCTTTCCCTACCCCAAAGAATCGCAAGAATTACAGGTTAAGGCAATTTTTGAGAAATCGGATTTCTGGCCCGGACTGCCAGGATTGTTCGGCGGATATTCCGATATCGTTGACTGGGCATTTTTGATCGCTATTCCAATATTGGCGGTTTTGGGTGTCAAAACCGTTCGCCGATCCTATCTTGAAAGCGAAAATTGGCGAGCCATCGACAAAGTGGCTGTCTTCTTTGGCCGCATGACCATGATGATGATCATCGCCCTGACTTGCGTGATGTTGTACGAAGTTTTTGTGCGTTATGCCTTAGAACGGGCTACCTCTTGGGCTGTGGAAACGACCCAATGGATCGCCACTTTGGTGTTCCTACTGGCTGGCCTCTACGCCATGCAGCAACGCAGCCACATTCGCATCGTTCTGCTGTACGACGTCTGCCCTCGCTGGTTGCGGCAAACCTTCGACGTGATTTCGACCCTTTTGATCGTCGTGTTTGCAGGGGCCATGATCTATGGCAGCTATTACCAAGCTTTCGTGAACAAATTGCACCGTTGGGAACTGTTGGATTCAGCCTTCAACCCACCCATTCCAGCCACGGTCCAACCAGCCATCTTGATCGTGATGACCCTGGTTGCGATTCAGGCGGTGATCAACCTCATCTCGGATTGGAATTTGGATCCTGAAACAAGCATCGTCGACATTGATGAAGACGAAATCGAACAGCTTAAAAAATCGTTGGGGACGGAATAATGGGACTTGATGTTGGAACTATCTCGATCATCGTCGTCCTGGCGCTGATCATTCTTTTGGCCATTGGCATGCCCTTGGGCTTTGCGTCGGCCGCATTAGCCGTTTTGGTGATGATCCT
>JAHDCF010000033.1:0-31678 GCA_020630015.1 Planktomarina sp. | reverse complement strand
GAAACTTCGATCAAGTCGCTTTTTACTGCGGCGTTTGTTCCCGGTTTTATGCTGGCCAGCTTTATCATCCTCTACATCATCATTCGAACGCAATTGCGCCCCCAAGACGCACCACTGCCCAACGATCCCAAAAGCTTTGATGAATATGAAATCGGCATGGGCGCGAAAATTCTGTGTGGCGTCATTTTGGCCTATTTCTTGTTTGCATTGGCATCGTCGATCATCGGGTTCTTTGGCGGTACAGGCGCAGGGCGCGAGGTCTTTTTCGATCTTCTGATCTTCTTGGCCGGGGCCGCATTGTTTGCCATGTCGTTTGGGGCCAAAGGTCAGGTTTTCTTGGCCTTCCTGACTGTCACCTTTGCAGGGTTCGGAGCATTCATCGCCCTGATTGTCGGTCTGATTGAATTGTCGACCCTCAATTCCGAATTGCAGGACGATCCAGACGCATTGTCTTTCCAGACCAAATTCTTTGTTCCTTTGATCGGGTCCATCTTGCTGACGGCAGTTTCGATCTTTGTGTTTGGCAAGAAGAAGACCGTTGATGGTTGGTTGTTGGGCAAAGGCCTGGTCGCACCGTTCGCGGTGATCTTTGTGGTGATGGGATCCATCTATGGCGGCGTGACCGGCATTACCGAGGCTGCGGGCATGGGTGCCTTGGCCGTATTCTTAGTTGCAGTCCTGCTGTATTACACCACTGACGAATGGATCACCTTGATCAAGGCGCATAAGCGCAACATTCTGATCTGGGGCGGTGTGGTCTTGGCCATCGCCATCTTAGCCCCCATTCTTCTGTTCCCGAACTTCCGCTTGCACGGTGAATTGCGGTTTGTCTTCATCACGGTGGTGATACTTGCTCTGATCTTGCAAATAGAAGAAATGCGCGACCTGCTGTGGGACAGTTTGCAACGTACGCTCAAATCCACAGGTACCATCATCTGGGTAACGATCGGCGCGGCGGCCCTTTCGGGCGCTTATACCGTTGCAGGTGGTCCGAACTATATCGCCAATTTGATCGTTGGGGCCGACCTACCCACCATGGGTATCATCCTTACGATGATGGTGATCTTGCTGTTCATGGGCGCGTTTATGGATTGGGTTGGCATCGTCTTACTTATCATCCCCGTCTTCCTGCCCATCATCCGCAAACTACCTTTGGATGAGATTGGATATTTCGGACAGCTGGAACCCAAGCACGTTGGCATTTGGTTCGGCGTGGTCTTCTGTATGAACATGCAGGTCAGTTTCCTGTCACCACCCTTTGGTCCGGCGGCGTTCTATTTGAAATCGGTGGCACCGCCCCACATCAGCCTGACAGACATTTTCAAAGGCTTCCTTCCATTCATTGGGGTTCAACTTCTGGCGCTTAGCGTTTTGTTGATCTGGCCCCCGATTGTTGCGGTTCTGTTGTAAGTAAAAGGATAAGCAAATGTTGACCGAACAGCAGATCGAACATTTCAACACCCAAGGGTATCTTGTGGTTGAAGACCTTCTGACGCCCGAGATTTTGGCGAATGTCAAAGCTGAATACGCTGCGAAAATGGATCTTCTATATGACGGCTGGGCGAAAGCGGGGTTGGTCCCCTCCGCGACATCCCCAATGGGGTTTTGGGAAAAGTTGGATCAGTGCTACAAAGGGAACTTCGATTGGTATCAACCATTTGACATTTCACTTCCCGCAGATGGGATCAAAGCCGATACCCCGATGCACATTGGACCCGCAGCTTTTGAAATGGTCACCAGTAATCGAATTTTGGATATGGTCGAATGCTTGATCGGCCCCGAAATTACGTCAAACCCCATTCAGCACGTAAGGATTAAACCGCCCGAACGCGCCGTGCCCAAATCAGAAAACCGCGCCCATATCGTGAAAACCGATTGGCACCAAGACATGGGTGTCACCCTCGAAAGCGCCGATGAAACCAAAATGGTAACCGTGTGGCTCGCGATCACAGATGCAACTGTAGAAAATGGGTGCCTGCAGGTAATCCCCGGCAAACGCGACGCCCTTTTGCCGCACTGTTCAGCCGCCGGAGCACAAGTGGGCATCCGTGAAAGGTATTTGGATGGGCAAGCCACACCCACACCCGTTAAGGCGGGCGGCGCAGTCGTGTTTCACCCTATGACACCACATGCATCCCTGACGAACATTTCTGATGAATACCGTTGGTCATTTGATCTTCGGTATAATGTGACCGGGCAACCCACAGGGCGTGACCATTTCCCAGATTTTGTTGCCCGATCACGGTCGGAACCAGACAGTGCGTTGCGCGATTGGCAAATCTGGCGGGACATGTGGGAAGAAACCCGGGCGCATATTGCGGGTGTCCCTCATATCCCCCAACACCGCTGGCCGTCTGATGGGCCTTTTTGTGCATAGCAACCTTGGGGTTGGGGCAAGCCCGCCATTCGAAAGGCCCATCGCATGAATTTTGTTCGTCTTGATACCAGCGACAACGTTGTCACAGCCACCATTACGATGGAGGTTGGCTCTATCGTGGAAAACATCAAAACCACCGCGATGATCCCAATGGGCCACAAAATCGCGACCTCTGCTCTGACAAAGGGGCAGGCGGTTCGCAAATACGCACAAATCATTGGATATGCAGCCAAAGACATCGCCCCTGGGGATCATGTGCACACCCACAATATGGAATTCCGCAACACGGATACGGCCTATGAGTTCGGCACCGATTTGCGCCCGGTTGCGCCAGCATCGGGTGATACGTTCATGGGCTTTAAGCGCGAAAACGGCAAAGTCGGCACCCGCAACTATATTGCAATTGTCACTTCGGTAAATTGCTCGGCCACGGCGGCCCGCCAGATCGCGGCCTATTTCACGCCCGAACGACTGGCAGATTACCCAAACGTCGATGGCGTATGCGCGTTTGTGCATGGCACCGGCTGCGGCATGGCCGACAGTGGTGACGGGTTCGAAGCGTTGCAACGGGTGATGTGGGGATACGCCAAACACCCCAACCATGCAGGCGTCTTGATGGTGGGTTTGGGGTGTGAGATGAACCAGATCGACTGGTTGCTGGAGGCTTATGGTCTAAAGCAGTCTGATACGTTCCAGACCATGAATATTCAGGGTGTGGCGGGCTTGCGCAAGACCGTTGAGATGGGCATCGCCAAGATCGAAGCCATGCTGCCGATTGCCAATCAGGCCACCCGCACGCCCTGCCCTGCATCTGAACTGACGGTCGCCTTGCAATGCGGGGGATCGGATGCGTGGTCGGGCATCACGGCGAACCCCGCGCTGGGATACGCCTGTGATTTACTAACAGCCCAAGGTGGAACCGGCGTTCTGGCCGAAACGCCTGAAGTTTACGGCGCCGAACATTTGCTGACCCGTCGCGCGGTGGATCGCGCCACGGGGGATCGTTTGATCGGCCTGATCAAATGGTGGGAAGATTATACAGCCCGCAACAAAGGCAGCATGGATAACAACCCAAGCCCCGGCAACAAAAAGGGCGGACTGACGACGATTTTGGAAAAATCGCTGGGGGCCGCAGCCAAGGGGGGCACCACCCCCCTGACAGGGGTGTACAAATACGCTGAAGAGGTGCGGGCCAAGGGTTTCACCTTTATGGACAGCCCCGGTTATGATCCCGCATCGGTGACGGGGCAAATCGCGGGCGGCTGCAATCTGGTGTGTTTCACCACGGGGCGTGGATCGGCCTTTGGATCGAAGCCCGCGCCGACGATCAAAGTCGCCACGAATTCCGAGATGTACAACTGCATGACCGAAGATATGGATGTAAACGCAGGCACCATCCTGACCGAAGGGGTTTCTGTCGAAGAAAAGGGGCGCGAGATTTATGAGCTTTTCTTGCGAGTGGCATCCGGTGAGATGTCGAAGTCAGAGGCGCAGGGCCTGGGTGATTACGAATTTGTGCCGTGGCAAATCGGGGCGGTGATGTGATGGGATTCTTTAACAACAAATGAAAAACATACTAATCCTTGGCGGCGGGTTAATTGGTGTCCGGCACGCCCGTTCGATAAAAGAACACCCTCAAGCGAATTTAGTCGGTGTGGTTGATCCAAACAAGGCAATGCACACCGAACAAAATACGATCTATTTCGAGGATTTGAATGATGTAGACGCGCCGGTGGATGGGGTCATCATCGCAACCCCGACGGGGCTGCATGCACAAAATGGCATTGATTGCGCACGGCGAGGTTGGGCCTTGTTAATTGAAAAACCCGTCGCCGAAACCTTGGATCAGGCGGATGAGCTGGCAAATGCTTTGGTTGAAGAAGGTGTTCCATCTCTTGTTGGGCACCACAGACGGTATCATCCATCTGTTCAGTTGTTCCGCAAGGTAATTCAATCAGGTGCGATTGGTCGGCCAATTACCACTTCTGTCATCTGGTCTATGAAAAAACCAGATTCCTATTTTGAAGGGAATTGGCGTTCCACCGGTGGAAGTCCTATCATGATAAATCTTGTGCACGATCTCGATCTTTTGAGATTCATCTTTGGAGAAGTAACAGAGGCAGTGGGATTAGGCCAAAAACACATTCGCGGCAGTCAACGCATTGAAAGTGGGGCAGTGGCACTGAGATTTGCAAGTGGTTTGACCGGCACCATCAGTTTTGCAGACACAGCACCCAGCCCTTGGGGTTTTGAGGCAGCAACAAATGAAAATCCCAACATCGCTTCAACCGGACAAGATATGTGGTGGACCGCTGGTACAGAAGGTGGTTTTTCTTTCCCGTCACTCACACAGTGGGGTGGTGCAATTGATTGGGGCGAAGCACCTCAACCGACGCATCTTAACGCACCTCATATTCACCCTCTTGATGCGCAACTTGACCATTTTATTGACGTCATGAATGGTGAAACACCACTGATTGATGTGGCAGATGCAAGAGGATCTTTAGCCGCTGCGTTAATGGTTGAGAACGCACTGACGCACTAAATTATATCTTCGAAAGGACATGGGATGGCGAACATTGGATTTATCGGATTGGGATTGATGGGTTCCGCCATGGTGGGCCGCCTGCAAGATAAAGGGCATAATCTAACCGTAATGGCCAACCGAAATCGTGCCGCAATTGATGCCGCGGTGGCCCGTGGTGCAACCGAGGTGTCCACCCCAAGAGAATTGGCCGACACCAATGACATCATCATGTTATGCATGGACACATCCGCCAATGTTGAAGCGCGCATGCGCGGAAGTGACGGGGTTTTCGCAGGATTAAGACCCGGGGCAGTTGTCATTGATTTTGGAACATCATTACCTGCCAGCACCCAAGCACTTGCAAAGGAAGCAACCGACCTTGGTGCCGCTTACTTGGACGGCCCACTGGGAAGAACACCGGTACATGCCAAAGATGGGCTTTTGAACATCATGTGTGCGGGTGAAAAAGATGCATTCGATAAAATCCATACAGTTCTGAACGATCTTGGGGAAAACGTCTTTTATTTGGGTGAAAGTGGGGCTGGTCACACTGTAAAACTGATCAATAATTTCTTTGGGATGACAATAGCCAATGCCATGTCAGAGGCGTTCGTGATGGCCGATGCAGCTGGGTTGGATCGTCGTCAAATGTATGACGTGATTGCAGCGGGGCCATTGCGATCTGGCATGATGGATTTTGTGTCTGCATACGGGCTGGATGGTGACAAAACAAAATTGGAATTTGCAATAAAAAACGCCGCCAAAGACGTGGGATATTATAATCAGATGGCAAAAGACGCAGGTTTGATCAGCCATATGGCACCTGCCCCCCTCTCCGCATTGGAAAATGCTCGCGACGCCGGTCAAGGTGACGATATGGTTTGTCAGATGATCGACTATTATGCAAAATCCCTAAAAGCATAGATAGGGCACAATCGCTCGTGAAGATTGCATGTATCGGCGAAGCCATGATCGAACTCAGCACCGATGGGGTGAATGCCAACATTGGTGTCGCTGGGGATACTCTGAATACCGCTGTATATTTGAAACGCTGTGCGCCGCACATTGACGTTCACTATGTCACCTGCATTGGGGCGGATGATTTTTCAAAGAAGATCCTTGCGTTCATTTCAAAAGAAAACATCGACACGACTTATATTGAACAAGATCCAAATGGCACACCCGGATTGTATGCAATTACCAACGACGCAAATGGGGAACGTTCATTCACATATTGGCGATCCCAATCAGCAGCACGACAACTGTTTTCGGATTCAAATTTTGAATTCTTGAAGAACTTTGATGCGATTTACTTGTCAGGCATTACCTTAGCAATTCTTCCAGCGACTGTTCGTGAAGCATGGCTGAAGTGGCTGATGCAACATAAAATTACTGTCATTTATGATTCCAATCATCGTCCAAAACTTTGGGAAGATTTGATCACAGCAAAAAGTGTGAACACACTTTTTACTGAACGTGCTGATATCCTTCTTCCTTCCGTTGATGATGAAATGGAAATCTATTCGGAAACAGAGTTGCAGGTGAGCGAACGTCACTTTGGTGTTCGTTCATTTGGAATTCTTAAACGTGCTGAAAAAGGCCCAATTTCGCTTGGTTTCAATTCAGGACAGGTGGCATTCGATGCGGTGGAAGAATTCTGTGATTCAACAGCGGCAGGTGACAGTTTCAATGGTGCTTTCTTGGCATCTTGGTTCACGCACAAAAACCCGGTTAAAGCCATGATTGCAGGCCATAAATGCGCCGCGTACGTGATACAAAAACGCGGTGCAATCGTACCGAACAACCCCATTTTTCAGTCACTTAATTTGTGACACAAAGCTCTATGGCGCGGGTCAGTTTATCTGCGGCCTCCTCTATCTGGCCATCGGATATGATAAATGGGGGAGCGATCAAAATGTGATCTCCTCTTTGACCATCCAAAGTTCCCCCCATTGGATAACAAATCAAACCAAGATCAAACGCGGTTTTCTTGATTTTTGAATTGATCTTCTGTGAAGGTTCGAACGGTTCCTTGGTTTCCCTGTCTTTGACAAGTTCAATACCCAGAAACAACCCTTCACCCCGAATATCCCCAACGTTTGGATGTTGGCCCATCCTTTGAACCAGTGCTGTTTGCATGGCCAAACCTTTGGATGTGACACAACCAACAACATTGTCATCCACCAACCGTTCAACGACAGCCAATGCCGCCGCACAGGCCACGGGATGGCCGACATAGGTGTGCCCATGTTGGAAAAAGCCAGAGCCATCGCGAATTGCATCATGGATTTTTGATGTACAAAGCATCGCGCCGATTGGTTGGTATCCAGCACCCAAACCCTTGGCGATCGCACAAATATCTGGTGCAACACCATATGTTTCACTTGCAAAAATCGTGCCAATGCGGCCCATGCCGCACATGACTTCATCCAAGATAAGTAAAATGCCGTACCGATCACAAACCGACCGGACGCGTTGAAAGTAATTACCCACGGCAGGCACAGCGCCCAACGTGGCACCAACAACTGGTTCGGCCACAAAAGCCATAACAGTCTCAGCACCAAGTGAGGTGATTTCATCCTCCAGTTCGGCAATCAATCTATCGATATACGCGTCATCCGTTTCACCTTCAATTTTTCCACGATAAGCATAGCATGGCGAAACATGGCTAATATCGATCAAGAGTGGAGAAAACTGTCTTCGACGCCATTCGTTTCCACCTGTGGCCAAGGCCCCCAATGTGTTTCCATGATAACTTTGGCGGCGCGCAATGACCTTTTGTCTTTGTGGTTGGCCTGACTCGACAAAATATTGTCGGGCAAGTTTCAAAGAAGCTTCCATCGCCTCTGAACCACCGGAAACAAAATAAACTCGATCAAGTTCACCCGGTGCCAGATCAATAAGTCGTTTTGCCAAGTTTTCGGCCGGTGCCGATGCAAAAAATCCGGTATGTGCAAAGGCTATTTCATCCAACTGATTTTTGATCGCGGTTGTGACATGGGGATCCCCGTGACCAAGGCAAGAAACAGCTGCATCCCCACAATTTAAATACTGATTTCCCGCATGATCAAAAAGGTAAGCTCCCTTGCCACCTGCCACCTCGATAGGGGGTAGCTTTGAATTGCGCGCATAGACGTGACTCATCTTTTTCTATCTCAAATCATACGATCTCTTAACTTGGATCACATGCATTAACCTCGCGCAACAAATTGAACCAATTTTAGGACACTTGCACATCTTTCACATTCTTCTATCGTAAAAAATGAAGAGTCGCTCGCATAAAACAAATTTAAGTTTAATTCGCTCGCTCTTTCGCTGACCGTCATCTGAATAACCGTGATGATAAATAATTGTTTTGGTTCTGTTTTGATCTTCATTTTCTGGGACCACGTCACCCGTCAGCAATAAATGATAAATGATAACAGGGAGAGACAGATCATGTTTTCTAAATTCAAAATTGGCGCAACACTTGCTGCAGGCGTGCTTATGGCGGCATCAACCGTATCAGCACAACAATTCATATCCATCGGCACGGGCGGTGTAACCGGTGTTTATTATCCAACTGGCGGTGCAATCTGTCGTTTGGTGAACAAATCTCGTAAAGAACATGGAATTCGGTGCGCTGTAGAATCCACAGGTGGATCAGTTTACAACATTAACACCATCAAAGCCGGTGAATTGGAGTTTGGTGTGGCTCAATCAGACTGGCAGCATCACGCATATAACGGCACATCAAAATTCGCTGATAATCCATTCCCCGGTGTTCGGGCGGTGATGTCCGTACACCCTGAACCATTCACTCTTTTGGTTCGCGGAGACAGCGGAATCACTTCATTTGAAGGACTGAAAGGCAAACGTGTAAACGTTGGTAATCCAGGGTCCGGGCAACGCGCCACGATGGAAGTGGTGATGGAGGCCTTTGGAATGGGAATGGATGATTTTGCATTGGCAACCGAATACAAAGGTTCTGAAATGGCCAAGCAGATCTGCGACAACAACATTGACGCGATGATCTATACGATTGGCCACCCAGCCGCCGCAATCAAAGAGGCGACAACCACTTGCGATGTGAAACTTGTTTCTGTCTCAGGTGCCCCAATTGAAAAGCTTGTCGCCGACAATCCATATTACCGCGTGGCTACAATTCCGGGTGGCATGTATGCAGGCAATGACGCTGAAACAACGACATTCGGTGTCGGGGCAACCTTTGTAACATCCGTAGATGTTCCTGAAGATGTCGTGTACATCGTTGCAAAAGCAGTGATGGAAAACATCGATGACTTCAAAGGGTTACACCCTGCTTTTGCCAATCTTGACCCAGCGCAAATGGTAAAAGATGGTCTGTCAGCGCCTCTGCATGATGGTGCGGCCAAAGCCTACAAAGAATTGGGCTTGATCGACTAAGCAAATAGTTTAAGCGCCCGGGTTTTTCCCGGGCGTTTTTCAATGCGCGATCCGTGATCAACGCGGGCAATTGAAAAGGGGGAATACAAAATGACAAATAAAATCGACACGCCCACAGCAGACGATATGGTGGCCGAGGCAGATACGGGCGCACGCAACCCTTCGATCGCTTGGCAAGCAAAATTGATCATCGGTACCTGTATTGTCTGGTCACTTTTCCAACTTTACATTGCATCCAAATTACCCGGGCTCGTGGCACAAGCGACCGGTCAAAGTATCTTCGCCAATATTGTCGCACAGGCCCGCTTTGTTCACTTGGCCTTTGCCATAATGCTGGCGACGTTGGCTTTCCCATTGTTCAAATCATCCCCCAAAGATCGGATACCATGGTACGACTGGGCATTGATCATTCTGGGGGTTGCGTCGTGCCTTTACCTCGTTGTTTTCAGATTTGAAATTGCAGACCGACCCGGATTGTGGAGCCGTTCTGACATTGCAATTTCTTCGATTGGCATGGCGGTTCTTTTCACAGCTGTTTACCGTTCATTGGGCTTACCATTGGTGATCATCGCAGGCGCGTTTGTGGCATTTGCTTTTTTCGGTGGGTATTCCGAATGGGCGCGAGAAATCACAAATTATGGCGGCGCATCTTTCTCCAAGGCTTTGGGCCATTATTGGATGCAAACCGAAGGTGTATTTGGTGTTGCGCTGGGCGTATCCACCACGATGATTTTTCTATTCGTGCTGTTCGGCGCGTTATTGGACAGGGCTGGTGGGGGTGGCTGGTTCATCAAAGTTGCCATCGCACTTTTGGGTGCTTTAAGGGGTGGGCCTGCCAAAGCCTCAGTATTGTCTTCGATGCTGACAGGTATGATTTCTGGAAGCTCAATTTCAAATACAGTTACAACCGGCACTTTTACCATTCCACTGATGAAACGCATTGGGTTTCCTGCGGAAAAGGCTGGCGCAGTTGAGGTTGCGTCGTCCACCAACGGGCAGTTGACACCGCCCGTGATGGGTGCGGCCGCCTTTTTGATGGTCGAATACGTAAACATTCCTTACATCGACGTGGTTAAACACGCATTTTTACCTGCAGTAATAAGTTACATCGCGCTTCTTTATATTGTGCACCTGGAAGCATTGAAAATGCAGATGCAAGGCTTGAAAAAGGCAGGTCGCCATATTGGGCCGGTCCTCATCCTTATCTTGTTTTTATCGGGCTTCATCTTTTTGGGTGCGTGTACCTACGCCATGATTCTTCTTCGTGGCGTTTTAGATGGTTTTATGACCGAAAGCGTATATGGCGCAGTTGCAATTGTTGCCGTGTTATACATCGTTCTGGTTTGGTTAGCATCGCGATACCCAGATGTGAAAATGGATGACGATGACGCCCCGTTGGAGGCACCTCGCCTCACGCCAACTTTGTTGGGCGGGGCATATTTCGCACTTCCAATATTCATCTTGGTTTGGAACTTAATGGTCCGCACGGATACGTTAGATCGTTTGTCACCATCGTTGTCAGCGTTTTGGGCAACGGTGTTCATGATCATCGTTGCGTTAACCCATCGCCCATTGAAGTCCCTATTCAGAGGAGAGTCGTTGAATTCAGCCACTATCGCAGGGTGGCGGGATTTCATTGACGGCCTTATTTTGGGCGCGCGCAACATGATCGGTATTGGTGTTGCCACAGGTGCGGCGGGCATCATCGTTGGCACCATTAGCTTAACCGGCGCTCATCAAGTTATTGGTCAGGTCGTTGAAGTTATCGCAGGCGGTAACATCTGGATTTTGCTGATTTTGGTCGCTGTCATGTCATTGATCTTGGGAATGGGCCTGCCAACAACAGCGAATTATATCGTGGTGTCTTCGCTTATGGCCCCCGTGATTTTATCCGTGGGTGCGCAGGCTGGGTACATCTTCCCTCTTATCGCTGTGCATCTGTTTGTCTTTTATTTCGGTATCCTTGCCGATGACACCCCTCCGGTGGGTCTCGCGGCATATGCAGCCGCCGCAATCAGCCGCGGCGACCCAATACAAACTGGGGTGCAAGGGTTTGCATATGATATTCGGACGGCTTTGTTACCATTCTTGTTCATCTTCAACACCGATTTGTTGCTGATTGATGTTGGTTTTGCCAAAGCAATTTTAGTCTTCTTCATTTCTTTGATTGCAATGCTTTTGTTTGCCGCTGCGACCCAAGGCTACTTCATTGCCAAAAATCGATTATGGGAAACTGGCGCGCTTCTATTGATTGCATTTATGCTTTTCAGACCTGATTTTCTTTTGGATCAAGTCAGCGACAAATACACCGCTGCCAGTGGTACAGCAGCAATAACTCTGATGGAACAAACACCGCCCGGAACAGATGTGCGGGTAACCGTAGAAGGTCCAGATTTTGACACGGCCCTTGTCCGCCCAGTGACCATCGTTATTCCGTCCGCCGGCGCAGATACCTTGCAAGCCCAAGGCCTGATGGTGATGGCCGAAGGCGATCAGCTGCGTTTGGATGAACCGTTCGGTGGAGATGCGGCAATTCAACCGGTAAGTGGGCAAGAATTTGACTATTACTTGGATGACCCTGTTGTGATTTCGAAGATCGAAGTTGAAAACGACCGCCCTGCAAAAGAGCTTTTCTTTATTCCAGCTCTATTGATGCTGCTGATCTTGGTATTGATCCAACGTCGCCGCGCCACCCAACCCGCATTTTGAGGAGGTAATAATGTTCAAAAAGCTATTACTTGCAGTCGACATAAACGACCCCAAAGGAATGATGCGCACCACCCAAGCCGCCGTTGATATGACTCGTGCGAATGAAAGCAAGCTTCATATTCTCAATGTTGTTCCAAGTATAGGTATGCCCATCGTTGGTGCCTCTCTCGAACAAAATCATTCAAAACAAATGCTGGAAACCGCGCGCGCCGAACTGGAGGTTTGGTCCGCAAATAATATCGCACCAGACATTGACCTGACGCTGCACGTCACGGTGGGAACTGTCTATGATCAAATTATAAAACAAGCCGATGCATCAGAAATTGATGCAATTTTCGTTGGGGCTCACAGCCCAGAATTAAAGGATTATCTTATCGGCCCAAACGCCGCACGCGTGGCGCGACACGCCAAGCAATCTGTTTTCGTTATCAGATAGGGTTGGTTTGGTAAATTTGCCGATGCAAATCTGCAGCCCCAATATGCGACAATAACTCGTCAGTTGTCGGCTGGGCAGAAAGGGTGCGGGAAATCGGATCCTGCAGTTCGCGTCCACCGGACTTTTCGGATTTGCAAAAATCAACCCATGATCGAATTCCAAACCGAATGGCATCATTTGCATGATCGGCCTTTAACAATTCGCTTAAGGTGTTCACCATCCGGATGGGCAACTTCAAAGATCCATCCATCGCAATTTGACGTAAGTTATGTCGAATCTGAGGGTTTTCGAAACGCTGGAGCAATCGATCCCCATATTCAGGGGCTTGCTCTTGAATATGAGTCGGCAGCGTCAAAGACGCTTGTTGCATGAATTTCGAAGCCATGCGTCGCAATACAGGGTCTGCAATTGCCTCATGCACATATTCATGGCCAGCCAATATACCCGCATACGCCAACAACGAATGCGCCCCGTTTAACAAACGAAGTTTTCGCATTTCATGCGGCAATACATCATCAACAAACTGAACACCGTTCCATTGTGGCCTATGGCCCGCAAACTTGTCTTCGATCACCCATTCCCAAAACCCTTCGGTTGGTACGACCATTGGATCATCGGCTTGGGCACGCAACTTATCATCTGTTGCAGGGGTAATGCGATCGACCATGGTGTTTGGAAATGCAAATCGTTTCGTCGAAACCCTTGTTCCAGTTCGATGTGAAAAATCTTCTACTGCACGCTGAAGCTTTGATCCATTCAGGGTTAAATTGTCACAAGACATCACCGTCACCGGTGCAGAACGTTTTGATAATGAACGAGAGAGTATACCAATCAAGGTTTTCGGCGTTTTATCGGTTAAATCCGCTTGAAGCATGGAATTGGACCAATTCAATCCGCCGTCAGGACCATAGTTGTATCCCTTTTCCGTAACCGTAATTGTGATCAGATCCGTTGTCGGATCAATTAAATGGGTTTCAAGTTCTTCGAATTCCGTTGGCGCAAAGAAAACATTCTCGACACACTCAATTTGCCTAGGGCCAGTGTCATGATCGAACAAAGTGTAACGACAGTTTTGATGTTTCAAACCATCCCGCACATCAGGTGATCTGAGGCATGCCCCAACAACAGACCAACCTTCGCTATTGGCGACATCACACACAAACGCACGCGCGAAATTTCCAAGACCCAAATGAACAATCTTTCCGCAAGTCATAGGTTATAGGCCCTCTTTGCAGCATCCACTGCTAAGTCTTTGGCCAACCATTCTGCATCAGATATCCCAAAATATCCTCGATCAATTTGCTGGGCTAAATGCAATGCAACGCAACGCCGCCACAAATCGTGACGCGCGGGGATGGAAAGGAACGCGCGCGTGTCATCATTGAAACCGGCCAAATTTTGATAACCGGCCGTTTCCACGACGTTGTCAAAATAACGTGCAATTCCATTTGGACTGTCATGAAACCACCAAGGCGGACCAATTTTAAGGCAAGGCCAATGCCCGGCCATCGGGGCAAGCTCTCTGGCATAGGTGGATTCATCCAAAGTAAACACGATGCAATGAAATGCCTCAGAGTTGCCCACACGATTCAAAAGCGGTTCTAACCCAGAAACCCAGTTGGTGCTTGTTGGAATATCCGCACCCTTATCACGACCATAATCTTCAAAAACACGCTGATTTGTATTTCGGCGGCTTCCGCCATGGATTTGCATGACCAAACCATCTTCAGTCGACATTTGCGCCATTTCCACCAACATATGCCCATAAAACATATCTCGTTCAGCAACCGTCGCTTTGCCTGATGTTATTCGGGCAAACAATGCCTCTGGATTGTCTAACCAATGCGTTTGAACAGTCTCTGTTGCATGGTCAGTTGCCGTTGCACCCATGTCTTTGAAAAAGGCTCGACGTAACCTCAACGCATCTAAGAAACCTGAAAAATTCCCTGTATCAGTGTCTGTTTCTTTCTGCAGTTTTTGCAACTCTGTCTCAAAATGTGGACTATTAGGGTCTAAAATATCATCTGGCCGAAAGGTCGGAATAACGCGGCCTGCCCAACCGCTATTTGCGATCTTCTGGTGATGTGACAGGTTATTTGTAGCGGGATCAGTGGTTGCCAAAACTTCAATGTTAAAAGCATCAAACAATGCGCGTGGCCTAAAATCTTCATCACTTAATCTCTCAGATATTATGTCATAGAGTCGATCGCTGGTTTCCGAGTTAAGTGGCACATCAATCTGAAAGGTTTGCTCCAAAACATATTCCATCCACAATTGCGAAGGTGTGCCTAAGAAAAGATGCCAATTTTGGGCCAAAAGGGAAAAAATCTCTCTTGGGTTACGTTGATCTTCGGGAACACCGACACCCAATTTTTCCAAGGGAATGCCTTGGGAAAACAGCATTCGAAACACATAATGATCTGGAACAACCAAAAGCTCTGCTGGGTTCGGGAATACAGCATTTTCTGCAAACCAAATTGGTTCGCAATGACCATGGGGGGAAACAATCGGAAGTTCGCGAATGCCATCGTAGATTTCTTGCGCTTTGCCTTTAACCTTCAGCATATTTAGTCCACCTCTTTGGTGAAAAAACCGTATCAGAAAAAGGTCTTGGCGCACAAAATTTTTACTGCAAAGCTGTCACAAAGAACGGAGGGCAGCGTGCGAATTGTAATGTTCGGTACAGGGATGGTTGCAGATACACATCTTTCTGCAATCAAAGACTTGAAGAGCCAAATAACTCTTGCCGGTGTCCTGGGCCGTTCAAAACAAAAAATGACAGAGTTTGCACATAAAGCTTCAGCGCTTTTGGAATATTCCGTTCCTGCTTTAACCCAACTTCCCGACCCTTCGGAATTTGACGCAGCTGTGATTTTAACCCCCCCCGATGCCCGAGAGATCTATGTCAATCAACTGTGCCAGATGGGCAAACCAATTCTGATGGAAAAACCCATAGAGAGGACGCAAGCGGCCGCTGAACGTCTTGTGAATTTATGCGACGCTTGCGATGTTCCACTTGCCATTGTTTTCCAGCACCGCACCAGGGCCGAAGTTCAAAAACTAAAAAACATGCTGAACGATGGTCAGTTCGGCAAAGTTCTTATCGTGGACATTCGGGTGCCTTGGTGGCGTGATCAAGCCTATTACGACGCACCCGGGCGCGGAACATACGCCCGTGATGGGGGTGGTGTTTTACTTACACAAGCAATTCACACCATCGACCTTGCACTTTGGCTGGTTGGTCGCGTTGAGGAGGTGCAAGGGCTTTGCGCCACGACACCTCTTCACAAGATGGAGGCCGAAGATTGGGCGGGCGCCCTTCTACAATTTCAATGCGGTGCTTTTGGATCGTTGTTTGCAACAACAGCGAACTTTCCAGGAGGCGCAGAAACCATATCCCTTCAAACAGAAAAGGCTTCAGTTCAGCTTTCGGCAGGTCAGCTCGTCATACATTGGCATGACGGAAGAAAAGAAAGTATTGGTGGCATCGAAAAATCGGGTGGTGGGGCAGATCCGATGGCTTTTTCGCACGCATGGCACAAAAACATTTTAGAAAACTTTTTGGAAACTGCCAAATTCGGAAGCGAACCAATCGCAACTGGTGAATCTGCATTAATCGCCCATCGATTAATTCATGCGATCGAAACATCCAGCGAAACGGGCCAAAAGGAACGGGTGAAGTAAATGGTGCAAACTTTTATCGTTCTTGGAATCGATCATCGGCACGCATTTGGTATGACAGAAAACCTTCAGAATGCCGGTGCAATTTGCCTTGGGTTTTTCACCGAAGGCAAACCAGAAACACTTCGAGGTTGGAACAAAAGATTTCCCGACATTCCAAAAATCAAAAACCTCAAAGAAGCTTTGGATATTCAATGCGACTTCGTTGTTGTCGCCTGCATTCCCGCAGATCGGGCCGAAATCTCCATCGCGGCGATGAAGTCAGGCAAAGATGTGATGACGGACAAACCGGGATGTTTAACACAATCCCAACTTGAAGAAATTGAATGCACAGTTGCCGAAACAAAGCGGATATGGTCGATCAATTTTTCTGAAAGGTTTGAAGTTCCCGCGGCAACGAAGGCCACAGAATTGATTCAGAACGGTGCGATTGGTCGAGTGATCCAAACGGTTGGACTTGGACCGCATCGCTTGAACAAAGCAACCCGACCCAAATGGTTTTTCAACCCCCAACTCAACGGTGGAATTTTGGCGGATATCGCCTCCCATCAGATTGATCAGTTTTTATTTTATACCGGATCAGAGAGTGCAGAAATCACAATGGCGCACACGGCAAACCATGCAATGTCTGACCACCCGAATTTCCGCGACTTAGGCGAATTGTCGTTAAAATCGGACAAAGCATCTGGATACATTCGCGTTGATTGGTTCACGCCTGATGGTCTTCCAACTTGGGGGGATGGTCGCCTGACGCTTTTGGGAACCAAGGGATATATCGAATTGCGCAAATACGTTGACGTCGCAACACCGGGCGAAATGGACAAAGTCGTTCTTGTTACAAATGATCGGTGTGAATACATTGATGCCTCTGACGAAGGCCTACCATATTTTGAGAGTTTTCTTAGCGACGTTAAAAACAGAACAGAGAAAGCAATGTCACAAAATCATTGTTTCAACGTGATGCGACTCGCACTGATTGCACAGAGCTTGGCCGAGACATGATAAATGTTGCAATACTGGGCGCCGGGATAGGTGCGGAACACCTGCAAGCTTACTTAAAGCTTTCGGATATATTTTGTGTGACCATGATCGTCGATCAAGATCCGGTTCGCGTGGAAAACCTAAAAAGACAGGGTGATAAATTTAAGGTAGAAACGAACATTGAGCGGGCAATAAACGATCCAAACATACACCTAATTGATATTTGTTTACCACCGCCACTGCATGTACCCGTTACCTTGAAATCAATTCGTGCTGGCAAAAATGTTGTGTGTGAAAAACCCTTGGCCGCATCTTTGGCAGAAATTGACCAAATCAGAAAGGCGCTGAAGGGATCTGAGGTTCAGGTCTTCCCCGTTTTCCAATACCGGTGGGGACCAGCACTTTCACAACTCAGACACTTGATGAATTCTGGTGCCACCGGGCAACCAAATGTGGCTACTTTGGAAACCCACTGGAAACGCGAAAAGGACTATTACAAAACCCCTTGGCGCGGAACTTGGCAAGGAGAAGGCGGTGGTGCTGTTTTAATTCATGCAATCCACAACCACGACCTTTTAACCCACATTTTGGGATCAGTGGAAAATTTGGCGGCCTTTACGACCACGCGCATCAATAAGATCGAGACGGAAGATTGCGCTGCAATTAGTTTTCAAATGAAAAACGGTGCGCTCGCCACCAGTAATATCACTTTGGGGGCTGCGTTTGATCAAACCCGACTGCGGGTCGTCTTTGAAAAACTGACAGCCACATCCGGTATGGCACCTTACGCGCCTGGATCAATTGGTTGGTCATTCACGGCTCGAAATCCAGAAGATCAGAAACATATCGAAACATTGCTTGCCTCAGCTCCACCTGAGGCGGTTGGCTTTGAGGGTTTTTTCACCGAAGTCGGCAAAGCCCTTTCGGGGAAACCGAATTCCGCAGTTTTGTTCGAAGACGGCGCCCTATCAATCGAACTGGTTTCGGCAATTTATCATTCGGCCCGCACCGGGCACAGGGTTGCCTTGCCAATTGGAAAAGAACACGAAGTTTTTGAAGGATGGCTCAGATGAAACAGTGTTGGCGTTGGTTCGGTCCGCATGATCCAGTGAAACTTTATCAATTGCATCAAGTCGGGGTTACTGGTGTGGTCACCGCACTGCATGATATTCCGCCCGGGATTACGTGGTCGGATGCTCAAATCAAAGCCAGAAAATGCGTTATAGAGTCTGCCGGCTTGGATTGGACCGTGGTTGAAAGCCTTCCTGTTTCAGAGACTATCAAAACCAAGGGCGCTGACTACCAATCCCATATTAGTGCCTATAAATCGAGTATGCGTGCCCTCTCCAACTCTGGAATTTCCACCATTTGCTATAATTTTATGCCGATCTTAGATTGGACAAGAACAGAACTCCGAACAAAACAACCGCACGGCGGTACTGCGATGTCGTTTGATCTGGTCAAATTTGCAGCATTTGATCTTCATATTCTGAGACGAAAAAATGCAAAGCAAGACTATGATGATCAGCTTCAAGAAGCTGCAAAATTCGCATTTGACGGAATGTCATCAGAAGAAAAACAGACACTAATGACTACGATAATAATGGGTCTGCCCGGTGCAAACGATCATTGGGAACTTGAAGATGTTCAATCTTGTCTTGAAAGCTATGATGATATTGATGCCCAACGCCTTCGCCAAAATTTTATTGATTTTCTAAGTGAGATAATACCACTCGCCGAAGATTTGGGTCTTCGCATGTGTTGTCACCCAGATGACCCACCGTTCAATCTTCTTGGTCTTCCTCGGATTATGTCAAAACTTTCGGATTACGAGGCAATTTTGAATACGGTCAACAGCCCATCGAACGGGGCCACATTTTGCACCGGTTCTCTGGGTGTTTCTGAAACATTTGATCCTGTTGAGTTTATAAACAAACTTGGATCCAAAATTCACTTTGTTCATCTGCGAAATACAAAACGAACGGCCAGCATAGATTCTCATAGACCAAACTTTTTCGAAGCTGCCCATCTGGAAGGTGACACCGACATGGTAAAAACCGTGCAAGCGCTGATGAAAGAACAAGGCAGAAGAAAGGCAGAAGGTCGCCTTGATTGGGAAATCCCAATGCGACCAGATCATGGGCAAGAGTTATTGAGTGATATTGGCGGTCATTCCCTTCCGGGATACCCACTGATCGGAAGAATGCGTGGATTGGCGGAATTGCGTGGTATTATGGCCGCGCACAATTCCTGAAAGAAGGGAAAATCGGATGTCATTGAATCTTTTTAGTCTTGAAGGGAAAACGGCCCTAATCACAGGATCCAGCCAAGGCATCGGTCTTGCACTTGCCCAAGGGATGGCGCGCGCAGGCGCGCACGTGATCATAAATGGGCGAACAAAGGATAAGTTATTCTCCATTTTGGAAGAATTCGAA
Source organism: Planktomarina sp. (assembly GCA_020630015.1). Lineage (GTDB taxonomy): Bacteria > Pseudomonadota > Alphaproteobacteria > Rhodobacterales > Rhodobacteraceae > Planktomarina. The sequence goes on along the minus strand of JAHDCF010000033.1, from coordinate 12,128 downwards.
AGAGATGGTCTGTCGGCATCCTCCATGTGTTTTGATGTAACAGATTCTGCAACTGCGCGTGCTGCCTTTGATGAATACGAAGCCGATATCGGACCCATCGATATTGTGGTGAACAATGCCGGTATGCAGCACAGATCACCACTGGAAGAATTCCCAGACGAAGCCTTTGAAAAGCTATTACAGACTAACATTACATCGGTTTTCCAGATTTCAAAAATTGCAGCCGCACATATGATCAAGCGCGGCAAAGGCAAAATCATAAACATTTCATCTGTGAATGCGGCATTGGCCAGACAAACCATTGCGCCCTACACCGCCACAAAAGGCGCGGTGTCAAATCTTACCAAAGGGATGGCAGCAGATTGGGCAAAATACGGATTACAATGTAACGCCATTGCCCCCGGTTACTTTTTAACACCTTTGAACAAGGCCCTAAGCGATGATCCGGACTTTTCGAACTGGCTTACGAAAAGAACCCCGGCAGGACGTTGGGGGAATGTTGATGAACTCGCAGGTGCATGCATATTTCTGGCGGCCGATGCCTCAAGCTTTGTCAATGGCCATACTCTGTTTGTGGATGGTGGCTTAACCGTGTCCGTTTGACGGCACAGAACCAACCCGTTACCGATATCATAAGTTGTTACAACGAGGGTGGCCCATGCCTGAATCTCAGAAAATTGCTGTCATTGGATTGGGGTCGATGGGCTATGGCATCGCGAAATCCTGTTTAAGGGACGGCCATCAAACCTTTGGTTCCGATATTGATTTGGGCCGCATGCGTTCGTTCCAAGAAGAAGGCGGTCTTGTTGGCGATTTGAATAAATTTGTCAGTGTCATAGATGCAGTTGTGGTTGTTGTCTTAAATGCTGAACAAACTCGACAAGTTCTGTTTGGAGATGAAGGTATCGTTCAGAATTTGAAAACAGGCGCCGTTGTGATTTCCTGCGCGACGGTTCCACCTGATTTCGCCATAGAAATGGAAAGATGTTGTGCTGAGCATAATGTTCATTACTTGGATGCACCAATTTCAGGTGGTGCGAAGAAGGCCAATTCCGGAGACTTAACCGTAATGGCTTCTGGCTCTTTGGAGGCGTTTCAAGCGGCAAAACCGGTCTTGGATGCAACCGCAGAGACTGTTTTTGAACTTGGCAATACTGCCGGTCCTGGGTCGGCAATGAAAGCAGTCAATCAGCTGTTGGCAGGTGTGCATATCGCCACGATGGCAGAGGCGCTGACCTTCGGTATGACACAAGGTGTCACCCCGGAAAAATTCATTGAAGTCATCAGCAACTGTGCAGGTACAAGTTGGATGTTGGAAAACCGCGCACCTCATATTGCCCAAGGGGATTATACACCGCACAGCCAGATCAACATTTGGCCCAAAGATCTTGGAATAGTCTTAGACATCGCAAAGTCAGCACAGTTCAGCGCACCCATCACTGCCGTCGCATTGCAACAATTTGTAGCCGCGGCCGGAATGGGCTTGGGCAGTGAGGATGATGCCGCAGTCGCCAAAGTTTATGCCAGAAATGCCGACCTTAAATTACCAGGTGAAAATTGATGCTGCTGGGCTGTATTGGAGATGATTTCACTGGATCAAGTGATCTGGCAAATACGCTGGCCAAAGGTGGCATGAATACAGTTCAATATACAGGTGTTCCCGATGAACCGGCAGGATCTGACGTTCAGGCTGGTGTTGTCGCACTAAAATCGCGATCAATTGAACCACATCTTGCTGTTGAACAATCCCTTGAAGCGTTGAATTGGCTAAAAAGCCAAGGCTGTGAACAATTCTTTTTCAAATACTGTTCTACCTTCGATTCCACACCCCAAGGCAATATTGGCCCTGTAATTGACGCGCTATCAGACGCGTTAGACACTGAAATAGTTGTCGTATGCCCCGCATTTCCCGGGACAGGTCGTTCGCTTTATCAAGGCCACCTCTTTGTGAATGATGTCCTTTTGAATGCGTCTGGTATGGAAAATCATCCCCTGACGCCCATGACCGATCCTGACATACGCAGATGGCTTTCACTTCAAAGTCGGTACCGAGTTGGTCATGTTCCTGCTGAACAAGTTTTTTCCGGCAACCTACAAATAAGGCAAGAATTGTTGGCGCAACACGAAAAAGGCAACCGGCACATAGTTGTGGATGCCATTCGCAATGAAGATCTGTTTGAAATTGGAACTGCAGCCAAAAACCTTACACTCATAACGGGTGGTTCAGGGGTTGCATTGGGATTGCCAAAAAACTTTGGCTGTTTGAACCAGCATACCCCTTGGATTGGTCAAAAAGGCAAGGCCGTGGCTTTGTCAGGCTCTTGTTCAACGGCAACACGGACACAAGTGGCAAAACACAAAACCTCTAACCCCGCATTCGAAATTGATGCTGCGGCCGTGTTGCGTGGATCGCTTTCGCCAACAGATGTGTCAGACTGGCTTTTGAATAATGAAGGTCTGCCCTTAGCTTACAGTTCCGCCGACCCAGAAGTCGTGAAAAAGGTTCAATCTGAATTTGGCCAAGAAACTTCATCAAAGGCGCTTGAAGATTTTTTTGCACAGATCGCCCAACTGATTACCAAGGCGGGGGTCGCACGAATAATCACAGCGGGCGGTGAAACCTCAGGCGCTGTAGTCGAAGGCCTGTCGCTAAAAAAAATGGAAATTGGTCCGGAAATTGATCCTGGTGTACCTGCATTGCGTGCTGGGAGGGATTTAGTTGTCGCCCTGAAATCCGGCAATTTTGGTGATGTTGATTTTTTTGAAAAAGCTGATCGAGTATTGGCAGGCACACAATGACGGAAAGCCAACTCAGAGAACAAATTTGCATTCTTGCAAAATCACTGTTCGACCGTGGATTAACGCACGGCAGTACGGGAAATATTTCAACGCGCACCCCAGATGGCGGATTACTTGTCTCACCAACGGGAACAAGCTTTGGCCGACTTGATCCATCACGACTCAGTAGGTTTGATTCATCTGGATTGTTGGTAGATGGAGATCCACCAACAAAAGAAATGCCTTTGCACAGTGCGTTCTATGAAACACGCAGCACAGCCGGGGCAGTTGTTCATCTGCATTCTTGTCATTCTGTTGCCTTATCCATGATGCCAAACGTGAATGAAGACGATTTTCTTCCCCCACTTACACCTTATGGGATCATGAAATTGGGGAAAGTAAAGTTGCTCCCTTTCTTTCTGCCCGGTGATCCTGCAATGGGACAGGCAGTCAAAGGATTGGCCGGAAAAAGATCAGCTGTCATGCTGGCAAATCATGGCCCTGTCGTTGCCGGCAAAGACGTTGAAGCGGCCTGCAACGCAATAGAAGAGCTTGAAGAAACTGCAAAGCTCACGCTTATGACTCGCAACCATGAAATTTCAAAATTGACCGAAGATCAGGTCAAATCAGTTGTCACAAAGTTTGACATAGAGTGGGATTGATGACCAAGTTTTCTGCAAATCTTGGGTTTTTATGGACAGATTTGGAACTGCCAGATGCAATTCATGCGGCAGCAAAAGCCGGCTTTGATGCCGTTGAATGCCATTGGCCGTTTGAAACTCCAGTATCTGCGGTAAATTCAGCCCTGATAGACACTCAATTGCCGATGCTCGGTTTGAACACACGCCGCGGGGATGTAAGTGCAGGGGATAACGGATTATGCGCAGTTCCAAGTCGCAGCGAGGAAGCCAAGGAAGCGATAATCGAAGCCGTTAATTATGCAGCGGAGATTAACGCAAAATCTGTTCATGTAATGGCCGGAAACGCCAACGGTATAAACGCCGATGAAGTGTTCCGAGAAAATCTTGTCTTTGCCGCCCAATTGGCCGCCCCAAAAAATATAACCATCCTGATTGAGCCACTAAACCAGTTTGATGCGTCAGGCTATTTTTTAAAAAATACGCAACAAGCAAAAGAAATCATCACAGATCTTGCGTTGCCGAACGTGAAACTGATGTTTGATTGTTATCATGTGGGCCGAACTGAAGGTAATGTTGAAAAACGCTTTCAAGATTTGAAAGACTTGATCGGTCATATCCAATTTGCATCCGTTCCGGATCGAGGCAGACCTGATCAAGGTACGATCAACTATGCAGAAATGTTCAGAATTATTGCGGAATCAGGATGGGAAGCGCCCCTCGGCGCAGAATACAAACCATATGGCCCAACCGACGATTCTCTCTCCTGGATGGACACGTTCAAATAGTTTTGTTTGGCGTTTCCGAAGAAAATTAAAAAATAATCCATTATTAGTAATGGCTTCTTCAAAAGCTGATCTGCAACAACTTGCAACAGCCTTTCGCAAACCAAGTTGCGAAAGGCCAAGATGATTTAAGCAGCGTTATCTTTTTTGCCATCGCTTTCTAGCAGAACAACGTTGTCATCGGCTGAAATGATTTCTGCATCATCGGCCGCATCTGGTAATGCATTCGGATTATCATTCATCAATGGAAGCATGATCTGCGGTGATTGCACTGTTGCAGCCGGCCGTTTCCAAGAAATCGAATCTAAAGCCTCGCAATTCAGACAAACGGGTTCCCAATCTTTGTGCACATCGCCACAATTTTCACAAATCCATTCCGCATCGCGTTGCGCTGAAACGGCTTTGGTAAGCCATCCACGAACAACATTATCATCGGATCCTTCGCCCCTTTCAATCGCCGCCATGATGGTCAAAGATCTGGTTGTTGGATCTGATTCAATAAGATCACCCAACGCTTTTCGTGCTGAACCAAAATCTTCTGCAGCAATGTTAAGCTCAGCATTCAACATTTTGCTTTCAGCATGGTTTGGAGCGCCTCGTGTGAGATTGCGGAATCTTTTCAAACGCTCTGCCGGGGTTTCATCAGGCGCAATGGCTGCGAAGGCCGCGGCAATTTCAGGGTGTGGCGACTGTTCCCAGGCGGATCGCAAGACTTTGGCGGCCAATCGTGGTTTTTCTTGTTCCAAGTATCCATGCGCAACCATAGTCGCAGCCGGAACCAATGAGGGGGTTAAACGGTTAGCTTCGATTGCCAAAGCCTGCGCTTCTTCAATTTTACCGGCAGCCCGCAATTCACGGGCTTGGGATAGGGCGAAAACACCATCTCTTCTACGGTGCAAATCACGTGGCATCTGGCCATTCTTCAACTTGGTTCCCAGCGTTTTACGCACACCGTTCCAATCCTCTTCTGAAGCTTGAAGCTTCAAAAGCGTATCACCCGTTTCAGTGTGTTTTGGCTGCAATGCGAAAGCTTTTTCAGCCAATTTCATCGCTGTTTCAGTTTCACCCATGGCCAACTTTTGCTTCAGCAAACCACTTACACCTACAAACTTGGTTTTATCGCTTTGCAAAAGCTTTTTGTATGTTTCTTCTGCCGTACGTTTATCGCCAGATTTTTCTGCAGCTTGCGCAATAACCAAATTTGTCAGTTCAGGTTTGTTCAACAGCTTATCTGCCTTTTTGGCCTTTGCCATCGCAGCGGCGCCATCCCCACTGGCAAGTGCCATCAGACCATCAGACAAGGCATCATAACCCCGGCGTTCACGGCTACGATCAAAATAGCGGGAAAATGCAGTTTCATCACCGTTGATGAATTTCAGAACGGCAACCAAAAGACCAAATAATTTCAAAAGCAGCCAAATACCAATCACCAGGACGACCAAGGCAATCGCCGTCATAAGAGGTGTGAGGGCAAACTCGTTACCGGCAAACTGAACGACAATTCCACCTGAAGATTCCATGAGGTAACCGGCGCCTATCGCAATGGCCGCGACAATGGCAAAGAAGATCAGTATTTTAGAAAGCGACAACAGCATTACGATATCCTCAGTTCTGTGTCAGGGCGGCTGAAATTGCATCAGCAGCAGCTAGAGCATTGGCGCGTGTCTGCGCGCGTGATTTCCATTCAGAGAACTCTGATTTTGCAGAGTCTGGTAAAGAATCTACCTCGGCCAAAGCGTCATTTAGTCGGGCCTCTTTTACTGCGAACTGCGCACGTGACAGGATCGCATCCGCGGAATTTCCTTCTTGAGGTTCAAGCGATCTGACACCCAATTGAGATTTAAAGAAAGATGCGATACCGCTTTCTCCTTCGGCGGGGCCTTCAGATGCGCGCGCATTTGCCAAAGCAGAACGCGCAATCTCAGGAAAATCTGCTTGAAGTGCAACAATTGTCGCAACGCCTGCATCTGCATTATCGGAAATGACTGCAGGAATTTCGATGTCTGAAACTTCTGTGAGCTCCGCCAATACAGATGAATATGCTGCCCCGCTTTCCAACGCCGCCTGAATACGAGCCGCGGCGGCCAAAGCAACTCCGTTTTGAGAGATTTCAGTTGCCGTTACTTCCAACCGCTCTGCATCTTTGCGAGCTGCTTCGATCTGAGCAGTCGCTTCTTCTGCGACTGATTGCAGCTTTTCTTGTTGTAGATTTACGGCTGCTTTGAGGGTCTCAAGTTCAGCTTGATAAGCCTCCACCGCTTCAGGAGATACAGCATCGTTCATCGGGCGCTTTTCAAGTACAGAAATTCGATCCGAAAGCGCACTTACTGTTGATGAAACATTGGTTAGTTCTGAAGACAAATTCGATAACTGTAAATTTGCTTCACCAAGACCCTCTGAAAGATCAGGTGCAACAGGTTTATTTGAAACCTCATCCAGCTTTTGCTGAAGTTGTTTGATCAAATTATCTTGGTCTGCGCTCTTTTGGCTAAGTGCAGAAATTGCGTTGGCTTCATCGCTGGTTTGACCTGTGATTTCGGGCAAGTATGTCGCCGCTCCGAACCCGATACCACCAGCAACTAGACCACCCAAAACAAGTGGAAATGCGCCGCCACGCCTTTTCCCTTCGGTCGCTGGGGACGCTGTTTCGGTTTCCATATCAACCGTATCATTTGAGGGTGTTGTAGTATCAGCTGCAGCAACGGTTTCTTCAGCGGCATCTGGCTTAGGTTCGTTCACGTTAGTGATCACTTCTTCGGCTTTCGCCTCAATCACGGCTGTTGTTTTTTTTCCAGCAGAAGTTGCTTTCTTGCGAGAAGTGCGTGTTGTCTTTTTCGCCACGAATATGACCTTTCAATTTTCACCCAAAGGAAACAGCCCTTGGGTCATAGTTCTTCTTGCACTTGGCCTCAAGGTGACAGCTTACCATATTCACCCGCGGTCAATTTCAGCATTTCTTCCGCATTCGGAACTTCGGCGATCACCGTTTTTCCGAAACCGGCCTCATCACAAACTTTTGCCACGACTGGGCTAATTGCAATTGCGATGTGTTTCCCCCAATTCATTCCTTGGTTGCATACTATTTCTGCGCTGCGACTCGAAAAAAGGGGAAGAACCACTGGCGTTCCCCCCACAAGATATTCCACAGTTTTGTTTGGCCACTTTAGTTCAACTTGATCGTAAACAATGATGCTTTCAGCCTCACACCCAATTCCCTGCAAATGCACCCGTAAGTCGGTTGTTGTGTGTTCACCTCTTAAATGAACAAATGATTTCTCCTTTGGGGCGAAGTGGATCAAAAAATCTTGCACGCTTTGCCCTGCATAGGATGCGTCAAACCCAAATGATTGAGCGCACTGGGTTGTATACTGACCGATGCAAAAAGCGCGATAATATGTTGGCTCTAAGTTTTCCGCCGCGCATCTGACCGCGTTTGAAGATGAAAAAATTAGTGTTTTATCCGATGAGGGTGCAATCCATTTGGAATATGGAACAACCTTCAAAACCGGTTCAATTTTTATGTCATTCTCGTCCACACCCCAGGTCCAAAGCTTTTGTGCAAATTTTTGGGATTGCAATTGCGGACGAGAGAGAAGAATTCGAAACAGTTTTCTGACCTTGAATTTGAGGTTCGTTCAAACAGATGTTAGGCACCCCCTTACCTTTTCGCAACCGGACTGCTTATGAATCAAAATATCACATGCTTAGGAATTGAAAGCAGCTGTGATGATACGGCGGCAAGTGTGGTTTCTGTTTCCCCATCTCAGGCGGAAATATTATCTTCTGTCGTGTTTGGGCAAACCAATTTGCACCAACATTTCGGGGGTGTTGTTCCAGAGATCGCCGCACGCGCTCATGCTGAAAGAATCGATGTTGCCGTTAAAGATGCCCTTCACCAAGCAAACTTGGGATTGAAAGATTGTGATCTCATCGCGGTGACCGCAGGCCCGGGGTTAATTGGTGGGGTAATGTCTGGCGTTATGTTTGCAAAAGGTTTGTCAGCATCCCAGAATATCCCTTTGATAGGTGTAAACCATTTGGCAGGGCACGCCCTTACACCACGATTAACCGACAACATTGCTTTTCCTTATTTGATGCTTCTTGTTTCAGGCGGTCATTGCCAATTTTTAATTGTTCACGGACCTGATAGTTTTGAAAGACTGGGCGGAACCATAGACGATGCACCCGGTGAAGCATTCGACAAGACAGCGCGAATCCTTGGACTTCCACAACCTGGTGGTCCAGCCGTGGAAAGCTTTGCAAAAACCGGAGACCCAAATCGGTTCAAATTGCCAAGACCTTTGATGGATCAGCCAGGATTTGACCTAAGTTTTTCGGGCCTAAAAACAGCTTTGATGCGGGCAAAATCTGAAATTACCAAACCTGATAATACAATCCAAAGCAGTGACATTTCAGATTTGTGTGCAAGTTTCCAATTGGCCGTGTCAGACGTTCTGACTGAAAAATCCCGGCGCGCGTTAAACCATTACAAAACGTTTAGCTCAGATGTACCTACATTTGCGGTGGCGGGTGGCGTTGCTGCCAATCAAGCACTTCGCAGTTCTCTGGAAAAGCTTTGCGAACAGTCCGAAGTTCGTTTCTGCGCACCACCTCTAAATCTTTGTACAGACAATGCTGCTATGATTGCTTTTGCGGGTGCGATCCAGTTTCGCATGGGCAACAAAAGTGGTCTGGATTTTGTTGCAAGACCTCGATGGCCTCTTGATACCTCTCAACCATCAATGCTTGGATCAGGTAAAAAAGGCCCCAAAGCCTGAACACATTAATAAAAGGAATGCACAATGCGCGTTGCATTAATTGCAAAAGACAAGCCAAATCATCTTGAAATTCGCAAAGCAAATCGCGAAGCCCACCTTGAATACATCAAAGAAACCGGTGTGGTCGAAATGGCAGGCCCTTGCCTCGATCAAGATGGGCAAATGGCGGGATCATTAATAATTCTGCAGGTCGAAACGATCGAAGATGCACATAAATGGGCCGCAGGGGATCCGTATGCAATTGCAGGTCTGTTCGCATCTGTTGAATTGATTGAATGGAACAAGGTTATCGGTTGATGGCATATTGGCTGTTTAAATCCGAACCTTCCACGTGGTCTTGGCAAGATCAAAAAAATAAAGGCGCCGCTGGTGAAGAATGGGATGGTGTTCGAAACTATCAAGCGCGAAATCACATGCGCAATATGGCGCTTGGGGATAAAGGGTTCTTCTATCATTCCCAAAAAGACAAAGAAATCGTTGGCGTTGTAGAGGTTTGTGCCACCATACACCCTGACAGCACCACGGATGATGATCGCTGGGAATGTGTCGATATCAGAGCGTTAGAGGATCTTCCAAATGCCGTGACCCTTGCGATGTGCAAAGAAGACCCTCGTTTGGCAAATATGGTGTTGGTGAATAACACTCGTTTGTCAGTACAACCAGTTTCAGAAATTGAATGGCAAATCATTCTCGAACTTGCGAATTCATGATGATTGGTTAGTCTTTTCCTAACTATTAAAGGGAGAAGGGTCTCGATATGGAATTTTTGAACGTAATTGTCGCCGCATTGGGGTCGTTCGCGTTTGGTGCGATTTGGTATATGACTTTATCAAAACCGTGGATGGAAGCGTCTGGTGTAGAAGTCGGTGAAGATGGAAATCCTGCAAATTCTTCGGATCCAAAACCCTATATTATGAGTGCAGTCTCAGCAATTTTGGTAGCAGGTATGATGCGCCACATGTTTGCAACAAGTGCTGTGGATACCATTTGGGAAGGGTTAGTCAGCGGTTTTGGAGTCGGTGCATTTTTCATCACCCCTTGGATTATGATGAACAATGGTTTTTCAGGCCGACCTTTTAAATTAACCATGATTGATGGCGGTTATGCGATCATCGGATGCAGCATCATCGGCGCAATTTTAATGATGTTCTGATATTAAAAAAGGCCCGGGAACCCGGGCCTTCAAAATCGATCATTTTTCAGATCAGCTGTACACTGATTCTTTGCCGAAGTGCTTTACCAGCATGTAATATACAACCGCGCGGTATTTATTACGCTCTGAACGGCCGTAAGTTTCGATGACGGAGTTAATTGCCTCCATCAATGCAGGTCCATCAGCAAGACCCAGTTTTTTCATCAAAAAATTGTTCTTTACTGTCTCAAGCTCAGATTCTTGGCTTCCTGCAACTGTTGATGCATCAGCATTATAAATTGATGGGCCACATCCGATTGTAACCTTTGTCAGCAAATCCATATCGGGTGTCATGCCGCATTTGTTTTTCAGGTCATCTGCATACTGTGCAATCAATTCGTCTCTTTTGCCCATATTGGTTCTCCCACAGGTGATAAAATTTCCGCAAAGCGGCTCTAAACGAATCGTATCGCCTGACATCGCTTAAGGCAAAGAAAATGTGGGGTTGCATAGGGGGGAGTTTTCGTGACCAATCAGCATATCTGAAGAAAGGGGATAACATGGGACTTTGGAGTTTTGTAAAAAGCGCTGGTAAAAAAGTTTTTGGCGGCAGTGATGAACCGCAAAAAGAGGCGCTTGTGAAAGAGGTTGAAGAACTTGGCCTTGATGCAAGTGGCCTTGATATCGACGTAAGCGGTGAAACCGTAAAGGTTAGCGGCAAAGCAGTGAGCCAAGAAATGAAAGAAAAAGTCATTCTTGCCGTTGGCAATGTTGAAGGTGTTGCCGCGGTGGATGACCAGGTTGAAGGGGGTGGTGAACCCGTCTTTCATACTGTCGAAAAAGGCGATACTTTGTGGGCAATTTCATCGAAAACTTTGGGCAAAGGCTCACGGTACAATGAAATTTTTGAAGCTAACCGCCCAATGCTAACGCATCCGGATAAGATCTATCCAGGGCAAGTGCTGCGCATTCCGCAAGATTAATTTAGCGGCAAGTGCCCCACCCTTCTGATTGAAGGTGAAAATGATCAGCATGGGCCCGGTTAAATTCCGGGCCCAAAGTCGTTTTAAACCAATCGCAAGCAGTATCCCGCGTTTTAAGAAGAAATCGCGCTTCTTCAGTTTCATTTCCCCAATGGTCAATCAGATTTATCTTTCGTCCATTAACCAATGTAAATCCCGCAATATCTATTGCCTTTGCTTGGGCATGTTTGCTCATCCGAGAAGTCCCTGCGATCTTCCTGCAATTGTAGCTCCCTTGAGTGCGAACTGATTTCACAGGCATGCCAAATATTTCTAAAGCTGCGGGTTGAACACCATGTTCCATCCACATCGCCAAAATGAGGGCAAGATCGCACCTGGTTTCCAAGTTTCCAAAACTGGCCGCTGAAACCGATGAAAGGCGGATTCGATCACGAACGTGACAACTTTCGGAAATCTCTAAATCTTGCAAACCCTGTACCGCCGCAGAGGTTTGTAACGCCGCAATACAGGCTACTTTATTTGAAACAGCTTGCTTTAATTTCCAGCGCGTCAAAGGGGTGATGTTTGACTGAATATTAAGGGGAACAGTTGGATTCCAGCCACCGGTAACCCCATCAGTCTGCTTTTGAAAATCTGAAAAAAGAAAGAAGGCTAAAGCGATCAATGTTGCAAACAGAACAATCCAAAAGACTTTCCAGATTCTGAACATTAGAGTGCTCTCAAAAGAAAAGGCGCAGATTTCCCCGCGCCTTTATAAAACTAAGTAATCGCGTATCTTAGTAGCGATAGTGCTCAGGCTTGAATGGGCCGTCAACACCCACACCAATGTAATCTGCCTGATCTTTGGCCAATTGAGTAAGCTTCACACCAATGCGGCCCAGGTGCAAACGTGCAACCTTCTCATCAAGATGCTTTGGCAAAATATACACGTCGTTTTCGTAATTATCGCCGTTTGTCCAAAGTTCGATTTGGGCCAAGACTTGGTTGGTGAAGGACGCAGACATCACAAAAGATGGATGCCCTGTTGCGTTACC
>JAHDCF010000032.1 GCA_020630015.1 Planktomarina sp. | reverse complement strand
GCAGCCCCCTCCTAAGGGGCAGGTTGCAGGTTCGAATCCTGCCGGGGTCGCCAATGTATTCGGTTTCTAGATTGCCAGCGGCCGCAGTCACGAATCCCAAAATATGTTGATCGTGATTTCAAACCGCACTGTGATTGTTTTTGGTAAATTTCAATCGGGGTCGGTCACGGCACGCGCGGCATCCCCTTCGAGGTCTTCATATTGACCATTCGAAAGGGTCCAGACGAACCCAACCAAAGCCAAGAGACCCAAAAGGATGGAACAAGGTACAAGGATAATCAAAACATTCATGCACGGATCCTCAAAGCATTAAGAGTGACAAGAATTGAACTGCTGGACATCGCCAATGCCGCCAGCAGAGGCGTTGCAAACCCCGCCACGGCCAATGGAATTGCAACGCTGTTATAGACAACAGCGATCCCAAAGTTTTCCAAAATCCTTTGTTTTGATGCCTTGGCAATTCGAAGCGTGGATGGAAGTTGTCTTAAATCTTTTGACAACATCACGATATCCGCGGCATTTTGGCTGACTTCAAGTGCGGAACCGGGGGCAGCTGATGCCCAAGCCGCCGTCATGGCTATCGTGTCATTTAGACCATCCCCAACCATCAATGGTTTCAACCCTTGGTCTTGCAAACTTTGAACGACCTGCTGCTTATGCTCTGGGGTGACTTGCGCATGCACCCTATCACATCCCAAACTTTGGTTGGCAAAACGCGCGTGGTTTTCCGTGTCGCCAGTCAAAAGATGGATGGTGAGTCCCATTTTTTGAAGTTCGGAAATTGTTTGTGAAACACCCGGAATAATCTCTTCAACTTGCGGGAGGGGATATGTTGTTTTTCCAAACCGGAATGCGGTTCCGATTTCATCTACCGCCCCCAGCCAAACATCTTGCTTATCACATTCCCCACGGATGCCTTTGCCTACCAATTCGATGGTGTTGTGCAATACAGCTGAAGAAACAGATTTGAGTTGGGGCAACAAACTTTGTGACAAAGGGTGTTGACTGGCTTGTGCCAAAGCTTTGAGTGCCCTTTGATGTTTGACGGGCATTCCTTTGGGCAAGTTCAGTTTGGGTTGGGTCAACGTACCAGTTTTATCAAAAATGACTGTATCGACCTCTGCCATCCTTTCCAAAGCAGTTTCTGATTTGACCAAAACGCCGTTTCTGTACAACCGCCCGGTTGCAACTGTTGTCACGGCCGGAACCGCCAAGCCAAGCGCACATGGACAGGTGATAATCAATGTTGAAATCGCAACAGTGATCGCAAAGTACACATCCGATGTTGCCACCACCCAAGCAATGAAAGCCAATATGGCGAGGCCATGAACCAATGGCGCATAAAGACCTGCGGCTTTGTCTGCCAAGCTGGTGTAACGGCCGCGGGCCCCTTCGGCGAGGCTGGTTAATTCGATCATTCGGCGAAGGGTGGAATGCTTGGCGTCTACGATGCATTTGGCGCGAACCGGCCCGGTCAACACGACTTCACCTGCGGCTAAGATACTTCCTTTCACACGGGATACGGGATCACTTTCACCGGTGATTGCGCTGCCATCCACCATGACGATATCTGCTTGCAGTTCTGCATCGACTGGTACCCGACTTCCTGCAGACAGCCACAAAATATCCGAAGCGCGAACGTCGTCGATTTTTTTGCTGATGTGTTCGTTACCTTGAATGCAGTTGATCCGTGCGGGTTCCAAAGCCGCCAGATCGGCAGCGGCAGATCGCGCAACACTGCGCATTCGTTTTTCAAGATATCTGCCGATCAACAGGAAAAAGGTGAGTGACAAAGCTGCGTCGAAATACGCTTCTGTTCCGCCAATCATTGTTTCAAAAAGTGACATGCCACTGGCAAGTATGATTGCCAATGAAATGGGTACATCCATGTTTAATCGTTTGGACCTTAGGGCCCCAAATGCACTGCTGAAAAATGGTTGTGCGCAAAACACGGTGGCGGGCAATGCAATCAAGGCAGACACCCAGTGAAAAAACTCTCTTGTGACTTCGGCGGCGCCTGACCATACAGCCACGGACAACAACATGACATTCATCATGGCAAAGCCAGCAACACCCAGACGCAACAGCAAATTCATATCAGTCGATTTGGTTTGCGTGGCTTTCGCTTCGTGGGCTTCGAACCCGGCTGCAGCGATTGCATTGATCCAATGCTTTGGATCAATGTCGGGGGAGGTTGCGGTAATCACGGCGCGTTTCCGGCTCAGGTTGACGCGTGCGGATTTAATGTCTGGCTTGGATAACAAAATGCGTTCGACAGCTGTGACGCAGGAAATGCAGTGGATCGTTGGTAAAAGAATTTCGTGAGTTGGAACGTCCTTCCCAACGATGGCTTCTTCAGCTGCGAGGGCCCCTGCCGCGCATCCGGGACAGGCCATTGTCATGGGGTTACCTCAACGATGACACGTTGTTGAAATGTTTTTCCACTTTGTGATTTTGCCACCAATCGAAGGTTCCAATTGCCGTTTTCAAGTTGCACAATCGGGGCTTCGAAAAAACGACCGTTGTGTTTGAATTGTGGAAATTGATCTTGCCCCACATGAGTGGCCCGCCCAAGTGTTGCAGTCACAATTTCGGCAATCACCGGGCCAAATGGATCATCGATTTTCAGGTGCAGTTTCCCTTGCGATGCCCGCGCAGATACCTGCCAATTCAGGCCCAACTGTTCATCTTTGTTTTTTTGAAATGCTTGGCTTGCAACATAGGAATTTTTGGTTTCAAGGCCGGGAAATGTGGAAACTGCTTTGAATGCCAAGGTCAGATTTACGGATATGATGATGGCAAAGGCTGTTCCGAAAATGGCCAAAACATGCCAACCGGTAATTTCTTTCACACCCATGGTCTTATCCTTTTCCATTAAATACGGTTGATGCGCTTGCGCGGGCATCCGTTTCGACATCTTCGACCCACAGCCTGAGTGATGTGGTATCCTGTGATGCGGCCGGATCCTGTGGGCGCGCAATGACATAGACCCGCGCATTCAAGGTTTGATCAGCGGGAACGATCACATGACCTACCTCGGGCCCTTCGGTTTCCACTTCAATCCTCAAAATGCTGTCTGCGGTCAGCATCAGGCGAAATTCGCGGGGCATGGCGGTTTGGTTGCGGATGCGGAGGGTATAGGTATTTCGGACGGATCCGTCTGAAAGGGTTACATATTGCGGGTTGCGCACGGGCTCTACCGATAGGCCGATATCGGATCGCACGAACAACGCCCAGACAAGGCCAACCCCGATCAAACTCCAAAGGGCGGTGTACAGAATTGTTCTCGTCCGAAAGATGTGTTGCCAAATCGGGCGTGGCTTTGCACCTGCGCGTTCCAAAGGTTCATCCGAAAGGGCAAGGTAATCGATCAATCCACGGTCTTTGCCCAGCCTTGCCATGATGTCATCGCATGCATCAATGCAAAGGGCACAGGTGATGCATTCCATTTGTTGACCATCACGGATGTCAATTCCCATGGGGCAAACATTCACGCAGGCCATGCAATCAACGCAATCACCCAGGCCTGCGGCGGCTTGTGCTTTGCGGTGTTTGCCGCGCGGTTCACCCCGCCAATTTCGATAAGCCACCGTCAGGGTTGAATCATCCATCATTGCCCCTTGGATGCGCGGCCATGGGCACATGTAGATGCAAACTTGTTCGCGTAAAAAACCACCAAAAATGAAGGTTGTCGCCGTCAACGTCAGAATGGTGGCGTAGGCAACAAAAGGTGCGTCAAACGATGCAAGATCACTGGCCAATGTTGGGGCGTCCGCAAAATAGAAAACCCAAGCGCCACCCGTTGCCAAAGCAATCAGAAACCAAACCAACCATTTGGTAAATCGCAGTCGCCATTTGCGTAATGTCCATTTCGCGTTCCACAAACGCACACGGGCATTCCGATCCCCTTCGATCCAACGTTCCACAAGAATGAATAGATCTGTCCAAACGGTTTGTGGGCAAGCGTATCCACACCAAACCCGACCAAGTGCTGAGGTGAATAGGAAAAGCCCAAGTCCCGCCATGATCAACAAACCTGCAACGAAATAAAATTCGTGCGGCCAAATCTCGATCCACAAAAAATAGAAGCGGCGCCCGGCCAGATCGACCAGCACCGCCTGGTCGGGCAAATGTGGCCCGCGATCCCAGCGAAGCCATGGCGTGATATAGTAGATCGCCAACGTAACGATCATGATCCACCATTTTAAGCGGCGGAATGTCCCAGAAACCTTTTTGGGAAAAACCGGTTCTTGAGGGGCATAAAGAGGTTGGTCGGGTGACGTAGACATAACGATGTTTCCTGTTCGCAATGCCAATCTAGGCAGAGCGTCGTTACTGGCCTTTGATTTGGATCAAAAAAACCCGACCCCAATTTTCCGTTTTGCGAACAGGAAAAGGGCCGGGTCTGTTCCGCGACACTTGAAGGATGGAACACTGTGTGTCGCGGGTATGGCTGGGGTTATTCGCCCCCGCCAAGCTGATGAATATAAAGTGTCAACGCTTTCACATCGGCATCATCAAGCCGCTGTCCCCAGGCCGGCATGACGCCGAACCGAGAATAGGTAATGGTTTCGATAAGGGATGCCCTGTCATCACCATAAAGCCAAATGGCGTCGTTTAAACGTGGGGCACCTTGTTCGCGCATGCCTTCTCCGCCGTCACCATGGCATGAGGCACAGTTTTGAGCGAATACAGTTTGCCCAATGCTTGCAAGGTCTGGATCATTGTCTTGTCCGGATAATCCCAGCACGTATTCGGCGACGGATACGATTTGTTTTTTATCCAAAATTTCTCCAAAGGCAGGCATTTGTGACCAATGGGCGTTGCTGTCTGTTTCATTACGCACACCGTGGCGGATTGTGTATTCAATCTCTTTCAGGGATCCGCCCCACAGCCAATCATCATCCAGCAGGTTTGGATATCCTTTCGCGCCAGCCGCACCCGATCCATGACATTGCGAACATTGCGCGCGATAGACGGATGCCCCACCCGAAACACCAAAATGATAAGCTGGATCATCGGTCGAAAGTTCTGACAAATTCGATTGTGCCAATTTGTTTGAAACTTCGGCGTTGTGTTCTTCTACTCTTTGAATTTCCTGCGCCACTTCTTGACGTGTGGAATATCCCAAAAGGCCAGCAGTGGCAGAGTTAACCAAAGGCCACGCGGGATAAGCAATGGTATACGCAACACCCCAAACAATGGTGAGATAGAAACACCACAACCACCAACGCGGTAAGGGATTGTTCAGTTCTTCGATGCCGTCCCATGTATGACCAGTGGTTTCAACGTCATGGGTTTCTTCGGCGTCTGACTTCAGCTTTTCTTTGCTCATATTAACCCCCCAACTTCTGGGTGTCGTGGTCGCAGTTTTCAGTGTTTTTGCCTTGTGCGAAATTGTGGTCCGTGGCTTGCGGCGCGGCTTCGTTTCGAAAGGGGATCGAAGCGGCATCAGCCATGGCTTTGCGGCGGCTGGATAAAAATGGCAAAATGCATGCGCCCAGATAGAAGATCATCATTGCCACCAAAAACCAGCTGTCGGCGAAGGCGCGAAGTAAAGTGTAGGTTTCCATTTTTTGTCCTTTCGCTCAGCGACTTGCCTCTGGGGTAAATGTTGAAAAGTCGACCATGGTTCCCAGCATTTGAAGATACGCGACCAGCGCATCCATTTCGGTTAAGGCGTCTTGACCATCAAAGTTGGAAACAACGGCACCAGGATATCGTTCCACAAGACCGTCCCAATCAGAGTCTGGATCGGCTTGGGCTTTGAAATCGGCTTTGGCGTTTTCGATCATTTCATCCGAATAGGGTACACCGACCAAACGATGGGTTTTTACCAAATCGGTGATGTGGTCAGGATTAAGCTTTGCATCGTTCAAAAATGCGTATTTGGGCATAATTGACTCCGGCACGACCGATTGTGGGTCATTCAAATGATCCACCTGCCAGGCATCGGAATACCGCCCACCCACACGGGCCAAATCAGGGCCGGTGCGTTTTGAACCCCATTGAAATGGATGATCGTACATGGATTCAGCAGCCAAGGAATAATGCCCGTATCGTTCAACTTCGTCACGCATCGGGCGGATCATTTGGCTGTGGCAGACATAGCAACCTTCACGCACGTAAACATCGCGGCCGGCCAACTCTAACGGTGTGTATGGGCGTACGCCGTCGACCTCTTCGATAGTGTTTTCAAGATAAAACAACGGCGCAATTTCAACGATCCCCCCAATCGTGACAACAAGGAAAGAAAAGACAAACAACAGAGTAGGACTGCGTTCAAGGATCTGGTGGCGTTTCAGAATTGACATCTTTGTCCTCCTTTATTCAGCGGGTTGAAGGTTGTTTTGGGGTGTGGCGACGGATTGAACCGCGCCGCCCCGGATTGTCATGATCATGTTCCATGCCATGATCAGGGAACCCGCGAGGTACAAAACACCCCCCAAGCCACGCACCACGTACATTGGGAATTTTGCGGTCACGGTGTCCGCAAAGCTGTTGACCAAGAAACCTTGGGCATCGACTTCGCGCCACATCAAGCCTTCCATGATGCCGGTGACCCACATTGAGGCGGCATATAAAATGATGCCGATTGTGGCCAACCAGAAGTGCCAATCAATGGCCTTCATGGAATACATCTGTGCCTTTCCCCACAGGCGAGGTGTCAGAAAGTAAAGGGCCGAGAATGTGATCATCCCGTTCCATCCCAACGCGCCAGAATGTACGTGGCCAATGGTCCAGTCGGTGTAATGTGACAGGCTGTTGACCGCACGGATCGACATCATAGGTCCTTCAAAGGTGGACATGCCATAGAAGGCCAAGCTGATAACCATCATCCGGACAATCGGATCTGTGCGCAATTTGTCCCACGCGCCCTGAAGGGTCATCAAACCGTTGATCATACCACCCCAGCTTGGCATCCAAAGGATGACAGAAAACACCATTCCAAGCGTGGAGGCCCAATCAGGCAAAGCCGTATAATGAAGGTGGTGTGGTCCAGCCCAAATATAAAGAAAGATCAGGGCCCAGAAGTGAATGATCGACAGTTTATAACTGTACACGGGTCGGCCTGCCTGTTTGGGCACGAAGTAATACATCATGCCCAAAAAACCAGCGGTTAGGAAAAATCCAACAGCGTTGTGACCATACCACCATTGGGTCATCGCGTCTTGAACGCCAGCGAACAGCTGCACTGATTTTGACCCCAGAATGGACACTGGGATGCTGATGTTATTGACCACGTGCAACATTGCAACGGTCACGATGAAAGACAGCAAAAACCAGTTCGCAACATAAATGTGCTTTTCAGTCCGCTTGAAAATGGTTCCAAGATAGACGGTCAAGAACGCGAGCCAGACAATGGTCAACCAAATGTCTACGTACCATTCTGGTTCTGCGTATTCTTTGGATTGTGTTGCACCCAAAAGATATCCGGTGGCGGCCAACACGATGAACAGGTTGTATCCCCAAAACACAAACCAAGCCAGATTACCGCCCCACAACCGGGCCCCGCATGTACGTTGCACGATGTAAAATGACGACATGATCAATGCGTTGCCACCAAACGCAAAAATAACAGCGCTGGTGTGTAAGGGGCGAAGACGGCCGAAGTTGGCAAAAGGTTGCGCCCAGTCAAAGTTCAAGGATGGAAAGGCAAGTTGAAAGGCAATAAACACGCCGACCAAAAAACCCACGACACCCCAAAAACCCGTGGCAATCACCCCGGCCCGAACAACGTCATCCATATATTTGGATGTATCTACTTTTGGCTTGTGCTCTCCGGTGCGCCGCATCTGCCAGATGAACAGACCAGATGCGATCGCCATGATAATGAATGCATGGACAGAATAGGCAACATCACGTCCCCAATCGGCGGCCATACCGGCAAAAAATATAATGAATAATAAAACAACGAGTTTGAAGATATCACCCATAGAAACTCCTCAGCTTTCCGCGCTGAGGAAGTCCCAACGCACCTGTTCGCAATTTTCTGTTAATGGCGAGTCGGGATCGGTGCGTTGATCTGGATCAAATTTTTTCTGTTAAGAGAGAAAGTGCAGGGGCCACAGAACATGTAAACCCCCACACCCTTTTAATGGTCAGCCAAGGAAGATTGCCCACGTGAATGTGGCGCATTCAAATCCCAATTAGGGCCAGCAGGTACAACACGAGAGGGGTTAATGCTTTCGTGACTTGCGTAATAATGGTGTTTGATATGTTTCATATTCACGGTTTCGGCGATGCCAGGTTGTTGAAATAGATCACAAGTGTAACCGAACAGATTTGGGTAATCTGAAATACGTTTTTTGTTGCATTTAAAATGACCAACGTACACGGGATCAAATCGCACCAAAGTGGTAAAAAGGCGCCAATCGGCCTCGGTTATTGTATCGCCCGTAAGATATCTTTTTTCGGACAGAATATCTTCCAGCCAATCAAGAGATGCGAACAAGGGTTCGATCGCCTCATCATACGCGGCTTGTGTTGTTGCGAACCCGGCTTTGTACACCCCATTGTTCACAGTTTCATAAATGCGATCGTTTAATGCATCGATCTGGGTACGTAATTCGGCCGGATAAAAGTCCCCTTTTTTGGCGCCAATGTCATCAAAAGCGGAATTGAACATCCGAATGATCTCTGGCGATTCATTGGAAACAATTGTGTTTTGTTTTTTGTCCCACAAAACGGGCACAGTGACACGGCCAGAATAATTTTTATCAGCGGCGGTATAGATTTCATGCATGTATTGCGCGTGGGAAATAGGATCGGAAACAACCCCATCACCGGGTGCAAAAGTCCACCCATTTTCGGCCATGTACCAATGTACAATCGAAATCGGGATCATTTCTTCCAGACCCTTCAATGTCCGAAAAATCAGCGTTCGGTGCGCCCATGGGCACGCTAAAGAGACATAAAGATGATATCGATTTGGTTCTGCCTTGAAGCCCGCGGTTCCGCTGGGCCCTTTTGAACCATCGGTGGTGATCCAGTTGCGAAATTGCGGTGCTTTTCGAAAGAACCGTCCTTGGGTTGCTTTGGTATCATACCACTGATCAACCCATTTTCCATTTTGCAGCAAACCCATCTTAAAACTCCTTTTAAAAAGGGCCACCCATTGGCAGCCCTTTCAAAACAATATTTTGAATTTATCGTGGCATTTGATCGCGATGTGAATAGGCGACAATCGCTGACAAAACGCCCAACACCAACGCTGGAACGGCCGAAGGCCCAAGGATCAATAAGTGCGAAAGGACCGCACCAATCATCGTAACAGTCAGCAATGCAGCGCCGATAAATTGACGGCCATTCATCCAAAGCAAAATTGCACCACCAATTTCGATCGCGCCAGTCACATATCTGAACCATTGGCCCACGCCGACAGCTTCGAATGTTTGCACCATCATTTCAGCACCTGACAGTTTGGCAAAACCGGCAGCAACAAAAGCAAGGGTAAGAAGAGCCTTAATCGCAAGAAGGCCATATTTTTTAATTTGAGGAGACATTTTCAAGCATTCCTTTTTTGAGCTCACCTGACAATAGGTGTTTCAAAACTTGTAACAAGACATATAAAATAGGACATATGGTTCTAATTGGGAGAACAAATGGGCCAGATTGAAGATCTTAAACTGTTTGTATCGATTGTTGAAAACGCCAGTATCAGCAAAGCAGCAGATCGTTTGGGGATTGCAAAATCAGCTGTCAGTCGGCGCTTGAAATTGCTTGAGGGTAAATACGCAGCTGAGCTGGTTCACCGCAAACCGGGACAATGGCAAATATCTGATGCAGGTAAAGACCTGTACCAAAGATCGCTTTCGATAATTGATAGCCTTGATACCCTGGATGGCGATTTTTCGCAGACGCCACACAAGGTTGAAGGCCCACTTTCAGTTACCGTCGCCCACGAATTCGGCCTTTCAGTGTTGAACAAGTTTTTGATTGAGTTCCAGAAAAGTCACAGAGAAATTCAATTGAATGTCGTCTTTGACAATCGCCCCATCGATTTGAATCACGAAAACTATGATTTCGCTCTTCGTGTGACTCCAAATGTTATTGGGAATGAATTCACACGGTTGCTTGCTCGCTCACGATATCGCTTGTTTGCAAGTGAAGCCTATCTTGCACGTGAAGGCATACCTGGTTGTGTTGCTGACCTAAAGAACCACCGTTTATTAAGCTACGGCGCTGCAAAGCAAGGCGTGTGGAGCTTTAAGGATCCTCAAGGCAATAAAACTCAGCTCAAATTTCGCCCAGCAATGAGTTCAAACAGCGGCAGCTATTTGTTTGATGCGATGGCAAGTGGTGCCGGGATTGCCCGTTTGCCTGATTTCGTTGTGCCAGCGCAAGACGATTGGAAAGGTGTCGTTGAGATCTTGAAAGACGTTCCCGTTGAAACTTTGAATATTTATTTAATGCGATCTGAAAATCGCCGATTGAATCGAAGAATGCGCCTTTTTGCCGACGAACTTGAAAAGTTTTGTTCGTGTTAAGGGCCCTGCTTTCCTGAAGGGTTTCAAAGAAATTTCGGGAATTGTGGACAGAGAAAAATTTCGATACATATAACCAAGTAATCCGTCGGGGGGCCCTTGGGGCTGAGAGGTTTTGTAACCGACCCGTCGAACCTGATCCGGGCAATACCGGCGTAGGGAACGGGTCATACGCGTACAAATCGCGCTTTCTCGTGACATCGCTGGTCGACCCCTCGAATTTGGAGGGCTGCAGATGCAGACCAAAACACCGATTGCATTGACAATCGCAGGATCCGACAGCGGCGGCGGCGCGGGGATTCAAGCGGATTTGAAGGCCATGTCGGCAAACGGTGCTTATGGGGCTAGTGTGATCACCGCTGTAACTGCACAAAATACAGTTGCCGTCACTGCGGTTCATGCGGTTCCTTTGGATGTTGTTTCAGCGCAAATTGATGCAGTGATGTCTGATTTGGATGTTTCAGCCATAAAGTTGGGAATGCTGTTTTCGCCTGATCTTATTGATGTTGTTGCAAATGCCTTGTCTGGATTTCCGGGCCCAATTGTTGTTGATCCCGTGATGATCGCAAAATCGGGTGATGCATTGTTGCAAGACGTGGCGGTGGATGCTTTGACGCAAAAAATATTGCCTTTGGCCACTGTCCTGACACCAAACCTGCCAGAGGCCGCGCGACTTCTAAACACCGATGAGGCAACATCAATTACGGAGATGATTGATCAAGGGCATGCCTTATTGGCCTTGGGGCCAAAGACCGTGTTGATGAAAGGTGGGCATGGGACAGGCAATCATTGTACTGATGTTCTGGTTGGCCCTGATGGCGTGATGTTGGAATTGACGTCACAGCGTGTGAATACGCAAAATACGCACGGTACAGGGTGCACATATTCTGCTTCCATCGCTGCGCAGTTGGCGCAATCTAAACCTCTTTCAGATGCTGTGGCATCGGCACATGCCTATCTGAAAGAAGCGATTATAGCGGCCGATAGTATCGATATCGGCAACGGGCACGGCCCGGTGCACCATTTCCATCAGGTTTGGTCTTGATTTCTGCAACCATCATAGGGGCCGGTGTTGCGGGGCTTTGCGTTGCGCGCGAACTTTGTGATCGTGGTGCAAAGGTGAAAGTCATCGATCGGAATTTGACGCAAGGTCCGCATGCCTGTTCTTGGTGGGCGGGCGGCATGCTGGCCCCATTTTGTGAAGGTGAAAGCGCCGAAGAACCTGTGGTTCGGTTGGGGCAAGAGGCGGCTGATTGGTGGGCCGCAAAAACAGATGCTGTGAATAAGCGTGGTTCTCTTGTGGTCTCCATGTCCCGTGATGTGTCTGAACTTACCCGCTTTGCCCGGCGCACAGACGGCCATCAACAGCTGTCTCAAGCACGAATCAAGGAATTGGAACCTGATCTGGGTGACAGATTTGCAAAGGCATTGTTCTTTGAAGCAGAGGCGCATTTAGCCCCACGAAAGGCCTTAGCCACGCTGCAAGATCGATTGAAATCGGATGGGGTTCTTTTCGAAGAAGAAGATGCCGATCCAGCCGAATATGCGCAAAATGGGTTGTCGATCGATTGCAGAGGGTTTGCAGCAAAGGATGACATGCCAACGATGCGCGGCGTAAAAGGCGAGATGTTGATCCTGTCATGCACCGACGTGACTTTGCATCGACCGGTTCGATTGTTGCATCCGCGAATACCCCTTTACATCGTTCCGCGTGGGGATGGAATTTTCATGCTTGGCGCAACCCAGATCGAAGGGGCCGCGGGCCCGCACGTAACGGCCCGATCCATGCTTGAATTGTTGTCATCGGCGTACGCCCTGAACCCTGCGTTCGGAGAGGCAGAAATACTTGAAATTGGCGTCGACAGCCGCCCAGCGTTTCCCAATAATTTGCCGCGGATACAGCGCAAAGACCAACTGATCCGTGTGAACGGTTTGTTTCGGCACGGGTTTTTGTTGGCGCCCGCAATGGCCCGCATGGTGGGCGAAATGATTTTCGAAAACAAAACGCCGGAGGTGATGGATGAAGCTGCAGCTTAATGGTGCGCCACTCAACAGCGACGCCGCAACCTTGCAAGATTTATTGGAACAGCAAGACCTGGCAAACGCAAAGGTGGCAACGGCCGTAAATGGAAC
Organism: Planktomarina sp.; assembly: GCA_020630015.1. Taxonomy (GTDB): domain Bacteria; phylum Pseudomonadota; class Alphaproteobacteria; order Rhodobacterales; family Rhodobacteraceae; genus Planktomarina. The sequence goes on along the minus strand of JAHDCF010000032.1, from coordinate 22,433 downwards.
TTTTGTGCCTGCTGGCCTTCGCAAAAGCCACGTTTTGAACGATGGGGACAGCGTTGAAATCCTTGCCCCGATGCAAGGAGGTTGACAGGTATGCGTGATTTTTATGGAACCACTTTGCCCAATGGCTTCATGTTGGGCACGGCACAGTACCCTTCACCGGCAATCTTGGCTGACGCCTTTGAACGAAGCGGGGCATCGGTGGCTACGGTTTCGCTGCGCAGAGAAAGCGGGCATGACAAGGCAGGCCAAGATTTTTGGAAGCTGATCCAAGATTTGGGTGTGCATATATTGCCTAACACGGCTGGATGTCATTCCGTCAAAGAGGCGGTGACAACAGCGCATATGGCGCGTGAAGTGTTTGATACCAAATGGATAAAGTTGGAAGTCATTGGTGAAGAAGACACCTTGCAACCCGATGTTTTCGGGCTTGTTGAAGCGGCGCGCATTCTAACGGAAGATGGGTTTCAGGTGTTCCCGTACACGACCGAAGATTTGGTTGTCGCCGATAAATTATTGTCTGCCGGGTGTCAGGTTTTAATGCCATGGGGCGCCCCCATTGGGTCAGGCCTTGGATTGAATAATCTGTTCGGTCTCAGGGCAATGCGGGCCCATTTCCCAGAGATCCCGTTGGTCATCGATGCAGGTCTTGGTTTGCCCAGTCAGGCGGCGCAGGCAATGGAATTGGGTTTTGATGCTGTGTTGTTGAACACCGCAGTGGCCAATGCGGGTGATCCTGCTTTAATGGCCCAGGCATTTGCCCTGGCCATCAAAGCAGGCCAAGAAGCAGCACTGGCCGACCCGATGGAGCCGCGAGACATGGCCGCCCCTTCAACACCAGTCATTGGGAAGGCGTTTTTAGAATGAGTTTGGATCGGTTTTATCCAATATTTGACAGCGCGGACTGGCTGGAAAGGTTGGTGCCTTTGGGCATTAAATTGGTGCAACTGCGGGTAAAGGACCTGTCCGTGGATGAAACGCGCGCGCACATCCGCCGTTCGAAACAGATATGCGAACAGCATGATTGCACGTTGGTGATCAACGATTTCTGGCGCCTTGCCATCGAGGAGGATTGCACCTTTGTTCATTTGGGCCAAGAAGATTTAGATACAGCTGACACCGGCGCGATTAATCGGGCAGGTTTGAAACTTGGCGTCAGCACCCATGACAAAGCCGAATTGGCACGGGCCATTGAATTGAACCCGGATTACATCGCGCTGGGGCCGATATATCCAACGATCTTGAAGAAAATGAAATGGCACAGCCAGGGTGTGGAAAAGCTTGGCAAATGGCGCAATCTTATTGGCAATACACCTTTGGTTGCCATTGGTGGCATGTCTGTTGATCGTGCCGCAGGCGCGTTTAATGCAGGGGCTGATATCGTTTCTGCGGTCACTGACATTACATTGCACGACGATCCAGAAACCCGCGTGCAAGAATGGATTGCGGCAACCCGATGAACAGATATCACCGACAATCAATTTTACCCGCTGTTGGCGAACATGGTCAACATGCCATTGAATCCGCACGGGTCTTGATTGTGGGGGCTGGTGGTTTGGGATCGCCTGTATTGCAATATCTTGTTGGGGCCGGCGTTGGCCATGTCACGATCGTGGATGGGGATATTGTGTCTGAATCCAATTTGCATCGGCAAACTTTTTTCAACCAAACGGATGTCGGCCGATCCAAAGCGTTGACGGCGGCACAACGTCTTAATGATTTGAATCCGACGGTTTTTATAGAGGGGAAACCTGTCCATCTGGATACGTCAAACGCGCGCACGTTGGTTCAAGACCATGACGTTATTCTGGATTGTGCCGACAGTTTTGCCGTCAGTTATATTTTATCTGATGCGTGTCTGGAACAGGTTAAACCACTGATCACCGCCTCGGTTTTGGGGTTTGAAGGTTATGTTGCTGGATTTTGCGGTGGGGCACCGTCTTTGCGTGCGGTGTTTCCTGACCTTCCGGATCGGGCCGCAACTTGTGCAACTGCCGGGGTGATGGGGCCAGTTGTTGGGATGCTTGGTTCAGCACAGGCCCAAATGGCTTTGGCATTGTTGATCGGGCAAAAACCTTCACCTCTTGGCCAATTTATGCGGTTTGATCTGGCAAGTTTTAGATCAAGTCAATTCCGCTTTGATGGCGCACCCGAACCGGAGAAGCCAATGCGGTTTATCGGACCGGGCAGCATATCCCCAGATGATTTTGTTGTTGAATTGCGGGAGGTCGAGGAAGCCCCACAACCGGTTTTTCCTTCGGCGCTGCGTCTGAATGTTGATGAATTTAAATCCCAAATGATGTCCCCGGAACCGGGGCAACGTGCGATTTTTACCTGTCGATCTGGTTTGCGTGCGTGGCAGGCTGCGTCGCATCTTCGTACGTTTTGGGATGGCGAAATAACTTTGATTGCAATGGGCGATGTGGCCCAAAAAGAAAGGCAAACACCATGAAACTTGCAACCCTAACAGCGGCTTTTGCCCTTGCGACCAGTCCACTGATGGCAGCTGACAAAATGACAGTGCTTTTAGACTGGTTTATCAACCCCGATCACGGCCCCCTTATCGTCGCACAAGAGAAGGGATACTTTGCCGAACAAGATCTTGAGGTTGAAATTGTTGCCCCGGCAGATCCTTCCGACCCGCCCAAGTTGGTGGCAGCAGGCAAAGCGGAACTTGCCATTTCGTATCAGCCGCAATTGCATCTGCAAATCCACGAAGGGTTGCCTTTGCAAAGGGTGGGTACCTTGGTGGCAACACCCCTGAACTGTTTGTTGGTCTTGGCAGATGGCCCCATTAAATCCCCGGCCGATCTGGCCGGTAAGAAAGTTGGGTTTTCTGTCGGCGGTGTGGAAGAAGCGGTGGTTGGTTCAATCCTGCGCCATCATGGTGTTGCCTTCGAAGAAGTTGAAATGGTGAACGTAAACTGGTCCTTGTCGCCGTCTTTGATGTCAGGCCAAGTGGATGCAGTCATTGGCGCTTATCGCAATTTCGAATTGAACCAGATGGAGATTGAGGGCGTGGAAGGTAAGTGTTTCTTCGTCGAAGAAGAAGGCCTGCCCCCGTATGATGAGCTGATCTATGTGGCGAATACAAACAGCATGGACAAAGACTTGATCGCGCGTTTCTTGGCCGCCACTGAAAAAGCCACACAATATATCGTGAATCACCCAGAAGACAGTTGGAACATCTTCTCTGGAACATCTGCAGAATTGCAAGATGAACTCAATGCCAAGGCTTGGGTGGATACGCTTCCTCGATTTGCGTTGCGGCCAACCGCGATGGATGAAGGTCGCTATGCGGCATTTGAGGCGTTTCTGAATGAACAGGGGTTGATCCCATCTCAAAACCCGGTTTCCACAATTGCAATCGATGTGACGGCAAAATGATGCAACCGGACTATGGAAAAACCTTCGCGGCGTGGCGTGAAGGTGCCAAAGACACATGGCGGGAATATACCCGCCATGCCTTCGTTCAAGGGCTTTGTGATGGTTCTTTGCCGCGCAAAGCTTTCCTTCATTATTTGATACAAGACTATGTTTTTTTGGTTCACTTTTCACGGGCTTGGTCATTGGCCGTGGTGAAGTCTGAAACGATTGATGAAATGAAGATTTGCGCTGGCACTGTTGATGCGCTGGTGAATCATGAAATGGCTTTGCACGTTAAAACATGCGCGGCTGCAGGCATTGATGAGACCACATTGTTCGATGCATCCGAGGCCGTTGAAAATTTGGCGTACACACGCTTTGTCATGGATGCGGGTATTCAAGGGGATTTCTTGGATATGATGGCTGCGCTTGCGCCCTGTGTGATGGGGTATGGTGAAATTGGTTTGCGACTGAATGCGGAAAAGTCGGCGCAGACGCCTTATCTTGATTGGATCGAAACATATGCGTCCTCAGATTATCAGGGGGTTTGCACATCTGTGGGGCACATGATCGACAATGCCGTTGCCCGCCGAATTGGAGAGCTGAACAATTCACCGCGTGCCACATCATTGCAAAACAGATTTACCAAAGCGACCCAGCTTGAGGTGGGGTTTTGGCAAATGGGATTGGATGGCGCGTGACATCATCCCCGGGAATAAGTTTGCACGGGCAACACAGGATTAATGGATCCGTTTTGTTTGATGCAGATCTGTGTTTGCCCGGGGGAATGTGGACATGTTTGTTGGGGAAATCAGGGGTCGGAAAATCAACAATTCTGCGTTTGATTTTAGGTTTGCAAACTGGGGGAAATTTTCACGGAACAATTGCTGCAACGGATCGCGTGCCGTTGGACGGACGCATCAGTTATATGGCGCAGTCTGATTTGTTACTTCCTTGGCTGACGGTTTTGCAAAACACAGTTATCGGGGCCAAATTACGCGGCGAAGTCGCGGACACCGTTCGCGCAAAGGAATTGTTGCACCGGGTTGGTTTAACCGATCACATCGATAAAACACCCACGGCGTTGTCTGGTGGTATGCGACAACGCGCGGCCTTGGCACGAACACTGATGGAAGACCGCCCGGTGGTGTTTTTGGATGAACCTTTTTCAGCGCTCGACGCCAGCACGCGTGCAGACATGCAAGAACTGGCGACCGAAGTTTTGGTGGGCAAAACAATCCTTTTGGTGACCCACGACCCGTCAGAGGCCGCGCGTATCGGAGATCAGATATTGGTGATGTCGCCCGAAGGGGTTCAACATTGGCCTGCGCCGGGAAACACGATCCCAAGGGATTTAAACGAACCTTCCGTGATTGATTGTCAGACCCGCCTTTTGGAACATCTGCGGGGCCACCAAGCATGAGAAGACGAGATATTTTTTACGCATTGTTGATTGGTTTGACAATTTGGCAAGGTCTTGTGTGGGTTACCGGTGCACCTCATTTTATTTTGCCGTCACCTTGGCGGGTTGCCCAAGCGATGTTCAAAAGCCGCGTCGTGATTTTGGAAAACGCATGGGTAACGGCATTCGAGGTTCTTTTGGGCCTTGTGATTGGGACGTTACTTGGGGCCGCCACGGCGATACAACTTGCCCTATCCAAAACTGCTGAACGTTTGATGTTGCCGATTTTGGTATTCACGCAAGCCGTGCCGGTGTTTGCTTTGGCACCATTGCTGACCTTGTGGTTTGGGTATGGAATGGGATCAAAGATTATTATGGCGGTGCTGATAATCTATTTCCCGGTCACCTCTGCATTTCATGATGGATTGACACGAACACCGCAGGGATATCGCGATTTGGCACAATCCATGGGCGGTGGAAAATATCAGATAATGCGTCACATCCAGATTCCCCACGCTCTTCCCAGTTTGGGGTCGGGGTTGAAATTGGCTGCGGTTTACGCCCCGATCGGAGCTGTCATCGGCGAATGGGTAGGGGCATCCAAAGGCTTGGGATATCTGATGTTGTTGGCCAATGGGCGCGCGAAAATAGACCTGATGTTTGCCAGTCTGATTGTCTTGGCTTGCCTAACTGTAATTTTGCATTTGGCTGTCGGAATTTTGGCAAAAAGACTGACTGTCTATGCCCAGGGCCGAAAATAAACTTTATCGTTTTGATCTTCCAAGAAATATCTTTGCAAGACTATAGACGGCTATGCCTATCCACAAAACCTCAATCATTATGGCCCCAGCATTGGGGCGGTAATACAACGACCAAAGGATCAAAAGAGCACCGACAAGGTTCATCAGCTGAAATGTGACGCTGTCACCTTCTAATGTTTTCGATGACACGAGGAAATAGGCACTTGCGATCAGAAAAGACCCCAAAACACCTAACCAATCCACTGCGGTCATTTCTGCTAAGAATTCCATTTGCCTTTTGATCCTTTGAAAGTCTTACATATCGACAAACTGAGCCACTTCGACAGTCCCGGTTTCTGTGGTCACCATGGGATTGCGGCTGGCGATTTCAGTGGCCGCACCATAATCGGCGGCTTCGATGATGCAATATCCGCTTACTGGATTTGCACCGCCATCTTCCACAATACCTTGTGCAGATACGGTATGCGATTTTCCAACAGGGGCACCACCGTCCACGACGCCAGCACCAATCGATTGATACCAAGCACCCCAGGCGGCCATCGTTTCTTGAACCGCGGCTTCGTCGTCTGGAATTGTTCCACCATGAAAAGCGAGCAAAAATTTTGGCATATGGATCCCTTTCATCTAAGCATCCGAAAATCGGATACATGGCGTCAGAATGGGCGCGACAAGGGCATGTGGCAAGGATTCTTTGATCAGCTTGGCGTCAGTTCACCTGATTCAATTTGGCGTTGGCGTTCGCCGAACCTTTGGCGATCGTCGTCTGAATATTCATCCACGCACTGGTGGCATTGAACACCTTTTTGATATTCGGGACGTGTTTTATCGTCTTCGGTAATTGGTCGGCGGCAAGCAAAACATTGGTCATAACTGCCTTCAACAAGTCCATGCCCAACGCTGACACGGTTATCGAACACAAAGCATTCACCTTCCCATTTGCTGTCTTCTTGGGGAACGTTTTCCAAGTATTTAAGGATGCCGCCCTTCAAATGGTAAACGTCATCTACACCCTGTCCGATCAAGAAGTTCGTTGATTTTTCGCACCGAATGCCGCCGGTGCAAAACATTGCAACGCGTTTGTTGTGAAAACGGTCTTTGTTGTTTTCCCACCATTCGGGGAAATCACGAAATGTTTTTGTTTCAGGATCAATTGCGCCTTCAAATGTCCCGATGCCAACTTCGTAATCATTGCGTGTATCGATCACCACAACGTCAGGGGCACTGATCAGTTCATTCCAGTCTTGCGGATCCACATAATGCCCTGTGCCCACAGTAGGATCGACATCAGGTTGCCCCATGGTGACAATTTCTTTTTTCAAACGAACCTTCATGCGCTTGAACGGCATTGTGGTGGCGGTGCTTTCCTTATGTTCAAAACCAGCACATCCCGGCAGGGCGTCAATATGCCTCCAAAGGCGTTCGATGCCCAAACGCGGCCCGGCGACGGTGCCATTGATGCCTTCCTTTGCCAGAAGGATGGTTCCTTTTATGCCTTCGTGTTCGCACAAAGACAAAAGCGGCTGACGAAATGCCGCCGGATCTTCAAATCTGGTAAAGTGATAAAGCGCAGAAACAGTGAACATGTAAGGCGTTTACCCTGCCATTTGGTTGACCTGCAATCCCCCAACCGCCATGGTCCCCTCAACACGTGGGAAGGAATGTGATGAAAGCCCTCATTGTTATTGATGTGCAAAACGATTTTTGCCCTGGTGGGGCCTTGGCCGTGCCTGATGGCGATCAGATCGTTCATGGGATCAACGCCATGATGTCAGACTTTGATGCCGTTGTGTTAACTCAAGACTGGCACCCTGCGGGACATTCATCCTTTGCCAGCAGCCACGATGCGGCGCCAATGACCACAATTGAAATGCCATATGGAACACAGGTTCTTTGGCCCGATCATTGCATCCAAGGGTCATCCGGCGGGGCGTTTCATGTCGATCTAGAATCAGACCGTGCGGATCTGATTGTGCGCAAAGGTTTTAATCCCGCAATCGACAGTTATTCTGCCTTTTTCGAAAATGATAAAACCACACCCACAGGGTTAGAAGGCTACCTTAAGACCCGCGGCATTGACGATTTGACAATGGTGGGTTTGGCGACAGATTTTTGCGTGAATTATTCCGCGGTTGATGCCGCCAATCTTGGTTTCAACGTCACTGTTCGCACCGATCTGTGCCGTGCAATAGATTTTGCAGGCTCGCTTGATCAGGCGATCGAAGGGATGAAACAGGCGGGGGTGAAATTGGTTTAATGGTTGATATCGCGACCCGTGTTTGGAACCACAAATGGAAGATTGACCCGATCGTGCGTTCGCTGATCGACACTGATTTCTACAAGTTACTGATGTGCCAATCGGTCTTTCGAAATCGACCAGACGCGACGGTGACATTCAGTCTGATCAATCGGTCCAAACACATCAAGTTGGCAGAGTTGGTTGATGAAGGTGAACTGCGTGAACAATTGGATCACATTCGCAGTCTATCCCTTTCGCGTGGTGAAAGTACGTGGATGAGGGGAAACACCTTTTACGGCAAACGCCAAATGTTCACACCAGAGTTTATGGATTGGTTCGAGGATCTTCGTTTGCCTGCCTATCATCTTGAAAAAAGAGATGGGCAATATGAACTAACTTTCGAAGGATCGTGGCCCGAAGTCATGCTGTGGGAAATTCCCGCTTTGGCCGTATTGATGGAATTGCGCGGGCGGGCCGTGATGCGCGACATGCGTAAATTCGAACTGCAAATTTTGTACGCGCGTGGGATGACAAAGCTGTGGGAAAAGATTGAACAGCTGCGTCAGGTGGATGGGCTGCGCCTTGCGGATTTTGGGACGCGACGCCGGCACTCTTTCCTTTGGCAAGATTGGGCCGTTCAGGCCATGTGTGAAGGTTTGGGTGAAAAATTTGTCGGGACTTCCAATTGTCTGATTGCGAAAAATCGTGATCTTGAGGCGATCGGAACCAATGCCCACGAATTGCCGATGGTGTATTCCGCTTTGGCTGAAACAGACGAAGATTTGCGACAAGCCCCCTATGATGTTTTGTCTGATTGGCATGAAGAACATGATGGAAACTTGCGGGTCATTTTGCCCGACACATATGGCACCAAAGGGTTTCTGGATGGTGCGCCAGATTGGCTGACAGAATGGACAGGCATTCGGATTGATTCAGGTGATCCCGCAACCGGTGCTGAAATTGCCATTCAATGGTGGAAGGACCGTGGCGAAGATCCAACCAAAAAGTTGGTTATTTTTTCCGATGGCTTGGACGTTGAAAAAATCTCGCAACTGCAAGCCCAATTCCAAGGAAGGTGTCGTGTTTCATTTGGATGGGGAACATTGATGACCAACGATTTCCGCGGATTGGTCGCAGATGATGCATTGGCCCCATTTTCCATGGTATGCAAAGCGATCAAAGCCAATGGGCGCCCCACCGTAAAACTGTCGGACAATCCGAACAAGGCGATGGGGCCAAAAGACGAAATAGCGCGATACAAACGGGTTTTTGGTGTGGGTGATCAAACTGCGCAGGATGTGTTTGTGTGATCAAACATCAAAATACCGCCTGCCACATGTAACGGCCCGCGTTACATAGGTTTGCCGCCTTGGATCATTTTCTGGCATGCGTCCCTGTACCCAACCGGCGGATGCCAAGCACCGCAAAGTCATAAATCGAAACACCTCTGCGCCAAGATTTTGGCGTTCGGTTGGATTGTCTGTGTATCCTTCAATTAAGGCAGTGGCGATATCGGTTAAGTAGGCAGCATCCCAATGTTGGGTTAGGGTAACGCCCAGATCAAACGCGCGAAACCCGGTGCCGCTGTCGTCAAAATCGATCAACCATAAATCATCTGCAGACCCTAAAACATTTTCCCCAATCGCATCAGCATGGATCAAGCCCTGATCCCATTCTTGCAGACCGGACAACCATGCATGCGCCACTTTTCGAACCTGGTGAAGGGTTTGGGCATCCTGGCTGTCTTTGGGTGGTGTTTCCCAAAAACGCCCCCAAAATGGATCAGGGCCCAACAATCCATCGACAGACCATGCCGGGCGGTGATGGATATCATCCGGCATCTCATCAGAAATATCATGCAGTTGCGACAAAAGCCGCCCCAACGCAAAATATGTTTTGACCAAGCTATCGGTTGATTGATTTTGTTCTGCAATGGGGCGACCGTCCACCCAAGAAACCGCCGAAAATATATGTTCTTCACTGTCCACCAAATCTTCGCCAGATCGGTTCTGCAAAGGCATGGGGCAAGGGAATTCAGATGATGCCAAAAATTTCGTCCACATCACCTCGTCCATGATGCTGGCCCGGCTTTGGTATCCGGGGCGGTGTTGACGAAGGGCGGCCCTTTGCCCATTGGGCAGCACCATTTCATAGACCGCATTTTCCCTGTGGCTGATCAATCTGACGATTGTCCCGCCCCAATGTTTCGCGAAGTTTTCAACAGTCATCCAATTGTATCCAAGATTGAATCAAGTGTTTCAATTACCTGATCTACGTGACCTTTTTCAAAGGGCAGGGGGGGGCGAAATTTAAGCGTATTTGCATTGCGTCCGGTTCGCCCCATCAAGATGCCTTTGTCTTTCATATTTTCCACGATCAATGCGGCCTCTGTCGTGGCTGGGGTGCCATCGATTTCCACTTCGACCGCAATGAACAGACCAACCCCACGGGTACTTGCGATGATTGGATGGCTTAGCTGTGACATTTGATCGGCAAAATATGTGCCGACTGTGTTTGCGTTTTCAACTAAGTTATCATTTTCAATCACGTCCAATGTGGCACTGGCGGCGGCACAACTGACAGGGTTACCGCCGAAGGTATTGAAGTATCCGAATGCATTTCGGAAACCCGCCATGATATCGGGCCTGGTGATCACTGCGGCCACTGGGTGGCCGTTGGCCATTGGTTTACCAACGGTCACAACATCAGGTTTGATCTGCATTCGATCATGACCCCACCAATGACTGCCGCATCGTCCAAATCCTGGTTGAACCTCATCACACAGAAGCAACCCGTTTGCACGCCGCACCACATCTGCCGCTGGTTTCAGGAAACTTGCATCCAAATCATGCAGGCCTTCGTTTGCAAAAACAGGGCACAGCATCATCCCCGCAAACCCATGTCCGTTCGCGTTCAATTCATCAATGGCTTTTTGAATTTCTGCTGCAAATGCCTTGCCTTGGGCCTCCAATGAACCACCAAGCGGACGTAACGTATCAGGGGAAGGAACGCGTTTTACGAAAGGTGCATATCCCCCGATCGGGGGTTTGCGACTGGAAAGCTGAGTCACAAGATGGGTGTTCCCGTGATATGTGTTATCCGTGGAAATAATGCCCGTTTTTCCTGTGGCTGCATGTGCCATTCGAATGGCGATATCATTCGCCTCTGATCCAGAGCAGACCATAATAAGTTGATCCAAATCATGATCAAACTTTGCGGTAAGCCGTTCAGCATAGGTCACGATACCTTCATGCAGATACCTTGTGTGGGTGTTCAGCATTTGCGCTTGTTTGGTAATGGCTTCCACGACCTTAGGATGGCAATGGCCGACATGAGGCACGTTGTTATAACAATCCAAGTATTTTTTGCCGGTATCGTCCCAAACATGTACACCTTCCCCGCGGATAAGGTGAAGCGGAATATTGTAAAAGGTTGGCATGTTGGGGCCAAGCACCGAAACGCGGCGCGCCAAAAGATCAGTCATCGAATTTTACCTTTCCACGCAGTGATTTCACCGCGCCCCTTTGCGTTTTTGCATCCATACGCCGGCGTTTTGAACCCAAGGTGGGTTTGGTGGCGATACGTCTTTTGGGGCGATGTGTTGCCTTTTCAATCATTTCGATCAGGCGGTCACGGGCGATTTCGCGATTGCGGGCCTGTGATCGTGTGTCTTCCACCCTTAGAATGATCGCGCCATCACTTGTCCATTTGCGGCCAGCAATTTTGCGCAACCGCATTTTCACAAATTGGGGCAGGTTCGGGCTGCGTTGTGCCTCGAACCGCAGTTCAACAGCGGTGGACACCTTATTAACATTTTGCCCACCTGGCCCCTGGGCCCGGGTGAAACTTTCAGAAAGTTCCCAGTCTTGGAGTGTTATGTCGTCGTTCACGCGCAGCATGACACCACCATGGCACAAATAAAACGGGCCGCCCAGATCGGACGGCCCATCGAAAGTTTGCGGAGGCGGGGGTTGAATTCAGCGTTTCGCAAAACGCTTCGGACACCTTCGCCCAAGTCCTGAAGTTACCCTTCAAGGGTTGCCTTAAAGCGCAACCTCCAGACCTGTTTCAACCACACTCTCCAATACCTTTCTCGACACTGGATCACCTCCTTTCGCTGTTACAAGATACAGCTAAGGTGGCACAGGTGTGTCATATGTCAACGATATTCTGTGGTTGGCCCGCTTAAAGCCCCAACAATTAGGCGAAATGGGATCAATGCGATCAGTGCAATCCCAACTTTTACGCACCAATCAACCCCGGCGGTTCCGATCCAACGGGTCAAATCAGCCCCAAATGGGGTGGCGACAACCTCGTTGAAGAAATCCGTGTTGTGATCCGCGCCTAACACACCTGTCATTGCAGCCGAAAAAGCGATTGTGAAAAACAAAGCCGTATCGATCGTTGATCCAACTAAGGTGGATGTCAAAGGTGCCTTCCACCAGCTGCCCCCACGCAGTTTATCAAAGACCAAAACATCAATCAGCTGGGCCACCAAAAAGGCCGTGGCAGACCCAAGGGCAATCCGCAAAGTCACCGCCGGGGCGGCAAAATCTGGGGCGATTTGAACATCAATTTGGGTTCCAATCAATGAACAGATAATACCAACGACAAACCCCGCAAAGATCACCCGACGTGCGGCAGAGGGGCCATAAACACGGTTCATGATGTCGGTCACTAAGAAGGCAAAGGGATACGTAAAAGCCCCCCAAGTCAGCCAATCACCGACAAAAAACTGTACAAGGATGTTAGAGGCCACAACGATGGCGGCCATGGCAATAATGCCAGGAAGATAAGTGCGTGTCATAATTCTAAGTCCGTTTTTGCATGGGTGCGGCGACATGGTCGTGGGATATCCACGACGGACGCGGCTTAAGACACCCGATGCAATCTGGCAAGGGGAATTGGGGCTAAATGCACGTTAACCTTTGTCTCAATTCCTGTGCACAACCTGTACACAACCCGTACACAACCTGTACACCGGCGCTGTGTTAACCTTTGTGAACTTTGATGCGGAACAAAATCAATAAGATCAGACCAGCGCCAAGATAAAGCGCGGTCGCAACGCCCAAAACAGTCGAAAGGTTCGATGCCACAAGGATGCTAAGGAAGACAGGCGTTCCCAACAGGTTTCCCAGATTTCCAGTTTGTGCCATGATGCCAAATCCCAACGCGCGATTTTGGATGGATTTATTCAGCTGAGAAACCGATGCGAATGTACCACCTTGGATAACCCCAAGAGCTGCGAAAATCGCAACGCTTATTAACGGAAGATTTTGACCTGTGGTCAGAACTATTGAAGTGCCTGCCAACGCAAAACCAACGATTACCAATGTGGTGGCCTGTAAAAACCGAAGGGCAATCGGAACCAAGGTAAGTGAGATGGCGATGCCAACAAGGCTCAGCACCGTTGCTGCCTCACTGCGTTGCGATAAATCCATCTGCTGGGGCAGCAATGTCAGCAACGACAAAAATGTGAGGGTGTAAAACAACCACGATATGCCCGGCCAAAGAACGGATGGCGTTTGATAGGCCTGTTGGGCATCAAGGATCAGGCGTTTGATTGGGTTTCCCAAAGTGTTTGGTCGAACGTTTTGGGATGTGGGCAACATCAAAGCCAATATGAAGGCAAAGCCCAGCATGAAAGCGCCATGGGTTTGGAAAAGACTGGAAATTCCAAAATGTTCCACGAATGGAATCCCGAACCATGCTGTTAAGGCAAAGGCGACACCGAAAAACGTGCTCCATAATGCCATCGCCGCCCCGCGCCAGTGATCATTGGCAATCTGGGCAATTAAGGTCGGCGCCGCCACCGCCAGCCCAAGATGCGATACACCTTCGATGATGCGGCTGAAGGCCAAGACACTAAAACTTGGCAAGGTGGATTGTAAAAAAGAAAGACCACCCCCCAAAACAAGACTGATCAGCAAAACCGTGCGCATGCCCATACGCGCGGCGATGAGACCGGCGACCAAACCAAAAAAGGCCCCCATCAAACTGACCAATGTTAACAGCCACGCAATCTGTGCCTCTGACCTGTTATAAACTTCGCTGAATTCAGAAATTGGCACAGCGACTTTGGAAAACTGTCCCCCCGCCAAAAGACCAACGCACCAAAGCAAGAAAATTAGAATGGGTGCGTAAAATGGTCTGGCCATGGGCTTTGCGTACCCTCATGAAAAGAGAAACAAAAGCCATGTTAAGAGGAATCGCAAAATGATTGATCTAAAAAACAAAACCGCGTTGGTGACCGGCGGGACCAGTGGCATCGGTTTGGGGATTGCGCAGGCGTTGGGGCAAGCGGGTGCCAGCGTGATCGTAAATGGGTTTGGAGAAGAGGATCAAATCGCATCTGCCTTGGCCAGCATCGGTTCCAGTGCACGTCATATCAATGCTGATTTGCGCAATCATACTGAAATTTCCAAGATGATTTCAGATGCAGGTGACGTTGATATTTTGATCAACAATGCCGGTATTCAACATGTGGCGCGGATTGAAGATTTTCCACAAGATAAATGGAACGATGTGATCGCCGTCAATCTGTCATCTGCGTTTCACACAACATCCGCTGTTTTGCCGGGAATGCAAACCCGTGGATTTGGCCGCATTATCAATATTGCATCGGCACATGGGCATGTCGCGTCTGTTGAAAAGGCGGCTTATGTTGCGGCCAAACATGGGATTGTGGGGCTTACGAAAGTCACCGCCTTGGAAAATGCGAAGGCGGACATAACCTGCAACGCGATCTGCCCGGGTTGGGTCTTAACCCCATTGGTGCAGGCCCAAATCGATGCCCGTGCCGAACAAGCCGGCCAAACCAATGAACAAGCAACAAAGGCGCTGTTGGCGGAAAAGCAACCGTCACTGCGGTTCACCACGCCCGAAGATATTGCCGGTGCCGTCATGTTTTTGTTATCACCCGCAGCGCAAAACATGACGGGCAGTTCGATGGTGCTGGATGGGGGATGGACGGCACAATAACGATTTTATGGCACTGAAATTATAAAGGGTTCGCCGTTTCCATGGACTGAATCGCGTGGAATGATCTGAACCTTTTGCACTCCGTCAGGAAGGGCCAGGGTTAAACTGCGGGTAAAGGGTTGTTCGGTTACATGCGGGTGATGCAAAATCCGATACCCTAATTCGGTTCCTTGCATGTCATAAACCCCCCACCCGTCGGCATAGTGATCCCAACCTGTGTCAGCATGGCGAAGGGTCACATCAAATCGGGTTTGGGTGCCTGAATGTTTGATCTGCACATCTTCGATCACAGGCGGGCCCGCAATAAGGGGTGTTGAGATCATGCAAAACGCAAACATTAAAAGACGCATTGGTGGCCTCCAACAAAAAACGGTGGGCCAAAGACCCACCGCTTGATTTAGTTTGATTTCAAAACCCCTGTGCATTGGGCCGGAAGGGTTGCCAAGGTAATTGGCTTTTTCGGTGGCCTTGGGGGTTTGTTCGGATCGGGGGGTGGTGGGTTCAAAATGCGGTCAACCCAGCCTTGCGCATCATCACATCCATCACCGGGTGGAGGGGGTGCTTGGTTCTTACAATTGCGCGCGTTGTCGGGGCATTTCAGGCGAACATGAAAATGATAGTGATGCCCCCACCACGGACGAATTTTGCGCAGGTAACTGCGGTCGCCCTTTTCGCGATTGCACATATCCACCTTTGCGCCCGGGAAAACAAAGATGCGCGCCACGCGGTCATCATTGGCCGCCAGTTTCAAAACCTTGCGGTGATCTGCGGACCAACGATCATTGGTATAGGCACCATTCGCACGACGCATGGAAATCGAGCTAAGGTTTTCACGTTCAACGGGCGTTAGATCCAATCGGCCGGGTGGCAACATCCACAGGTCAACGTCCATACCGATTTGGTGGCTGGCGTGCCCTGTCAGCATCGGCCCGCCACGTGGTTGGCTGATGTCACCGACATAAAGTCCATTCCAAGACGTTCGGGATGCCACTTTTCGCGACAGTTCTTTGATATAATCAACCGTGTCGGGGTGGCCCCAATTGCGATTGCGCGACAGTCGCATCGCCTGCCATGTTGGGCCAGTTTCAGGAAGCTGCACCGCACCTGCGACACACCCGCGGGCGTATCCGCCATGGGGTTGTGCGCGTTGGGCAGATGCACCGCGTTTCGCGCCGAAAAGTTTCTTGGCTGGAACGCTTGCCTCAGCCGGTGTTAAATTGTGCCGTTTTGTTTCGGCGCGCGTTTGGCGTTTTTCGCCACCGCACGCCACAAGCGCCAATATTATGGCGCAGGAATAGAGGATTTTGACCATTCTGCTCGATCTCCGTCTGGTTTTACCCATCGTAGAAGAATCATACCCAGAATGAACAATGCTACAACAGGGGAAAAACCAAGGCGCGCGTCATTGAAAAGAATTGTGAACAATCCAATCAGCATCGGGGCCAAAAATGCGGTGGCCTTTCCGGATAATGCGAACAGGCCAAATGCCTCGGTCGGGCGTTCGGGATGGGTATGGCGCACCATCATTGATCGGCTGGCCGCATAAATGCCGCCGCCCGAACCGCCAATAGCGGCACCACAAATCATGAAAATGATATCAGGCAAGCCAGATCCTTCGGCCAGAGGGATGCCCCAAAAACTGGTACGCGACATGCCGATGATGATCAAACAAACCACGATCAGAACCCAAATGTGAAATGTGATGACCGGCCGGGGGCCAAAGCGCGCGTCAAATCGGCCAGATATTTGCGTAACAACTGCGGCTGTTATGATCGAAATTACACCAAAAATGCCCAGCATGGTTATCGACCAACCCAAGACCAGTGCAGCATACACCCCACCAAAGGCATAAAGCCCATTTAAGGCATCCCGGTACAGCATCGAACCTCCCAAAAACGCAAATAGGCTTGGTCTTTTCACCACGTTTTTGAGCGACGTCACTAAGTCAGACATTGCTTGGCCCATACCACCTGTGCGATTTGGCGTTTTGCTTTCGCGGACCCAAAGAAAATAGGGAACCATGAAGATCACAAACCAGATTGCAATAAATGGCCCAACCGCGCGTGTGCCTTCCCTCGCTTCTGAATCCAGCATACCGAATGCTGGTGCTAAACCCGCCATGGTTTTGCCGCCGGCTTCCGATTCCACAAAAAGTGCGAACATTATCAAAAAGGCCACAAAGCCCCCCCAATACCCAATGGCAGCCCCACTTCCGGATATTTTTCCAACCTCTGCATCGTCGCCAAGTCCGGGAAGCTGGGCATTGACAAAGATCAGCATGAATTCAGCGGCAACAAACCCAATGGAAAACACAATCAAGCCAAACATCAGCGCTGATCCATCAGGGACCATAAACCACAGCAACCAAGAGCATATGACGTAGACTATTGAAAACACCCATACCCAAGGCATGCGGCGTCCCGTGCTGTCAGCGTATGCCCCCAAGACAACGCCAGCGAATGCAATGAATAAGCCCGCCGCCCCTTGGCCAAATGACCAAAGTGACTGCGCCTGCGCATCAGCCGATTTTTCATCAAGGCCAAGCCCAAGATAATATTCTGCAGCGACCACCGCAAAATAGGGTCCAAAGATAAATGTTAACCCAAGGGTATAAAACGGTTGCGTTGCCCAATCGAAGGCCATCCAGCCCCAAACGCGTTTTTTCAGGCTGACGCCTTCGACCATCGTATCTGCCATGTGTCCCCCCTAGGCATTTTTAACTGACCTTGGGTCAGGTGAGACGCAAAAGCAAGAATTACCCGAGGTTAGGTTTGCATCGGGGGCCATGGGCGTTGGGCATCGGCGTCGATCCAGGCCTGCACCCATTCCGGTAAGGTGTTGTCGACCTCTGTCAATCCAAGTTCGCCCATAACCTTTTGGGGGGGCACGATGCCATTGCGATCTGTGACGGCGGATCGATACATCGCATGCCCTGCGCATTCCCCATTTGTTTTCCAAATAGATTGTTCCAAATAGATGAATTTATCATCCCAACCGATGGCCCGACTGCGCATTTCAAATCGTTCGAACATGCGCACACGGCGGCGATACCGAACGGAGACACCAGCCATTGTCAAAGCCCATTTGCGTTTGCGCAAAACGGTGATCAACCCAACACGCCCGGCCAATGGCAAACGACCCATATCATACAAGGTTAACGTGCGCCCATTGTTCAGCTCGCGCCAAAGATCGATATCTTGGGGAAGACAAATGTGGTGGCTGATATGTGTGTCCTTGGGACCCAGTTTGGGATCCTTCCGGTGTATGAAAAATTGCCACATCAATCGAACGAAAGGATACATTGGTTGGCCTCCTGTTCCTTTAACATTGGTTGATTGACGTCAACGTCAAGACTTACCTTGGGGAACACCCTTGCGGCACCTTCCCAGAGGTCATAGGTAAACGTCAGAGCAACAAAGGGCACCGTGATGGACATTCCAAATATTTTGGTCGGTTTCTTGGATATCGTGAAATACGTTATTTTCGCACATTTCATCATGAGTTGGCTGATCACCTTTGGTGTTTTGAATGTATATCAACCCATCGTCGGTCAGATCTGGGGCATCCTTCAACGATTGTTAGAGCCGATTTATGGCCCCATTCGAAGTGTCCTTCCCAATATCGGTGGGATGGATCTTTCACCGTTGGTGGCCTTATTCGCCGTCATCATCTTGCAAGGCTTTTTGTCGGGCCTCTGATTTCGGGCGGGTTATATGGGGGATGCGCCTGATATCCTGAAACAGGTTTTCGGGTTTGATGCCTTTCGCACGGGCCAAGCCGAAATTGTGGATGCGGTTAACGACAATCAAAACGTGCTTGCGATTATGCCAACGGGGGGTGGTAAATCCCTGTGCTTTCAATTGCCGGCCTTGATTCGCGATGGTGTGACCGTTGTCATATCCCCGCTGATTGCATTGATGCGCGATCAAGTGCGTGCCTTGCAAGCCGCCGGTGTTCAGGCCGGGGCTTTGACATCCGGAAACACAGATGAAGAAACCGATGCGGTTTGGGATGCTTTGGAACAAGGCGCGCTGAAGCTTTTGTATATTGCACCTGAGCGATTGGCGGCGGGATCTTCGTTGGGCATGTTGCGACGCATAAATGTGTCTTTGATCGCAGTGGATGAAGCGCATTGTGTTTCGCAATGGGGCCATGATTTCAGGCCTGATTATTTACGAATTGGTGAACTGCGCCGGGCGCTGAACGTGCCTTTGGCGGCTTTTACAGCAACGGCTGACGAAGAAACGCGCGCAGAAATAATTGAAAAATTGTTTGATGGGCAATCACCATCAACTTTTCTCCATGGGTTTGATCGTCCCAATATCCGATTGGCTTTTGCCGCCAAAGACCAACCCCGACAACAAATCATGAACTTTGCCGCAGCTCGAAAAGGGCAATCTGGCATTGTGTATTGTGGTACGCGCGCCAAGACCGAGACTTTGGCAAAGGCATTGGGGGATGCGGGGCACCGCGCCTGTGCCTATCACGGCGGGATGGAGGCGGAGGACAGACGGATTGTGGAACGCCGTTTTCAGCTTGAGGATGATTTGATCGTCGTGGCCACCGTTGCATTTGGGATGGGTGTCGACAAACCTGATGTGCGGTGGGTGGCCCATGCGGATTTGCCGAAATCAATCGAAGCTTACTATCAAGAAATTGGTCGTGCAGGGCGGGATGGTGCGCCCGCCGATACACTCACTCTTTTTGGCCCTGATGACATCCGGTTGCGCCGAAGTCAGATTGACGAAGGATTGGCCCCGAGCGACCGTAAAATGGCGGATCATGCCCGGTTAAATGCCCTGCTAGGTTTGGCTGAAGCATTATCTTGCCGCCGCCAAACATTGCTGTCGTATTTTGGGGAAACTGAAATTTCCTGCGGACTGTGTGATTTATGTGAAACCCCGCCCGAAACCTTCGATGCCACGACGCAGGTGCGCATGGCATTGTCGGCAGCATTGCGCACAGGGGAATGGTTTGGATCAGGCCATTTGATTGATGTGTTGATCGGAAATGAAACAGAAAAGGTGTTGGCGCGCGGTCACGCGGATTTGCCGACATTTGCGGTGGGCAAAGATACTTCGCGCCGGGATTGGCAAGTTATATTTCGACAGATGATGGCACATGATTTGTTGCGTCCTGATCCAGATCGCCATGGCGGCCTTCGCATGACGGAAAACGCCCGGCCATTGTTGCGGGGTGAGGCCACAATTCGTTTTCGAAAAGACAGTTTCAAAAACACGACCCGACGTCCGGCGGTTAAAACATTGGTCAGGGATGAAGATGCGCCGTTGCTTTCGGCGTTGAAGGCAAAGCGTCGTGCCTTGGCCGAAGCGCAGAAAGTGCCCGCCTATGTCGTTTTCACAGATAAAACGCTGATTGAAATGGCCGAAACGCGCCCGGATACCTTGGATCAAATGGCGCGGATATCCGGGGTGGGTGCGAAGAAATTAGAAAGCTATGGCCGCGCGTTTTTGGAGGTGATCACAGGGGAGGCATCACACATCCATCCAATCAGGCGCAGGTTAGCGCGAACTGATGCAGGAGAGGTGTTTGATCGGTTGCAAGAAATCCAACTGCAATTGCAGCGTGGGGAATTGGGAACGGAAAAACCTCTCAGCTGTTCAACGTCATTGTTGCGCAAATTGGCAGAGGTCCGGCCCGGTGACCTGAATCAGATGGCGCGGATCAAAGGAATGGACGAAGCCCGCATACTGCGATTTGGCGAAGCGTTCTTAGAAGTTCTTCAAGGGGGTTGAGGTCGCCCCACTGACTGCTAGATACAGTGGCAGAAACCGGGGGGCTTTGATGCTTGTTTGTATTTCACCTGCGAAGAAACTGGATTGGACTGAACGGGATCAATCCTTGGCCAGCACTCCATTTTTCGAAAAAGAGGCGCAAAGCCTTGCAAAAACCGCCCGTGGTTTGACCCTTGGGGATTTGCAAAAGTTGATGAACATCAGCCCAGATTTGGCCCGGCTGAATCGCGATCGTTTCAAAGCCTTTCGCGCAGACCCAGAAATTACTGACGTTCGCCCAGCGGCATTGGCCTTTGCGGGGGATACTTATCAAGGGCTTGAGGCCACCACGTTCAGTGAAGATGATATGCGCTGGGCCGAAGGACATTTGCGGATCTTGTCTGGGCTTTATGGAGTTCTTAAACCGATGGATCAAATTCAAGCGTATCGACTTGAAATGGGAAGTCGGCTGAAAACCAGACGTGGAAAATCCCTGTATGATTTTTGGGGATCAGAGATTTCAAAATCTCTAAATCGTGATGGTTCGGCTGTTGATACCGATGTTTTGGTAAATTGCGCCAGCCAAGAATATTTTGGGGCGGTGGATCAACAAGCATTGAACCTGAGGGTGATCACCCCTGTATTCAAGGAAGTGAAAGATGGCACCCCAAAAATCGTCAGCTTTTTTGCCAAAAAGGCACGTGGTGCCATGGCAAGGTATATCGTGCAAAACCGCTTACAGAACGAAGCCGCGTTGAAAGATTTCGATGCGGGCGGGTATGTTTATCAACCCGATGTTTCAACCCCTGATGCGCCTGTGTTTTTCCGGCCATATACGGGACCGGCAAAATAAACCGTGGCAATAGATCACATATGATCTGTGTCAAATTCGGGTATGTACGCTTTGTGTAGTGTGGAACCATGACCATGACGTTCGATTCTTTTTTCTCCGATGCGTTGGAACAGCTGAAGGCGGAAGGTAATTACCGCTATTTCGCTGAGCTGGAGCGTAAAGCAGGCAAATTTCCACGTGCGGCCAATCACACAGAGGATGGCGTGCGCGACGTGACGGTTTGGTGTTCGAACGATTATTTGGGCATGGGGCAGAATCCAAAGGTGGTGGCCGCCATGCAAGAGGCCGTGGATCGCTGCGGCACCGGTGCCGGTGGCACACGCAACATCAGCGGCACAAACCACGACCACCTGTTGTTAGAAGCAGAACTCGCCAATCTGCACGGCAAAGAAGCGGCGCTTTTGTTCACGTCTGGTTACGTCAGCAACTGGACGACCCTGTCGACATTGGGTGCAAAGATACCTGACGTGGTGATCCTGTCGGACAGCGGCAACCACGCATCCATGATCGAAGGTATCCGCCATTCGAAATGCGATAAGATGATCTGGGCCCATAACGACGTGGAAGACCTTGATCGCAAGTTGGCGCAATGTGGTGACAGGCCCAAGATCGTGGCGTTTGAAAGCGTCTATTCCATGGATGGCGACATTGCGCCGATTGAGGCCATCTTGGATGTCTGCGAAAAACACGGCGCGATGACGTATATCGACGAAGTGCATGCCGTTGGCATGTATGGGCCCCGTGGTGGTGGCGTGTCGGAAAAGCTGGGTCTGGCGCACCGGATTGATTTGATCGAAGGCACCTTGGGTAAGGCATTTGGCTGCGTCGGTGGGTACATCACTGGATCAAGCGTTCTGTGCGATTTCATACGATCGTTCGGGTCGGGCTTTATCTTTACCACCGCTTTGCCCCCCGCCGTTGCCGCCGCCGCGCGCACATCGATCGCGCATTTGAAAGAAAGCCGCGCGGAGCGTGAGGGCCAGAAAGCCCAAGTTTCAAAACTGCGCGCCGCACTGGACAAAGCGGGTATCCCGCATCTGACCAACGAAAGCCACATCGTGCCGGTGATGATCAAAGATCCGGTCAAGTGCCGGATGATCAG
>JAHDCF010000031.1 GCA_020630015.1 Planktomarina sp. | reverse complement strand
AAAGCCACATCGTGCCGGTGATGATCAAAGATCCGGTCAAGTGCCGGATGATCAGCGAATACCTGCTGGATCAATACGGCATCTATGTGCAGCCGATCAATTACCCCACCGTTCCTAAAGGCACAGAACGCCTGAGGTTCACCCCGACACCCCTGCACAGCGACGCGGATATCGCACATTTGGTCGGCGCGTTAAGCGAATTGTGGAGCCAGTGTGCATTGGCACGAGCCGTGGCTTGAGGTCGTTGGTTTTTTGCTTTTGTTAAGACCCTCCGCAGATTAAATGCGGCAGTCACGTCAGGGTATTTCGGTGATTGAAATACATCTTTGCTTTGATCTCTCAAGCCTTTTCTAAGCTATTATTTGGGATGCTTCTCCCAGAACGCCAATGTGCCATCCCAACCTGGCCAATCTTTCGTGAAATCAATAAGGTCCTCGGCGTTCATTGAATAAGGCGACGACATGTGCTCGACCCATATTCCTTCCACCACAGGCAGCGCGAATTGTTTTTTCGATCCTGCGTACAGATAAAAGTCATACCCGAAGTGAAGATAAAATCCATTGTCGCCCGACACCGGAACCCGAGATACTTCACGCATAGCCGCGCGGAAATAAGGCTCATAGTCTTCAACGGATATTTCATCCACAAAGCCATTTTCATTAAGAAAATCCAGAGACTCCTGGCAAATATTTTGAAATTTGAAACCTTGAAAATGGTTGCTTGGTCGGTTCCAATGAACAAATCTAAGTGTCTTTAGTCCAAGGCTGTTCATGATTGTTTGAACCGTTGTCCAATATTTGTCCTCTACACAAAGGTATCCTTCTTCGCTTAAATCGTATTTTCCACAAATGTCAGATACAGATGTCCATTCGTCTTTGGTGTAATGTCCAAGTTCGTTCCGATTGGTCGGGTCATATTTGGTGATACGGACTTCCAAAATTTATGCCCGCTCAATCCCCACAGCGATCCCCTGACCTCCACCAATACACATGGTCGCCAGACCCTTCTTCCCGCCAGTCCGCTCCAACTCATACATCAGTTTGGTCATGATGATCGCCCCCGTCGCACCCACGGGGTGGCCAAGGGCGATCGCGCCGCCGTTCGGGTTCACTTTCGCGGGGTCCAGACCCAATCCCTTGTTCACCGCCACGGCCTGTGCCGCGAAGGCCTCGTTGGATTCCACCACGTCAAAATCACTGGCCTTCATCCCGGTTTTCGCCAACAGGTTTTCAACGGCGGGTACTGGGCCGATGCCCATCACCTGTGGCCGAACGCCCGCATGGCCGTAGCCGATCACACGGAACTTGGGCGACAGGCCCGCCTTTTCCGCCGCATCCGCACGGGCCAGAACCACGGCCGCCGCGCCGTCGTTGATGCCCGATGCGTTGCCCGCCGTTACGGTGCCGTCTTTCTGGAACACGGCGCGCAGGCCGCCCAAAGCCTCCATCGATGTGGCTTTGGGGTGTTCGTCCTGCACAAAATCCACCATGTCGCGTTTGACCTTCACTTGCACCGGCGTGATCTGGCTTTCGAAATACCCCGCCTCAATCGCGCGGGCGGCGCGTTCCTGACTTTCCAGTGCAAAGGCATCCTGATCTTCGCGGGTAATTCCGTTTTCAGCCGCCACGTTTTCAGCCGTGACACCCATGTGCCCTGTTCCAAACGGGCAGTTTAATGCGCCCAGCATCATATCAAGGGTCTTCACGTCGCCCATCTTCTGGCCCCACCGCTGGGCCTGCATGATGTATGGGCTGCGGCTCATATTCTCGGCCCCGCCAGCCAAACCAAAGTCGGCATCCCCCAACATCAGTGACTGCGTTACCGATACGATCGCTTGCAAACCCGACCCGCACAGGCGGTTTACATTCATCGCGGGTGTCGTGTCCGGAATGCCCGCATCCATCGCTGCCACGCGCGACAGGTACATGTCGCGCGGTTCGGTGTTGATAACATGGCCGAACGCCACATGTCCGATCTGATCGCCTGATATACCAGCACGATCCAAGGCCGCCTTTGCGGCTGTTGCGCCAAGATCGATGGGCGTGGTTCCAGCAAGGCTTCCGCCAAAGGTGCCAATGGCAGTACGAGCGGAGGAAAGGATTACGATATCAGTCATGGGGCGGCCTTTGAATAGATGCGTTCATCACAGCTTAGGCAAGATTTTCTGAATATGAAACAATTACACAAAGGTGACGTTGCGCACAGGATCGCAGCTTTCACTTGCACTGTTGGGTTAGGCGATCCAGCATTTCCAAATCAAGATGACCGTCAACCGGAAGGCCATGATCGCGTTGAAAAGCTTCTGTTGCCCGAACGGTGTTTGGACCTGTGAATCCGTCTGCGCCTTGGGTGTCAAACCCAAGCTCTGTCAACAGATTTTGACAGGTTTGAACCTCAGCCAATGTAAGGCCCCTGTCATCCCCAGTCCAATCGGTTGTCAGGGCCTTGCCACCGGACAGACGATCCGCCAAATGCCCAATCCCAACGGCATAGGCATCTGCATTGTTGTACTTCAAAATCGCCCGGTAATTTTGGCTGATTAAAAATGCAGGCCCTTTGTGCCCTGCGGGAAGATGGAATTCAAAATTGGCAGCGCTGCTTGTATCGTGAATGGGTGTTATGCCCCAGTCGCACCAAGCGTGAACCGTTTGGGGTGTGTGATGACGCGCCTTAAAAAGATCAAGCGTTTGGGGCCATTCTACTTCGATGGCCCAAGGTGTGTTGGGCACCCATCCGTGTCTTTTCAAATAATGCGCAGCAGATGCCAATGCATCTGATGGATCATCATCCCAAATGTTGGCCATTTCTTGGGTCAGGCCCATCGCAAAATCCAAATAAGAGGTGGGCATAAATTGGGTATGCCCCATGGCGCCGGCCCAACTGCCGATCATTTGGTCGGGGGTGCAGATACCCTTTTCCACGATTTGACAGGCGGCAAGTAGCTGTGCCTCGAACAATGTGCGGCGGCGGCCTTGATGCGCCATGGTGGCCAAGGCGGCAAACACGTTAACGTCGCCCCGGATCGCCCCATAATTGGTTTCCATGCCCCAAATCGCAGCGACAATATGTCGATCAACATCAAAACGGTCTTCAATGGTGTCGAACACCGGGTCATGTGTTCTTAGGGCTTGTTGCCCATTTTCAATTCGGGTTTGCGAAACGGCAGTGGACAGATATTGCCAAAGCGTTTTGCGCGCTTCTGGTTGTTTTGTGTCTGCATCCACTGAAGAAGGAAGCTGTTGCATAAACGCAGCGCATTGCGCCACGGTTTTCGGCAAAATTGTTTTTGCGGCCGAGGTGCAAAATTCTGACTTCCAATCTTCGAACGTCATCGGCGGCTTCGCTTTACACTGCGTTTCTTTTTACCTTTTGCACCAAACCTGCGGCCCTTTGTGCTGTGACGTCCTTTTTTGGGCGGCGCATCCCCGTTCAAGGTCAAAAGTTCGAAAACCAATCCACCGGTGACTGGGGCTGCTTCTGCCAATTTGACGGTGGCAGGCATGCCCGATCTCACGACGCGGCCTGTTTTGTCACCGGTCAAGGTGCCCCGATCACGATCAAAATTGAAGTATTCATCCCCCAATTCGCGCATCGGAACCAAGCCATCAGCCCCTGTTTCATCCAATTTGACAAAAATTCCAAACTTAGCAATTCCCGCAACGCGACCTGAAAATTCATGCCCGATCCGTTCAGACAAAAATGCAGAAAGATATCTGTCGGTTGTGTCACGCTCTGCCAACATTGATCGACGTTCGGTTTCACTTATGTGGGTGCCAATTTGTTCCAATCTATCGTGGATATCTGTTTCCAAACCATCATCCCCCCAACCATGGGCGGATACCAAGGCCCGATGAACAATCAAATCCGCATAGCGACGAATAGGAGAGGTAAAGTGGGCATAGTTTTTCAATGCCAACCCAAAATGGCCAAAATTCTTTGGGCTATAATAAGCCTGTGTCATGGATCGAAGCGTTGTCATATTAATCAACTCTGCTTCGTCTGTACCCGCCGCCGCATGCAACAGCTTGTTCAGATGTGACGTTTGCAAGACCTGCCCTTTGGCCAAAACCAAACCAGCCGCTTGTGCTGTTTCGCGCAATGCATCCAATTTTTCGGGGCTGGGTTCTTCGTGTACGCGAAACAGCAAAGGTTCGCGTTTTGAAATAAGGGTTTCAGCGGCACAAACATTGGCCAACACCATAAATTCTTCGATCAACTTATGCGCCTGAAATCGGTCACGGTAATTTACCGAAGCCACCTTGCCGTCGTCGGTTAAGATGATCTTGCGCTCGGGCAGTTCCAGATCAAGGGGCTGTCGCTTATTGCGTGCCTTCGATAGGGCGTCATGGGCATGAAACAGCGGTTTTAAAACTGGATCCACCAATGGCGCTGCGCGTTCCGTTGGGTTTCCATCCACTGCATCTTGCGCCTCTTCATAGCTGAGGGCGGCAGGCGAAATCATGAAGCCGCGATGAAAGCTGTGGGAGAGCTTTTCACCGAACCGGTCGATTTTTATTTCAACGGCAATACAAGGGCGTTCGACACCTTCGTGCAATGAGCAAAGGTCGCCCGACAGTCGATCCGGCAACATCGGCACCACGCGATCGGGAAAGTAGCTGGAGTTGCCTCGGCGATATGCCTCACGATCCAAAGGGGTGCCCGGCCTGACGTAATGTGCAACATCGGCAATCGCGACCCAAAGAACAAACCCACCTTGATTGGCAGGATCTTCATCGGGCAGGGCGCAACAGGCATCATCATGATCGCGGGCATCCCCGGGATCAATGGTGATCAAAGGCAAATGGGTCAGGTCAGTTCGTCCTGAACGATCTGCGGGCCCGGCCGCATCGGCTTGCGCCATGACATCATCGGGGAAATCATCCGGAATGCCGTGTTGGTGAATCGCAATCAAAGATACCGCTTTGGGCGCTGATGGATCCCCCAAGACATCCAACACTTTGGCAACTGGCAGGCCCAACCGCCCACGTGGCCCCGTTTGTTCACCTTCCACCAATTCCCCATCTTTTGCCCCATTTTGCGCACCGGCGGGAACGATCCATTCTTTGTCGGATCCTTTATCAATGGGGACAATTCGCCCGCCTTCGGCACCCTTGCGATAAAGACCTAAAATTCGGTGGGGATTATGACCAATCCGGCGGATTAAGCGCCCTTCGTATTGATGGCTGTCTTCTGACACTTGGGTCAGGCGGGCCAGAACTTTGTCACCTTGCCCCAATGCCGAATCTGAACTGCGCTGTGCCATCAAGACCTTTGGCATGACGCCTGTCCCGGAATATTCGACAGGGATGGCAAACAGATCGCCATCGGCATCTGGCCCCAGAATTTGCAAAACGGAAACGGGTGGTAACTTGTCTGGATCCGAATATTTGCGTTTGCGTTTCTTCAAATGGCCTTCTTCGGCCAGTTCCTTTAGCATCACTTTCAAATCGATTTTTGCGGCCCCCTTTATGCCAAAGGCGCGCGTTATATCGCGTTTGGTGCTGGCGTCGGGGTTTTCACGAATAAATTCGAGGATTTCGGATTTTGTGGGAAGTTTGGACATAGCTTCCGGTATCACGGGCATGCGACAATCGAAACCCTTGGGTTTTCACGATGCATCTATATATCGCCCTTACACAACAGAGGTTCGTGATGCGCTTTGCTTTTATCTTCACCGTTGGAATTTTATTGGCCGGGTTTGCAACGGCAGAGGAATTTTCCGTTGGGTCCATCAAGATCAAAAACCCCGTTTCATATCCCACCATTGGCCGTTCGGGTGCGGGGTATATGCATATTGTAAACACCGGACCCGCAGATGCGTTGATCGCAGTTGAGGCGGATTTTCCGCGCGTGATGATGCACAACACGATCACCACGGATGGTGTGGCCAGTATGCGCCATCAAATGCAGGTGAACGTGCCTGCGAATGTAACAGTGGTGTTTGCTCCGGGCGGATTACATGTCATGTTTATGGGGCTGTCAGACCATTTGATGATCGGGGATGAAATCCCGGCCACCCTAACGTTCCGCGACGCCGGCAAAGTTGACGTGGTTTTCAAGGTTGAAAAGCGGCCAGAGGCGGGCATGAAAATGAATACAAATTCAGATCATGCCAGTCACGATCACGGCGCGAATTAAAGGTCGGAAACTTCGTCCACGTCCCTGAGGGTATTGATTTCAGCGATACGAAAGTTTGGGATGCTGTCCTTTGTGTCTTGCAATGCATGTTTGGTTGACCATCTGACATCGCGAAACAAAGTTGGCGGAATTGGGCGCATGCGTTTCATTCCAATCAACCAATACCCCCCATCTGGCGCGGGCCCAAAAACAGTGTCTGCTGAACCAAGTGCCTGAAACGCCTGTGCGATGTGGGCCTTTTGAATGCCAGGAATATCGGCGCCAATGATCGCAACTGGGCCGGTCGGCGCGTTTAGGAAAACCCGCTTCATGCGATCGCCTAAATCACCATGGCCTTGCGCCATTCGCGGCAGATCATCTGGCCACACCCGGCTGGTCAGGCCTTCGTAATCCGGCGAAACAGCCAATATCAAATCCCAGCGTGGATCGCGCAGCCGCCGGATCAGTCGCCTTGTTTGATGTCGAAACCACCATGCAGCGGTGGTCATGCCAAGGGTTTTGCCCAACCGCGTTTTAACGCGTCCGGGCCGGGGTTCTTTCACCATGACAACAAGGCGAGGATGGTGATTAGGTGAAATAATCACGCAAAATCCGACCATAGATTGATTTCAATTGATGGATCTGCGCGACCTCTACGCGCTCATCAACCTGATGCATTGTTTTGCCAACCAAACCAAACTCAACCACCGGGCAATGTGCCTGCACAAATCGTGCATCCGATGTTCCACCTGATGTGGACAAAGCAGGGGTTCGGTTTGTTTCAAGTGCAACGGCCTGTGACACGAGATCAGACAAAAGGCCCGGTGGTGTAATGAAGCTTTCCCCTGAAACCTTGGTTGTCATATCAATTTTCACGTCGTGGGATTTTTCAACCAATTGCGCCTGATTTTCCAACCACTTTGTAAGTTCGGCACTGGTGTGGGCGTCATTGAAACGGATGTTCACCGTTGCTTTGCACGTGGCGGGGATCACGTTGTTGGCTGGATTTCCTGTATCAATTGTGACCACGGCCAAGGTAGATGGATCAAAATGATCGGTCCCCTGATCCAGTTCGGTGTTTGACAAAACATCCAACAATCTGGCCATCGCAGGCAGTGGATTTACCGCGCGATGTGGGTAAGCGGAATGCCCTTGAACCCCGGTAACCGTGAAATAAGCAGTCATTGAACCACGGCGCCCGATCTTCATCATTTCGCCCATGTGATCGGGGCAGGTGGGTTCACCCACCAAGCAATCTGTCATGCGTTCTGAATTGGTTTCCATCCAATCTAATATCGCCGTGGTTCCGTCGATGGCATCACCTTCTTCATCACCTGTGATGGTGATTATCACGGCCCCATCGGGGGGCGTGTTTGTGACAAAATCAATGGCTGCCGCTGCAAAAGCGGCGACACCTGATTTCATATCAGTTGTTCCCCGACCATACATCCAGCCATCTCGGATTTCAGCACCAAAGGGATCGGCCGTCCAAGCATCTGCATTCCCTATCGGAACGACATCCGTGTGCCCATTAAACCCAAAGGTTTTGGCGGCACCTTTCGCACCCCACCGGGCGAACAGATTGCAAACGTCCCCGCGATCCACACGGTGACATTCGAAACCAGCATTGGTTAACAAACCTTCCAAAAGAGTAAGCGCGCCCCCTTCGGTTGGTGTGACAGAGGCGCATCGCACCAATTCGGCGGTCAAATGTTCTGGGTTAATCATTTCTGATCCTCAAAAAACGGGGTCATTTGCGCAATAACCACGCTGTTTTCATCCAATGCACGCTGCATCAAAGTGCGGTCTTCTTGGGGAATGTCGTGACCTTCATCCAACCTTTCTTGCAAGGTGCCATATCCGGTCACGTCCAATGGCGCGAGGTCCGCTTGTTTAAGAATCGATACCGTTTCGCGAACTGCCTCGGCCTCATCCACACCACTGGCATAGACCATCAAGGCCCCACCTGTGGCATTTTTGGGAAGCCCATCATTTGCTTTGCGTCCCACCTCAACCAGCAAGGTGTAGACTTCTTGCCGTTTCTTTTGTTTTTCTGCCATCTGATCCGCGCAATTGATTGATTGAAGAAGATTTACCCTTTACGCCCGTCCGGGGGAAGATGGGGAAGCTAAGATGCGTGTTTTATTCTTGATTGGGCTGTTGATCTGGCCTGTCTGGGTCTTTGCGCAAGAAGATCCCCTTAAAATCATGACGGTCACACGTCCTCCATTTTCAATGGTCGAAAACGATGTCGATACCGGCTTTTCAATGGATTTGTGGAAGGCCATCGCCGAAGAATTGAATGTTTCATATTCAGTTGAACGCGTCGACAGCTTTGGTGGGATGCTGGATGCGGTGAAATCTGGGAATGCGGATGGGGCCATTGCAAATATTTCAATCACGGCTTCGCGTGAAGAAGAAATGGATTTTACCCATCCGATATTTCGAAGTGGCTTGCAAATTATGGGTCAAAAGGAATCATCGGGCCTTGGATTGATTGCCCTTTTGTTTCGTCCAGATCTGTTGCTTGCCATTCTTGGGGCCTTTGCAGTGTTACTGGGCGGCGGCATGGTCATGTGGATGTTTGAACGTCGCCACCAAGACTATTTTGACAAATCCGCAAGCGAAGCCATGTTTCCTTCGTTTTGGTGGGCGTTGAACCTTGTGGTCAATGGCGGCTTTGAACAACTTGCCCCACGCAGCTTTTTCGGACGCATTTTGGGAACGCTAATGGTGATTTCCAGTTTGTTTATTGTTTCGATTTTTGTTGCGAAAATTACCGCAACCCTGACGGTGGATGCGATCCAAAGCAACGTCAGTGGTATCAACGATTTGTATGACAAACGGGTGGGAACCATTACGGGATCTACCGCTGCGAACTTTATGGATGGGCGTGATCTGAGATACATTGGTTTCGAAGGGTTGGATCAGATGATTCAAGCGTTCGAAAATGATCGTTTGGATGCAGTGGTGTTCGACGCGCCGATCCTTGCGTATTATGTGAACAATGCCGGTGACGGAAAAGCAGAAATGATTGGCGGTGTTTTCTTGCCTGAAAACTATGGAATGGTTTTGCCCACTGATTCAGATTTGGCAGAACCGATAAACCGCGCCTTACTGATGCTGCGGGAATCTGGCAAATACGATGCCTTGATCACCAAGTGGTTTGGGGCGGCTGGGTCACAATAAACGGACCCATTGATTTAATTGATTATTGAAAACGACATTGACGTTACACAAAGGAAGTAAAATGCGGTTTTTCACATTTTTGATGTTTGTGATTTTGACATTGGTAGCTTGCCAACCAGCAAAGAAACCTGTGGTTGCCCCGAAGCCTGCACCGCCAGCTTTACCTTTGGTAGAGCAACACAAAAGAATGGGTGAACGTTTGGGTTATGCGCTTGATTATTGTTTAGCGCATGCCTCCGCCTCAAAACGTCATGTTTGGCCCGCTCCGAGCACACTTACCCAACATGGTTTTTCGCACCGCGCAAAACGTAATAATCAAAATTTCTTTTCCTATAATTTGACAGGTCGCGGTATTGGCGTTTCAACTTTGGGTGGGATCACAAACGACAATTGTGGGGTACGTTATACTACAAGCGTTCAGAAAGAGCTTAGCTTATCTGTCGTTCAGACCCAACAATGGGCAAAAAGCCGTGGCTATGTTTTGTTTCCGATTTCCACAGGTCGTTTCAGACTGATTGCAAATGGGAAAACCTTCATCATGCGTGGGGGGAAAGAAATATTCCGCCGTCACTTTATTGCCGGGTATTCTTTCGAAGGACCAAAGAAATCTCGTTAAAGCCCCCGCCCTCTTACGAGGGCGGAAACCCAACGTGACTTAATCACGCAGCAGTTCGTTGATGCCTGTCTTGCTGCGGGTTTTTTCATCGACACGCTTCACAATGACAGCGCAATACAGGCTGACGTTATTCTTGGATGGCATTGAGCCAGCAACAACCACAGAATATGGTGGGACTTCACCGTACATGACTTCGCCGGTTTCGCGATCAACGATCTTGGTTGATTGGCCGATGAACACACCCATGCCCAGAACCGATCCTTCGCGCACGATACAACCTTCGACAACCTCGGAACGTGCGCCGATAAAGCAATTGTCTTCGATAATGGTCGGGCCGGCCTGCATCGGTTCCAGCACGCCGCCAATGCCGACGCCGCCTGAAAGGTGGACGTTTTTGCCGATTTGGGCACAGCTGCCCACGGTGGCCCATGTATCAACCATCGTGCCGCTGTCGACATATGCGCCAAGGTTCACGAATGACGGCATCAACACAACGCCGGGTGCGATGTAGGCTGATTTGCGAACAACGCAGTTTGGTACAGCGCGGAAACCGGCCGCGCCCCATTCGTTTTCGCCCCAGCCTTTCCATTTGCTGTCGACCTTGTCCCACCATGACCCACCTTGGGCGGACCCGCCTTGCATTTCCATGTCTTTCAAACGGAAACCAAGCAGAACCGCTTTCTTGGCCCATTGGTTTACGTGCCAATCGCCATTGTCTTGGCGTTCGGCAACACGAAGCGCACCACCGTCGAGCGCATTCAAAGTGTCTTCAATTGCTTCTCGTGTTTCACCAGTTGTCGCTGGGGTAATGGCATCGCGGTTATCCCACGCGGCTTCGATTGCGGTTTCAAGTTGTGCGTTTGACATCGGTTCGACCTCAACAAAGGGAAAAGTTGCAGCGGTCATAGACAAACGTGAAACGGGCGTCCATGGCCTAGCGCCATTTTAAGGAACAACCCATTGAAGGCACCTGTGTGTCAGGACGTTGTTGACCATTGGCAATCGCGATCATCGCATCTCGCAGTTCGGCGGCCCTGCCACTTGCATCCCCGCGCCCCGCGTTATCCAGACGCCCACGATATTGCAGTTCAAAATTTGTATCATAACCAAAAAAGTCGGGTGTACACACCGCCCCATAGGCATGAGCGATCTCTTGTGTTTCATCGATAAGATACGGTGCAATCAGGCCATGTTTCTTTGCAAATGCGGGCATGTGTTCTGGCGCGTCTTGTGGATAGGCGCGATAATCATTGGCGTTGATCAGAACAGTACCAATCCCTGCATCTCGCAGCGTATTGATATCCTGTGCTAATCGGTTTGCGATCCCGATGACATAGGGGCAATGGTTGCAGATAAACGCAACTAAAATGCCTTTTGGCCCGGCCACATCGGACAATGTGAAAGCATGCCCCGATGGATCCTTCAGCGTAAAGTCAGGGGCCTTTGATCCAAACTCCGGGGCGGGTGTTTCCAAAAGCATTCGGATGGTCCTTCGTTGTGTATTCAGCAATGTTGTGGGTTCAGCGGTAAAAATCAATCTACGCAAATGCATTCGTTTTCCCCTTGCGCCTTTGGTGGGGTGCGTTAGGCCTTTGATAAGTTTGATCCAACTTAAGGGAAAACGTATGTCAGAAAGTACCGTTCGTCACCCAATGCGTGACAGTTTCGAAGATCGCACCACCGCAAAAGGGGTGCCAGATACCCCCCAAACGCGTTCACCTGCATATGCGCTGGCATTTGATGATCCCGATTTCCTGTGCCAAGAGGCGCTGCGGCCCGTGCGGTTGCAATTGGAACTTCTGAAGCCTGAAATGTTGTTGGATGAGCAAGACATCAAATCCACAATCGTTTTGTTTGGCGGCGCACGTATCCCCGAGCCAGCTAAGAAAGTTACTGCCAGAACAAAAACATTGGCTGGTCTTTCAAAGTATTATGAAGAGGCTCGTAAATTCGCATATCAAGTGACCAAAGCTTCCGACGGGCATGACGATGTAATCGTCACGGGCGGTGGCCCCGGTGTGATGGAGGCTGGAAACCGTGGGGCGATTGATGCCGGTGGACGTTCAATTGGTTTGAATATCGTGTTGCCACATGAACAAGCCCCGAATGAATATGTAACGCCAGAGCTGTGTTTCAATTTCCATTACTTCGCCATTCGCAAGATGCACTTTCTTATGCGCGCCAAGGCGATTTGCGTGTTTCCCGGCGGGTTTGGAACTTTGGACGAATTGTTTGAAGCCCTGACCTTGATTCAGACCGAACGCATGGATCCAGTGCCATTTTTGCTGTTTGGTGAAGAATTCTGGCGCGGGATCATTAATTGGGAAACTTTGTCAGATGCTGGAACGATTTCTGCTGAAGACTTGGATCTGTTTCATTTTGTGGAAACTGCAGAAGATGCTGTAAATGCAATTAAAAATTGGCAAGGATAATCACAAGAACGTCCTGAAACGTTGGATAAATCCGGCGTTTGTTTATTAAATCTTAGCTCCCCCTTGGCAGGTTTGGTTCTGCAAAAGGGGGAGATATGACCAAAAGCTTACGATCAGAAACGAACCCAACCATCCTTTTGGCCTTAGGGCATTTGTTGCGTTCGGATATGAAAAATGCCCAAGGGCCCCAAGATTTGCGGCGGCGTTTGGTGAAATACGGGTTTGATATTGAAGCAGAACAGCTTGTCACCCTTCCACATCGAAAGCGCGTGTGCCCCTTAAGTGCGCTTTGATCCGACGTCAGCTGAGACCGGCCTCTGCCGCGATTTCCTTGCGGGATTTTCGTGCGCGTTCGGTGGCTGACTTTAACTGACCGCAAGCCGCCATGATGTCTTCACCACGTGGTTTACGCACTGGCGATGAATACCCACCATTGTGAACAATATCCGCAAATGCCCGAATACGGTTGTTTGAAGATCGTTCGTAAGGTGCGCCAGGCCATGGATTGAAAGGAATCAAATTTATTTTCGCGGGAATACCTTTGATCAATTCCAGCAGACGATGTGCATCTTCATCACTGTCGTTCACATCTTTCAGCATGACATATTCGAACGTGATGCGCTCTGAATTGCTGGCCTTTGGGTATTCCTTCAAAGCGGCAAGAAGTTCTTCGATATTCCATCGCTTATTAATTGGAACGAGTTTGTCCCGCACGTCATCCGTTGTCGCATGAAAAGAAACGGCCAATTGGCAACCAATTTCCGTTGCCGTTCTGGCAATTTCAGGCACCACACCTGAGGTGGAAAGCGTGATCCTGCGGCGCGATAACTGGATCCCTTCTGGATCCATCGCGATTTTCATCGCGTCACGCACATTCTCAAAATTGTAAAGCGGCTCTCCCATTCCCATCAGGACAATATTTGACAGCAAACGGGTTGTGGGTGGATTGCTTTTGCCGGGTTCAGGCCATTCACCCAAATCATCGCGGGCCATCATCACTTGGCCAATGATTTCACCGGGGGTCAAATTCCGGACCAGCTTTTGCGTCCCTGTGTGACAAAAGGAACAGGTCAGAGTGCATCCAACTTGGCTGCTGATGCACAAAGTGCCTCTGTCCGTTTCTGGGATATAGACGGTTTCCACCTCATGCCCACCGGCAATGCGCACCAAGTATTTCCGTGTTCCATCAGAGGACACTTGTTTTGAAACCACTTCTGGTAATTCGATTACAAAATTTTCTGCCAACATGGCCCGAAAATCTTTGGACAGATTGGTCATCTGACCAAAGTCACGAATGCCCTTTTGGTAAATCCACTGCCAAACTTGGCCCGTGCGCATTTTGGCTTGTTTTTCTGGGGTGCCTGCCGCCAACAATGCCTCTTTTAATCCGTCACGCGTAAGGCCAACCAAATTGGTTGGCCCATCCGGTAATTTCCGTGGGATGGTCAACACATCTTGGGTTATGGGGGCATGTGCATCAGACATTCGATCAGTTCCAAAGAAAGAAGGCCCCGTCATAGCGGAGCCTTCGAATAATTTCAAAGATAGATTGTACTAGCCACAGTTCTGAGCAGCAATTCCAACCGCTTTGGTAAAGCCAGAAAGGCTGAACGTATCTTTTGTAAATGTCGGGCGTCCTGATTGCGCAGAGATCGTCGCGTTCGAACCGCGCTTCATGGCCGCAACGATTTTTGCATCCTCAGCTGCGGATGCAGGCCACGCCCATTCACCCTTGGACGACAGGGTAAATTTCTGACCATCGATATCCAACGTCACCGCCTTGCCAGATGCGAAGGTATATCCACCCGTAAAGGCAACCTGACCTTTGACGTTGGATCCAGGGCGATAAAATACGAACAAACGAATGTCGCTGCGCACAACCCCTTGAACGACCTGACCACCACGAGAGTTCACAGTTGATTTCGGTGCTGTAACGGCAAAGCATTCTTTGGGCCCTTCGGCCACAAAAACAGACCAATCTTTTTCCGCAGCCACACGGTTTGTTGTGGTTTGCGCGGATGCAAAGGTGGCGCTGAACGCGATTGCAGTTGCTGCGAGAATTTTAACGTATTTCATCTTTTTGCCTCAGATTTTGACCCAAGTTCACCTGATCGCATTGTTGGTACAACGTTCTTGACCAAGGGCAAACCATCCTTTTTTCACGCTTTTTTAACCTATAAGAGGCCTTACGCAAAACCCCTTGCGGCTGCTAAGGGGAAAAAAAGTGATAGGACATCTAAAAAAAATGAAAAATTCTGGCCCATTGGTTGAAATCTGGCGGGGTGACTACCTTGAAAGCCAGCATATTGGTCACGTTGTCGTGTGCGATGATCAAGGAAAAGTGATTGCCAGTTGGGGGGATTCCCGCGCTGAAATTCTGCCTCGTTCGTCTTGCAAGATATTACAGGCGCTGCCGTTGGTGGCATCTGGGGCTGCTGATCGGGCTGGTTTGAGGTCCGAACACTTGGCGTTGGCATGCGCGTCACACCAAGGCGCGGCCATTCACACCGACCGGGTTTTGGCGTGGTTGAAAAACCTTGGCAAAGACAATGATGATTTGCGCTGCGGCCCACAGACCCCGAATGATATTCCTGCCCGAAACGGGTTGATCAAGTCCGATCAAGATGCCTGCCGATATCATAACAATTGCTCTGGAAAACACTGTGGTTTTTTGACTTTGTCTGACCATCTGGGGGGCGATACAGAATATCATCATATCGACCACCCAGTTCAAAAAGCGGTGCGCGAAGCTTTTGAGGTGACCACAAACGAAGTCAGTTCCGGGTACGGGATCGATGGATGTTCAGCGCCCAATTTTGCGTGCACCGTTTCAGGCCTTGCCCATGCAATGGCGTTTTGCGCGACATCCAATCCCGATCATTCTGGCCTACGCGGGGCGGCAGCACGCCTGCGCAATGCGATGATAGAGCATCCTGAATTGGTGGCCGGCGAAACCCGCGCATGCACAGAACTGATGCGCGCCACACCCGGCGTCGCTTTGAAAACTGGGGCTGAGGCGGTTTATACAGCGATCATTCCAAGCCGTGGCTGGGGTGTGGCCATCAAAGTTCAAGACGGTGCCTTTCGGGCAAGCGAGGCCGTGATTGCAGGCATGTTATCTGCGTTTGGCCTGTTGGATCCAAACCATCCAGCCGCACAAAAACGTCTGGGGCCAATAGAAAATTGGGACGGTTTGGTCACTGGCGCTGTGCGTCTTTCAGACGAATTTCACCAAAGCTTACTCAAACTCTGACGCGGCGTATCCTTGCAGAAACAAAAGGGCGGTAAGATCACCGTGGTTTATTCGGATGTCTGCCTTTTCTTGCACAGATGGTTTGGCATGAAGGGCGACACCGGTTCCTGCAAGCGTCAGCATACCCAGATCATTTGCCCCATCCCCCACGGCAATGACATCCTTTGGTGAAAGTCCAAGCATCTGGGTGACATCTTGCAGGGCTTCTACTTTGGCGTCTTGTCCCAAAATGGGCATTCCAACTTGTCCTGACAAAGTGCCCCCAGATTTAAGAAGGGTATTGGCCCGGTTTTCATCAAAACCCAGTTTTTCAGCGACACGCGATGTAAACTCTGTAAATCCGCCGGAAACCAGCGCGGCATAAGCCCCGTTGGCCTTCATTGTCGCCAAAAGCGTTTTGCCACCCGGCATCATGGTTATGCGATCAGACCAAACCGTATCGATAACATCGACCGAAAGACCGCTAAGCAAGCCAACCCTTTCGCGAAGTGCAGCTTCGAAATCTAATTCACCGTTCATGGCGCGTGCAGTAATATTTGCCACCTTTGCGCCAACTCCGGCCTGGGCAGCCAATTCATCAATACATTCTTGCTGGATCATGGTGCTGTCCATATCTGCCAGCAGGATTTTCTTTTTGCGATTTTCACTGGGCAGAACATTCAAATCGACCTGCATGTTTTGCATTTCGGCCCACGTGTTTTCAAAAGTGTCTGGGCGATGATTGATTTGAAATTCACAGGCGGCACCATCCGCCAACCAAATCACATCGCCACCGCCCCACGCATTGCGCAAAGCATCTGCCAAAGCGGGTTCCAAGACTGGGGTTTTGGGATTGCATAACAAAGTGACGGTCAGCATCGACAGGCCTTTCATTTGTGGCCGTGCATATCGCCAGTGTCCAAAGTTTACCAGCCATCCAAGGTTCGAATTGCGAGCGCCACCTGGGGTTTGAAAAGACGCATTTAGATCGGTTTGTTTCTTTTCGTGAATTTTTTGTCGGAAATAATATTTATTATGCCGATTTTTGGATTCTTTTCGGGTTGTCATCCGCGGTGTATCGGCGTAGCGGGGTATCAGGACATCCTGCCCTAACGCAGG
Organism: Planktomarina sp.; assembly: GCA_020630015.1. Classification (GTDB taxonomy): domain Bacteria; phylum Pseudomonadota; class Alphaproteobacteria; order Rhodobacterales; family Rhodobacteraceae; genus Planktomarina. Next base: position 18,684 of record JAHDCF010000031.1, on the reverse strand, counting down.
ACGCATATCTGTAAGGATACCACTGATGGCACTATTGCAACCGGTAACGCGACCGGTAAATCCGCGTTTTTCATCTGGCCCTTGTGCCAAACCCCCCACATGGACATTAGACAAATTGTCAAACGCTTGGCTTGGCCGGTCGCACCGCGCACAAGGTGGAAAAGACAAGCTTAAATCCGCCATCGAAATCACGCGTCAGGTTTTGAATGTCCCGGAAGAATACAAAATCGGTATTGTTCCCGCCTCTGACACTGGTGCCTTCGAAATGGCGATGTGGAATTTGTTGGGGGAACGGCCGGTTGAAATGGCCGTATGGGAAAGTTTCGGTGCCGGTTGGGCCACAGATGTTGTGAAACAATTGCGGATCGAGGCAACCGTTCACGAGGCCGGTTATGGCCAAATCGTTGATATGGCCGGTCTGAACTGGGACCACGATGTGTGCTTTACGTGGAACGGCACCACGTCCGGTGTTTGTTTGCCATCTGGTGATGTTATTCCAGATGATCGTGCAGGATTGACCTTGTGTGATGCAACGTCCGCCGCTTTTGCGGTGGATCTGCCGTGGAACAAGTTGGATGTGACAACATTCAGTTGGCAAAAAGTTTTGGGCGGCGAGGCCGCACATGGCGTTTTAATCTTATCTCCCCGGGCAGTGGCACGTTTGGAGGCTTATACGCCTTCATGGCCACTGCCTAAAATTTTCCGCCTGACCAAAGCGGGCAAATTGATCGATGGCATATTCACAGGTGCCACCATCAATACTCCATCGATGTTGTGCGTAGAGGATTATCTTTTCGCCTTGGAATGGGCTGCGTCGGTTGGTGGGCTTGAAGGTTTGAAAGATCGAGCGAATCGCAATGCGCAAGCAATTTGGGATTTTTGCATGTCGAACGATTGGGTCGATAATTTGGCCCAAGATCCAGCAACGCGGTCGGTTACCTCTGTCTGTTTGAAATTCACCGATCCCATGATCAAAGATGGGGCCGCATTCGCAAAAGCGGTTGCAAAACGATTGGACGTTGAAGGCATTGCCTTTGATATCAACGCGTATCGTGATGCACCGCCCGGTCTGCGTATTTGGTGTGGCGCCACGGTGGAAACATCCGACATCGAAGCCATATTGCCTTGGCTAAGCTGGGCTTATCAAACGGAATTCGAAGCGCTTTCCCAAGCTGAATGATCATTGATGGTGGGTAATCAATCAGCCCATCGCGACAAAAAATAGGGTGGGCGCGGGCCCATCACCTGAGGAATTAAAAAATGCCTAAAGTACTTATCTCTGATAAATTGTCAGACGCTGCAGTTCAAATTTTCAAGGACCGCGGGATTGACGTCGATTTTCGCCCTGAGGTGGGCAAAGACAAAGTCGAACTGATGAAGATCATCGGTGATTATGATGGTCTTGCCATTCGATCAGCCACGAAAGCCACGGAAAAGATTATTCGCAATGCGACCAATCTGAAGGTCATTGGCCGTGCCGGAATTGGTGTGGACAATATTGATCGGGTAGCGGCCTCTAAGCAGGGGATCATCGTCATGAATACCCCGTTTGGGAACATGATCACCACGGCCGAACACGCCATTGCGATGATGTTTGCCGTGGCACGCCAAATCCCAGAGGCCAGCGCATCAACCCACGCCGGTAAATGGGAGAAATCAAAGTTTATGGGCGTTGAATTAACGGGCAAGACCTTGGGTGTGATTGGTGCCGGAAATATCGGTGGCATCGTTTGTGAACGGGCTGTTGCTTTGAAAATGAAGGTTATCGCCTATGATCCGTTTTTGAGCGAAGAACGGGCAGACAAATTAGGTGTTGAAAAGGTGGAACTGGACGATTTGTTCAGCCGGGCCGATTTTATCACGCTACATGTTCCCAAAACGGAACAGACTGCGAATATCATTAATGCTGATGCAATCGCGAAAATGAAACCCGGTGTTCGGATTGTGAACTGTGCCCGTGGTGGATTGGTTGATGAAGAAGCCTTGGCCGATGCTTTGAAATCCGGACATGTCGCCGGTGCGGCCTTTGATGTGTTTGCGGTTGAACCTGCCACCGACAGCCCGCTTTTTAATCTGCCGAATGTTGTTTGCACACCCCACCTCGGCGCAGCCACGACAGAGGCGCAAGAAAATGTTGCGTTACAAGTTGCAGAGCAGATGTCTGATTATTTACTAACCGGTGCCGTTACCAACGCCTTGAATATGCCTTCTGTTACGGCGGAAGAGGCCAAAATTATGGGGCCTTGGTTGAAATTGTCAGACTATTTGGGCGCATTCATCGGTCAGATGACAGACGAGCCCATCAAAGCGATTAATATTCTTTATGATGGGAAAGTCGCAGAAATGAACCTTGAAGCCCTGAATTGTGGGGTTATTGCCGGGATTATGAAGGCGGGCAACCCAGATGTGAATATGGTCAGTGCCCCTGTGATTGCGCAGGAGCGCGGCATCAAAATTTCAACAACAAACCAATCAAAATCCGGTGCCTTTGATGCTTATATCAAAGTCACTGTTGTCACGGATAAACGTGAAAGGTCGGTTGCAGGCACGGTATTCAGCGATGGGAAACCTCGATTTATTCAGATCAAAGGCATTAATGTCGACGCAGAGGTTGGTCGTCATATGCTGTACACCACAAACGAAGATGTGCCAGGCATCATTGGTTTGCTTGGCAATACAATGGGCAAGAACGGCGTAAACATCGCAAACTTTACACTTGGTCGTTCTGCAGAAGGGGGGGAAGCGATCGCCCTTCTTTATGTGGATGATGCCGTGCCCGAAAAAGTTGTGGAAACATTGTCTGCCACGGGTATGTTCGGTCAGGTTAGCCCATTGGAGTTCGACGTGGCATGACCGAACCCATCTACGCCATCGGCGATATCCATGGCCAAGCAGGCATGCTGGATGTTGCTTTGGATCGGATCGAACGCGACGGGGGCAGCGATGCCACCGTCGTTTTTTTGGGCGACTACACAGATCGTGGGCCCGACAGCAAAGGTGTGTTGGATCGTCTGATCGCGGGGCGCGATGCTGGGCGAAACTGGGTGTTCCTGAAAGGCAATCACGACCGCATGTTTGAATGGTATATGGAAACGCCATCCAAGGTTGATCCATACATGATGATCAATCTTTACTGGCTGCATGAACGGCTGGGTGGCGACACGACATTTGAATCCTACGGCATCGATATGTCGCAGAAATGGCGCCACTTTCAGCTGCATGAACTGGCGTTAGAGACCATTCCAAGTTCGCATGTGGAATTCTTGAAATCCTTGGAACTGACGTTTGAATCAGATCATTTCTTCTTTTGTCACGCAGGTATTCGGCCCCAGGTTCCTTTGGACCGGCAAGATGAAGAGGATCTGTTGTGGATCAGAAACGAATTTCACAACTTCCATCTTCCACATCCCAAGATAGTTGTGCATGGACATACGCCGGTCGATCAGGCGGAACATTATGGCAATCGCGTGAATCTGGATACAGGTGCCGGATATGGTAAACCTTTGACAGCGGCCGTTTTTGAAGGCGCACGTTGTTGGGTGTTAAATTCCGAAGGTCGGATGCCACTTAATCCCGCCGGATAAGGCCAGTCACAGCGGCGGCACCCAGTGCGGTTACGATCCACCCCAAACCCTTTGCGAACCATCGCAACCACCAACTGATCCAACCCCAATTTGATCTGGCAGTAGAAGGGGCCCAGGCGCTTTCTTGGCCTAAATCGACGATTGGGATAAATAGATCGGCCGCATAGGCAATTGGATGAAAAGTTTCCCAATCCAGGCCAGCCGCGGTTTGTGTTGCCCAGTATTGCGCTGGGTTTTGTGGCGCCAAATCCGTGGCTTTTTCCCAATTGGCGGAAACAAGAACCGGGGCTGCGTTTGGGGCGAAATCACCCGTGTGCCACGTTTTGTAAAAAACTGCTGACAATCCCAAAATGCAAAACAACGCCAAGACAAGTGCCCGTCCCGGACGATATCCATACCCAACGGTCCATCGCAAAACCCCATCAAGACCCAGAGATGCCAATCTGGACAACCCCGATTGATGTGATCTGTTTTCAAGGCGCAGTAGGCGTTCTTTATGCATAAGAACCGTCTGTGCATCATGCCGGTGGCCAAGGGCGGTTAAAACCTTTGCCAAATGCTCATACGGTTGGGCAATAAAGGGTGTATCGGATGGCCGTCGATCAAGCCAAGATAAACGTGCCTTTACATTTGTATCGGTATGACGAGAGAAATCTTGATATGTAAATCCATCCAAACGAATGGGATAGGCTGCACCAGGTCCAATTGGTTCATCTTTCAGGCGCCGTACATCGGCCCCAGCCAAATTTACCAATCCACGAGTAATTTGATTGTCCATAAAAAATAGCAGGCCACCAATGCGTGCACGTGCCAGCGACAATGCCACATCAGCCCCATGTTCTTCGGTTGCGCCGAACATGGTTTCAAATTCAGAATGATCGCGCACAGCAATGGCGCAATTTGTGACATATACATCGTGATCCACACGAAGTGATGAAAAGAATACGGTGCCGTCGCACACCAAAGAGGTTGCTGGTGTTGAATATGGGTAATTTCCCAAAAAGAGTGATCCGTGAATTTCAAGCGATGGCGCGAATATCGCATCTTGCCCTTGCCCACCGATTGTTGCGCCACACAGCTGCACATCCCCATCAACGAAGGCCCCCGAAAGGTTCAGCTCTCCTTCAATGGTTGTTTCCCCGCGAATATAAACGGGACCATCAAAATGAGCGTTTTCGGCGCTAATTCCACACAAAAAACAAGCAGAGATATTCAGGGAACGCAAATGGGCATTCACCAAAGACAGGGGTTCATCAAAGTGACAACCGGTGAAGGAAATATCGTGGCTGATGTTCAGGCCTTGAAGATCCACCATGCCATCAACCCACGCGCCACGCAGACGTAACCCTTTGGTCCCTTCCAACACCCCGCAGCTGAGCACAGAACGGATGAAATTTGCGCTAACGTGATTGTCGTCGCGGGATTCTTTCGGGGTGGTTCCGTCCCCAACGGTAATTCGCGAAGGCGACTGGATGCTGTCCAATACCAGTTGTTCAGCGGCGGTGTTTGCGGTGATATCCATGAATTAAAGTATTGAGTGTCAAACCAATTCGATCAACCGGGAAAGAAGAAGCATCGGCAAAAGAATGTCACGATCATTCATCAGCTTTCCTCATGTCTGCCTAAATCCAGTCGCAAAGTTGAGCCATACATTCGGCAAGTAATGAGTTTGTTTGAGAGGATTTGGTCGGAATGCAGATGAATGCACAGCAAAGTTCCCGCGTGGCGCGTATGAGCCAGATGGCCGTTTTCGGTTTGAAAAAGGCCTTTGTGACACCGGCACGAAAACCTGTGCAGATGAACCGCCGCATGGCGGGGTTCTTTGCCCCAGGTGTGACAGCAAGTGGTCAATGGTTGCCGGAATAGACCCCTAAGAAGGGCGTATTTTCATCATGACGTAAATATTGTTTTGCGTAAAAACTTCGCGGTTACGTTCAAATTTGTTTAAGCGGTCATCAAGGGATGATCGCTTTTTTTGTGATGTGACCAACCGCCAAAACCCATTAATGAGGCGACGAATAAACGGTTTGTGGTCTGCAAAAGCTTGATCAACGCGTCGGTGCGCAAACCCAACGACATTGAACAGTCCTTGTTCAATTTCGACAGAGGGCGCGGTGGCCAAAGTTATGTCTTCTTCGGATTCAATGATGATATCCAAGTTTTCCAACATTGCACGGTAATCGCGATATGGATGACCACCCCCCACCAATCGTTTTGTGTAGTTTTCGAAATATGCGTCCGTACGAAACAAATCTGACACAATTACCGCGCCACCAGGGGCAAGCATGTTCAAAGCGCGGGGCAATCCATCAGGCAATGGTATGTATTGGAAACTTTCTGAAAACAGGCAAATGTCGAACGATTGCTGCGTTGAAAATGCCTCAAACGTCATTTCATGTACGGTTGCACCCGGTGCTGTTTGTCTGCACCGTTCTGCCAAAAATGCGCTTGGCACCACAATTTCCACCGTATGTCCCAAAGCCATCAGCTTGCGCGCAGTTTCCCCAGCACCGCCACCGATGTCCAATATCCGGCACGGGTATTCCGGCAAAAGCTTAAACAGTTTTGTGGTATATGCGGCTTGGGCCGCACCAAGGTTGCCAGCATTCACATCCAAACCATCCCACAGGCCGTAATGAAGATTCTCAGCCCCCGTCAGCCATTTTACGAAGCTTAACCCAATATCAAGGCCAACGGCCTGCGTATCTATTTTTGATCCCATGGGGCGCTCTTACAGAATTGTTTTGTCAGTGAAAAGTCAGCGTGTTTTGGGATTGCAAACGCCGCCGCGAAGGCATCTTCGAAAGCTGCGCAATTGTTCTTTGCTGGGATTGGCGAATGCCGTGCTTGGGCAGGCATGTTGATGCAAAATAAATTCAGTTCCGCGTCGTTCCAAAACGGCAAGGGTTTCATCATTCCCGGGAACCCCACCGCACCAATGGGCAACACAAGTTACATTTATCGTCACGGGTGTGCTTATTGGACTGCCAAAACCCGTTTTGGAAACCCATTTCCCTTCAAAAGATCCCTGAACCTGATACCCTTTTGGCAGATCACCCCGCGGTAATTTGGGTTGTTTTACGGGTGCTGCTTCGAACCGCCCAAAGACAGGAATATAGATTTCCTTTGCTTCATGTGCGTGTTTGAACATCATCTCAACAGAGGGGGGCATGCACGAAAGGGCCGCAGCTTGGCCCGCAATCAAAATCGTGAAAACACTGGAAAATAACCGCATTACAAAAACTCCCTAAACTCAGCCAAAACGGCGGCGTAAACATCGCGTTTGAATGGAACGATAACGTCCACCACTTGGGCGGGCTCTATCCACTTCCACGCCGAAAATTCCGGGTGCTCTGTTTCGATATTGACGTCTTCGTCCCGGCCTTCAAAGCGAACCAAAAACCATTTCTGTTCTTGCCCTTTAAATCGACCTTTCCACAATTTTGGAACTAAATCATGGGGAAGATCATAGGGGATCCACCCCTTAGTTTCGGCCAGTAAGGTGACACGATCTGGCGTTATGCCGGTTTCTTCTTCTAATTCGCGCAATGCGGCGGTTTGTGGATCTTCACCTGCATCAATGCCGCCTTGTGGCATCTGCCATGCATCGCTGAAACGATCGGTTCGCTGGGCAACAAACACTTTGCGGTCTGCATTCATCACCATAATTCCCACATTGGGGCGATATGGCAGTTTGGCAATTTCCTGTGGCGTCATCAATTAATCCTCTGACGCGATCACAGAAAGCCCCCTTAGCAAATCAATGGCATAAGCGAGCTGGAAATCATCTTCGCGCAGCTTGGCTGCCTCTTCCTCTTGTGCGCGCTCCGCCTCTATTTGCATGCGTTCTTCTTCGGACAGGCTGTCGTTGTCTAACGAACCACGCAACGTTCTTTCTGTACGCTCTGGCCTGTCTTCGGCTTCCTCAGTTTCGGTTTGTGGTGCCCGGCGGGGTTGCTCCACTACGATATCGGGTGCGACACCCAAGGCTTGGATCGACCGACCGGATGGTGTGTAATACCGCGCCGTGGTTAAGCGCATCGCGCCATTTCCAGCCATGGGGATAACCGTCTGAACGGACCCTTTTCCAAACGATTTTGTCCCAACGACAACAGCACGACGATGATCTTGCAACGCACCGGCCACAATTTCAGACGCGGATGCCGATCCCCCATTAATCAACACAACGATGGGTTTGCCTTGTGCCAAATCGCCGGGGCGTGCATTGGCCCGATCACTGTCGCCTGAATTGCGACCGCGTGTCGAAACAATTTCACCCTGTTCCAAAAACGCATCTGACACGAATATGGCTTGGTTCAACAAACCGCCTGGATTGTTGCGAAGATCCAGAACAAATCCATTAACACTTTCGATACCGCCCGCCTCGTCCAGCGCTTTTGCAATGCCTTCTTCCACACCTGGAAGCGTTTGATCATTGAATGTTCCAATGCGCAAAACAACCGTATCATTGATAAGGGTTGATCTTACTGCAGGAACTTTGATTTCATCACGGATGATTTTCACATCGAAAGGTTCGGCTTCACCTTCACGCACAACGGTGATCACAATCTCTGATCCAATCGGGCCGCGCATTAAATCCACGGCTTGGTCCAACGTCAGTCCCAAAAGCCCGGTACCATCCACATGGGTAATAAAATCCCCTGGCTGCATGCCAGCGGCATCGGCGGGGGTGCCATCCATGGGGGTCACGACTTTGACGAACCCCTCTTCTTGTGTAATCTCAATGCCCAATCCGCCAAAAGAACCGCGTGTTTGTTCACGCATTTCTGCCGCATCTTCGGGCGAAAGATAACTGGAGTGAGGATCAAGCGATGTGAGCATTCCGTTGATGGCTGCTTCGATCAATTCCTTTTCATCAACTTCTTCGACATAGTTCTTTCGAATGCGATCAAAGACATCACCCAACAAGTCGAGTTGATCATACACTTGCTGGTTGTCGTTTTCTTGTGCGACCAGTGGGCCTGAAACATATGCCGCTGAACCGAGGCCAATCGCCGCGCCGGCGGCCGCTGCCAATATAAATTTTGTCATTGGGTATTACTCCACCCTAAACCATTCCATTGGATCAACCGGTATTTGATCCTGTCTTACTTCAATATAAAGCGTGTCTTGGGACAGGCTACTAGCCCCAATCGCATCCGACATAAGCCCAATCGGCGCACCTTTGGTAACAACTTCTCCAGTTTGGACGAAAATTTGGCCCAATCCGGCGAAAACCAGCAACAAATCACGGGCGGGTTCCAAAATTGTGACTTGGCCATAATCCAATAATGGGCCTTGATACATCACTGTGGCTGCAGCCGGGGATGTGACCAGCGCGCCGGGTTCCGTGACCATAATCACCCCGGGCCGCCGAATTGCGGCGGCATCAACTTCGTTAAACTTTCGCAAAACGCGCCCGACAACGGGCAGGGGAAGTTCACCGAATATATTTGCGGGGTCCACTTCCGCGGCTGCCGCTGCATCTAAAGAAATGTCACCCAATCCGTTTGCAAAATCATCCAACGTTTCCGCCGATGTGATCAGCTTTTGCATCTTTTCAGCATCTTTGATGAAGCGACGCGGTACATCCGTACGATCAGATACTGCTTGCGCAAGGTTTACCCGCGCCACTTGCACCGCCTCCAACGCATCTTGCAATACGGTTTCGGCATCACGCTGGATTTCTTGCAAAAGCTGTAAATCATCCAAATCGTGTTTCAGATCTGACACAAGTTCCGTCAATCCAGGTGTTAAGCCAGACATTAACATCGCAGATCGTGCAGTTCCAACTGGGCCTTGTGGATGAAGTAAGAGTGTAGGTTCAGGTGATTTTTCGATCAAAAGAAGGGTTTCAAAAAGTGTGGCGATTTCGCTTTGGCGCGACTGCAAGCGCCCATCGATCGTCGCTTCTTGAACGGCCACATCTCGCATCCCGCGTCGAAGCGTTGATGAACCAGTTTCGATCGCGGCGATGGTCTTGGTCAGGGCCGCGAGACGATCATCTGTTCCTTCCGCTGATTTCAGGCTTGCAATTGCATTCCGTAATGCCGCCGCGGCTGTGGCGGCATCTTCCGCTGGTGCGGCTGATGCAAAATTGGCGAAACTTGCCAACGCGACGGACAACAATAGACGCATCATAAGATCAAACTTTTCCCAGTCATTTCATTGGGTTGTGGCATTTCCATCAATTCCAGAAGGGTGGGGGCCAGATCGGCCAACCGACCAGAAGAAAGTGTTTTTCCACCAGGACCATTCACCAAAATAACCGGCACCAAATTGGTGGTGTGCGCTGTATGGGGATCTCCAGTTTCGGGATCGATCATAACCTCGCAGTTCCCGTGATCCGCAGTCACGATCATTGCCCCACCAGCCGCTTCTAAGGCCTTGATGATACGCCCCAATCCTGTGTCTACAGCCTCACACGCTTTGATGGCGGCGCTAAGATCGCCGGTATGACCCACCATATCGGGATTGGCATAATTGGTGACGATCAAATCATACCCTTTTTCGATTGCCGCAATGAATTTTTCGGTCACTTCTGGGGCAGACATTTGTGGTTGCAAATCATAGGTGGCAACCTTTGGCGAAGGTGGCATGAAACGATCTTCACCTTCGGCAGGAACCTCTTGTCCGCCATTGAGGAAAAATGTCACGTGAGGATATTTTTCGGTTTCTGCCAAACGAAATTGCGATTTCCCATGTTTGGCAACCCATTCACCAAGTGTGTTCACAAGATCCCGCTTGGGAAATGCGATCCCCATAAAAGTGTCATGTGCTTCGGAATAACTTACCATCCCCAAGACATTTTTGAATTCTGGGCGGACACCTGTTTCAAATGCATCAAAATTCGGCTCAGCGATGGCCGCCATAATCTCACGCGCGCGATCCGCGCGGAAGTTTAGGCAAAATATCCCATCGTTTTGAGACATGCCATTATATCCACCAATGACGCAGGGTGGGATAAATTCATCAATTACCTCAATGTCATAAGCATTTTTGATTGCCGCTGAGGCTGTGCTTGTCTTTGGTCCTTTGGCGTGAACCATAACATCGAATGCTTTTTGCACTCGATCCCAACGATTGTCGCGATCCAATGCGAAATAGCGACCGCTTATGGTTGCTATTTTTACATTCGGTGGCAGTTGTAATTGTAGATCTTCCAGAAAGCTAAGCGCTGAAACAGGTGCAACGTCGCGCCCATCTGTGATGGCGTGAATGACTGTTTCAATGTTCTGATCTGCGAAAGTTTTGGCCGCTGCAATCATATGGGTGAGTTGACCGTGAACGCCCCCGTCGGAAATGATACCGATTAAGTGTGCCTTGCCACCTTGTGACTTAAGCCGGGAGGAAAAGGATATTATGGGTTCTTGCGATGCGAACGAATGATCTGCAACAGCGGCGTCTATGATGCCAAGGTCCATCGGCACAATACGACCTGCGCCGATATTCGTATGACCAACCTCGGAATTTCCCATTTGACCTTCTGGTAATCCCACATCCGGACCATGTGTGACCAAAGTGGCGTTTGGACATGTTTCCAATAGCTGGTCAAAATTCGGGGTTCTGGCCAATAAGGGCGCATTTCCGGTTTCGACATTTGAAATGCCCCAACCATCAAGGATGCACAAAACCACGGGTTTTCTCATTACCATCTCCTTGGGTTGGGTTTAGCGTCTGTGTTCAAATAAACCACAATATTTTGATGAAACATCAACATTTCTGAAATATGACCATTTGTGGCCCAGTTTTTGCCACTTTTCATGCGTAATTAGAATTAACCAAGACCAAATTAAATACTCCAAATCCAATTGGAGAGCATGAACGACACCAGGGGCAGGTGACACGTGGCGGCGACGCAAGATACCAATCGCGGATTTTTTCGCATTTTGTTGATCCTTGAAACGGTCGCAGAACACGGTCCGATCACGCTCGACGAAGTGACAGAAAAGACGGGAATTTCTCGCACAGCTGTGTTTCGGGCTTTAAAAGTTTTGGAAGAACGATCTTGGATCCGCCCTCAAATGGGGACAGGTGCATTTGCCGTAACAGCCGGATTTGTTGGAAAGTTGAGGCGTGCAAATAAGACTTATGACGAAGTTGATACGCTTCTTCCGATATTGAAAACGATTGCGAAAGAACAAAAGGTTCATTTTGACATTGCGGTACTGGAAGATCTGATTGTACCGCGCGTCGTTGAAAGCACCCGCCGAAAGCGGATCGATGATTCCAATGATTTCTTTGACAGCGCGTTTACATTTGTTGCGCTGGCCGCGGAAGATCCGCGAATGCGAATGATGGTTTTAAAAACCGCGATGGATCAGGCTGAACCGCAACAGGTGGAAGCCATCAAAAATGGTGAGATTAACTCGAAAATCCGCGCGATCGGTGCCCAGGGGTTTGATGAAGATCTAAAAAATAATGGCGTCATCATCCCTTTAAATGGCTTCGGCAGCTTTTCTGGTGCCTTGCGCGTTGCATCTGCGTTGACCAATCAGCCACGTTTGGACGTCGTGAATAGAGTGGCAGAAGAACTGCAGTCTGGAAATCTTCCCGCAATACCCGCACGCCTGAGCATCCAAAGCGTAAATACCTGAGTTCTCTGCGAACACGCTTAGAGCTAGCCTCACCCTCAAAAACAACCTGAAGTAGTTTCGCCCTCGGCAAGAACTCTCCTCCTCACCTTATTAAAATTCCAAATAATGGAATATTGCTCTAATTGACTTAGGGTAATCTATACAAAAGTACAAAAATTTCTCAAACGTATATGATTGGTCGGAACGAGAGATTTGGTGCTAAATGTGGCAAAACAAACTGTTTCCAAAGGAAAAAGGCGGATATCCGCCTAGACTGTGGCAAGAAATGGGCGAGGTTCCGCGCATTTCGCCAATATTTTGCCTTAATTCCGAAAAATGGTATTTTAAGTTGTTTTTTTGTTTGACCCAAAAACCCATTGCATGCCATTCGTGTATCCAAAGCCCGAATTGCGATTCGCGTAATCTGTGTAGTTTTGAAGCAAGATTGGGGTTTTCCGGCGTTGCGTCGGATGTGTGGGAGAAGCCAGTAGGCGAAAAGTTGAGAGGAAGATGCACATGAAGTTTGGTGACCAAACTGAAACAGCTTGTTCGATTTTCTACACCCAACGCAAGGTAACGAACTCTAATTTGGGCGTCTGGAACGCAGATACCCAATCATCAATTCGCTTCGCCGCTCAGGCAGGCAGGACAACAAAATACTTCGCCTGAAGAAGCGGCGTAAAGAAAAGGAAAGATGACCATGGCGACTTTCACAGCAACCGTATACGATCAAAACGACTTGGGCTTTCCGATTGGGAATGGCGGAACAACCGATGCCAATGGTAACTACAACACGCATGACTGGTTGGGTGAAAGCTTCGTGTTCAATACGGCAACGATGCCCGCTGATACCCTTACGTGGACAGATGACGACAACGTTCTTGAAGATACAGCGGCAACAGATCCATCGCAAAGCCTTCCAGGGCAATCTTTGGACAGCAACGAGATTGTAACAAATTTTTCAGCTTCTAACTTTGCAGATGGCAAAGACATTGCTTCGTTTAGTACTGTTGTTTTGACAGGATCCGACGGCAGCTCGGTTGTTGCCAAACAAATCGCGATTGATAATGGCGATGGAACATTCGATGCGTTGGATGGTGTTGGCAATTTTGGAACTAACTATTTTTGGGTGTTCGACCAACCCCTTACGCCGAACGTAACTTACACTGTTGCTTCCGTAAATTTCAAAGGGAACATGAACGCTGCACCGTTTAGTTCGGGTTCACCAGATGGCACAGTGCATGGGACAAGCGGTGATGATAATATGACCGTGACCTACACCGACTCTAATGGTGATATCATTGACGGCGCGGACGGCAATGACGACATCATTTTGGGCCTTGCTGGAAACGACACAATTTTCGATGGCGGTGGAAATGATATCATCTATGGCGGTTCAGGCGATGATAATTTTGGCTTCACCGGCAGTGGCGATGATATTCAATACGGCGGATCCGGAAATGATACCCTAGGGGGTAATACTGGTAATGATATTGCCTATGGTGGATCCGGTGATGATTACATGGTGATCGGTGAAGCGGGCACCACTGATGTGGATAGCTTTTATGGCGGGTTCGGTGACGACACCGTGTTCATGAAATCTGAAGTTGCCTTCTTGGATGGCGGCGAAGACGGTCCAGATGACAGCATTGCAGATGGCGACAACGACGTTTTGACATTCCACCCAGGGTTGGTGGATGCTTTGTCGCCGACCATAGCGTTTGATCCGAACGATGGTGAAAACGGAACTGTTACATTCAGCACCGGTGAAACAGTTGAATTTATGAACTTTGAAAGCGTGCAAGGCGGCGTGACATTAGCGCCGACCCCAGATGGCACTGTGCATGGTGAAGATACTGCTGAGTTGATGGAACTTGGCTATGATGATGGGCTTCAGGATAATGATCAAAATGGTGATATGATCACCTCTGGCGATGACATCATATTGGGTGCAGGTGGCAATGATACAATTGACGCTGAATTTGGCGACGATTTGGTTTACGGTGGCATCGGTGATGATTGTATCCGTGGTGACGGTGGCACCGACACAATGTATGGCGACGCGGGCAATGATACGATCCTTGCAGGTACAGATGTCAATGACATCGCATATGGTGGATCCGGTGATGATTTGGTGGATGGCACCTCCGGTAGCAACGCAACACTCTATGGCGACTCTGGCAACGACGAAATTCGCACAAATGGTACGCAAGTCGTGTTTGGCGGAACTGAAGATGACACCATTATACCGGCCAAAATTTCCAATATCACCGTTGATGGTGGAGAAGATGGTGCAGATGACAGCATTGCCGACGGTGACTGGGATATCTTGGATCTTTCAACCCATAATGGTGATATTGCCAACGTTGATTATGATGCAAATGACACCGAAGACGGAACGGTGTATTTTAACAATGGCGCAAGCATGGTCTTTTCAAATATTGAACAGATCCTTGGGCTGCCTGCTGGTCCTGACGGGACTGTGCATGGAACGAATGGTGCAGATTCAATCAACTATAACTTCAATGACTCCGTAAACGGTGGAAATGGAGATATCGTAGGTGGGGAATCTGATTCACCGATGGATACCATTTTGGCCTATGGTGGAAATGACACCATTAACGGCGTTCACGGCAATGATTTGATTTATGCAGGTTCCGGTGATGACAATGTGAACCTAACATCAACGGCCACATCGAGTACTATTGAAGGTATGGGGAATGAAACCCTGTATGGTGGCCAAGGTAACGATACCTTGGGTGTTGGCATCGAAACCGGTAATCAGTTGTCCTATGGTGGTTCCGGCGATGACCTGATTGCACAACATGCGGGTGACGACTCTGCCTTTGGCGGTGAAGGCAATGATCGCATTTTTTCAGGTACTGAAGCCGACTTGGCCTATGGTGGAAGTGGCAATGACCTGATCCGCGGTTGGACAGGGAATGACCTTCAGTACGGTGGTGATGGTGATGACACCATCGAAGGCGAAAACGACGCAGACTCTTTGTACGGTGGCGAAGGCAATGATATTGTCGACGGTGGCAGCGGCACAGACACCGTTTATGGTGAAACTGGTGATGACGTCGTTTATGGTGGTACCTTTAGCGACTATGTCGACGGCGGCTACGGTGACGACAGCCTTTATGGTGGCACTGGTGCGGATACCATAAACGCCGACAGCGGCGAAGATTTGGTCTATGCCGGTACGGGCGCTGATACGGTTCGCGGCTTTGCCAATGACGATGCAATCTATGGTGAAAGCGGCGATGACACCCTTCGCGGTGATGCAGGCGACGACAGCATTTACGGCGGTGCGCAAAGCGACCTGCTGTATGGTGGTGGTGACAACGACCGCATGGAAGGTGGCGCCGGTGCGGATACCGTTTTTGGCGACAGCGGAAACGACCTCGCTGTTGGCAACTCTGGTGACGACCTTGTTTATGGCGGCGCGGGTGTTGACAATGTCCAAGGGGGCGATGGTCTCGACACCATTTTCGGCGGTACTGGCGCTGATTTCTCCAACGCAGGCGATGGAAATGACATCGTCTATGGTGGTTCAGGCGACGATAATCTTTTGGGTGAACTTGCAGATGACACTGTGGAAGGTGGTCGGAACAACGACTCCATTTGGGGTGGCGAAGGGTCTGACAGTCTTCTGGGACAATCCGGCGATGACACCATCTTTGGCGATAACCCGAAGAGCCCGGGCGGCGGTGCAGCTGACGAAATCTATGGCGGCGTCGGAAATGATTACCTTGATGGTAACTCAGGCGATGACTCATTGTTTGGTGGTGCTGGAAACGACTCCATTTTGGGCTCTCAAGGGTCTGACACAATCATTGCTTCTGTAGGGAATGATACCATCGTTGGCGGCGAAGATACCGGCGACACCGACATTGATGTTTTGGACCTGAGCCAGTTGTCTGGCGATGCAGTTGTGGCCTACGCAGGTGGCAATAATGAAGCTGGTACAGTTACACTGGCAAACGGCGATACCATCTTGTTCTCAGAGATTGAATCAGTCGTGACAGGTAACTCACCAGACGGCACGGTGCATGGTGAATCTGCCGGCGAAGATATGTCCGATGGTTATGATGATGCAGGTCAGACAACCAACGGAAATGGTGACATCATTGCTGACACAGATGATATTATTCTGGGTGCTGGAGGCAATGATACGATCAATACCGAAGGCGGCAATGACCTTGCATACGGTGGGTCTGGTGATGACTCCATTTTTGGAGGTGATGCAGGTGGCGGATCATTTGGCACAAATGATACTCTGTATGGCGATGGCGGTAATGACACCATCGACGGTGCCTTCGGTGGTCAAGATTTGATCTATGGTGGCGCTGGTGATGACTCACTAGATGGCGGCAATTTCTCTGACACAGTTTACGGCGGTTCGGGCGATGACTCCATCATCGAAGGGTCGGGTAACAATGGATACGACCTTCTTTATGGCGGTTCTGGCAACGACACAATCGAAGCTAGCGGTAACGTAGACACCCTTTATGGGGATCAAGGTGACGATGTTCTTTACGGTGGGACCGGTGCGAAAGATTGGCATTATGGCGGTTCTGGTGACGACACAGTCTATGGTGACGCTGGTCAAGATGATGCCACGGGCGGTGCGGGCAATGACGTATTGATCGGTGGCGGTGATGCAATTGCTTCGCCCAGCTATACCCAAGATACACTTCGCGGTGGTCAAGGCGACGATAGCATCACAGGTGGTCAAGGAAACGATCGTCTGACCGGTAACTCTGGAGAAGATACCATTCAAGGTGACAGCGGTGATGATAATATCACTGGCGGTGCAAATAATGATACCATTGACGGTGGTTCGGGTAACGACACGGTTTTCGGTAATTCCGGTGAAGACCGTATCATTGATACCAGCGGGGACGACCTGATCTATGGTGGCACTGGTAATGACACGTTGGACGGCAACTTCGGTGATGACACAATTTTCGGCGGTGCTGGAAATGAGTTCATTAAAGGCGCAGATGGCAACGATTTGATCTATGGTGGATCAGGTGATGATACAATCAGCGGTCAATCCGGAGATGACACTGTTTACGTTAATGAAGCGTCAGCCGATCTGATCGACGGTGGCGAAGATGGCGCGGATGACCAGGTTGCCGATGGCGACAATGACGTTCTGGACGTGACAGGTGCCTCTGGTGACGCTTCGGTTGAGTTCGCCCCAACGGGTGGTGCCGCGCAAGATAGCGAAGATGGTACGATCTTCTTTGCGAACGGTGACACACTTGCATTTACAAACTTCGAAAATGTGATTGCAGAAGCGACGATTGCGGCTGACGGCACGGTGCACGGTACATCCAATGATGATACCATGGGTGATGGTTACACAGACACCAATGGTGACGCGATTGGCGATACCGACGGATCAGACAACGACAATATCTTGGCTGGTGCGGGTGACGACAGTGTGGTTGCAGGAACCGGCGATGACACCATTGATGGTGAATCGGGTGACGATACTTTGTTCGGCAATTCTGGCGAAGACACAATCTTTGGGCAGGAAGGCAACGATGTTATCGACGGTGGTCAAAACAACGACAGCTTGCTGGGCAACAGCGGTGATGACACCATCGATGGCGCATCAGGTGATGATACCATCCAAGCTGGCCTGAACGATGACATTGTAACCGGTGGCACTGGCAATGATGTGATCAATGGCATGTCAGGTGATGACAGCGTCGACGGCGAAGCCGGTGATGACACATTGCGCGGCAACGAAGGCAACGACACCATCAGCGGTGGATCAGGCGAGGACAGTATCCTTGGCGGCACCAACGCAGATGTTATCAACGGCGAAAGCGGCGATGACACCCTGAACGGTCAGTCGGGCGATGACACTATCGATGGCGGTGCAGGCAATGATACGATCATTGGCGGACCAGGCGACGACAGTGTCGAGGGCCAATCCGGTGACGATAGCATTGTCGGCAACTCTGGCGATGACACGCTGGTTGGCGGTTCGGGTGATGACACCATCGAAGGTGGCATGAACGACGACTATGTCTGGGGTGCGACCGATAACGACTTGATCTATGGTGAAAGTGGCGATGACACCCTGTTGGGTGGCCATGATGACGATACGATCTTCGGTGGTGTGGGTAACGATACCATCAACGGCAGTGTCCATGACGACTCGATCTTTGGTGGTGACGGCAACGACACCATTCAGGGTGATGGAATCAAGGCCAGCGGCGATGACACGATCGAAGCAGGAGCGGGCGATGACTCGGTGCTGGGTAACAACGGCAACGACTTGATCGACGGCAATTCTGGCGACGATACAATTGACGGTGGTCAGGGTAATGACACCATCGAAGGTGGCATGAATGATGATGTCATCCAAGGTGGGTCTGGCGATGACAGTATCATGGGCGAAAGCGGAGATGACATCGCGGATGGTGGCCTTGGAAACGACCTGCTCAACATGGGTACCGGTACCGACACAATTATTGCATCCTTGGGCGACGACACTGTCG
>JAHDCF010000030.1:18671-36033 GCA_020630015.1 Planktomarina sp. | reverse complement strand
TCGTCGCGTTGGCGGCCAAGTTCGTTTTCGATGGCGCCAAAAAGGTCGGGATCGGAATTTGCCAGTTCGGCGTCAAAGAAGCCAGGCATTGGGGCGGCTGTGGTCATGGTCGTGTTCCTAATATTAGCCAGTCCAACCAAGACCAGCGGAATTTGAATTCATTGATTGCAATAGAGCAATCGGTGTTTTAGCTTCGGCAACTTGTGCCCGTGATGATCGTAATAAATCCACCTGCAAACGATTTATTTGAGATATGTCGTAGTCCACACGCTCAAATCGTGTCCTGAAATTTGGAAACCTTTCACAAATGGTTTGTGTCCCTGTCAGGAATTTCACGGCGACCATCGTTTTATTGTATTCATTTTCAATTTTGGAGAAAATCGATGATCGGATACCTTCATCTTCCACAAGCGTAGCGTAAAGGGCGGCCACTTCTAAATCTGTTTGGAATAAAGATTTTTCAACTTCATCCACAACAAGCTTGAACAAAGCTGACTGTTCGAACATTTCCGCAAGCAAGCCTTCGCCATCCTGTCCCCGGAATTTTCGAAAGCTTTCTATTGCGGTTCCAACGCCGTACCACCCTGTGATCAAGTGCCTGTTTTGTGACCAAGCAAATACCCAAGGGATGGCGCGCAGATCATTCAATCCAGATAGTCCCGAACGACGGGCTGGGCGTGAACCGATTTTGAGCTGCGCAAGTTCTTCAACGGGGCTCGCCTGCTGAAAATACTGAATAAATCCTGGCGTGTTCAAAAGCAGGGAATAAGCCGCCTGAGACATTCCTGATAATGCATCAAGCGCGGTATCGTGTTCTGGGCTTTGACGCTGAGGCGGCGGTGTAAGCCGATGCGACAAAGTTGCCGAAACCAATCTTTCAAGTCTTGTCGCCGCTGTTCCGCGATTGGCATAGTGGGCCGAGACAACTTCGCCCTGCTCAGTTATCCTTAGTTGCCCTGATATAGTGCCAGACGGTTGCGCAGCAATTGCGCGACCCGTTGGGGCACCACCGCGACTGGCGGAACCTCCGCGGCCATGAAAAAATGCAACTTTCAGGCCAAAACCCTCTAGCGTTCGACAAATTTTGCGCTGCGCTTGGTCCAATTCCCATACAGAGCTCAAAAACCCGCCGTCTTTGTTGCTGTCAGAATAACCCAACATGATTTCCATCGTCCCGATCTGGGCTTTGATGGAACGCCTTGCCAACGGCACGGAAAGCAAATCCGACAAGATATTCGGTGCATTCCGCAGATCATCAATCGTCTCAAAAAGGGGTACGACAGAGATATCAAGCGTTTCAGACCCAAACCCCGCATACCGTGCCAAAAGATAAACTCCAAGCATATCATCCGTTGAGCGGGTCATGGACAGTATGAACGGACCAATGGCTGCTGGATCAACGCTATTTTTGACGTCTTTGACAAATCCTAGCAGAGCCAACAGTTCCACCGCTTGGTCTGATATTTTGTTGTGATCTACATGCCTTAAATCCGAACGGGCCAATTCCTCTCGCAGGCGTTTGGACCAGGCCAGAGTTCCATAGGTTG
The DNA here is from genome assembly GCA_020630015.1 of Planktomarina sp. GTDB lineage: Bacteria > Pseudomonadota > Alphaproteobacteria > Rhodobacterales > Rhodobacteraceae > Planktomarina. Next base: position 34,486 of record JAHDCF010000030.1, on the reverse strand, counting down.
GGCTGTCACCCGAATTCGCGTCCCAAATCGACGCAAGTGCATTTGTCGTTATGTCAGAATTTTGTCGAATATCCAAAGTGACAGTGCGAAAACCAAACACTGAAACTTGCCAACGCAACCTTCGGACATATCGTTTTGCCAGCAATTCAGCATCTATTGCGCAAAGGGCTTGGTCCACTTGATCTAGGTGATCGATTAGCTGACCCACATGCGTATATCCATTGACCTCCAGACGATGTTCAAGTGTGCTCAAAACACGCCGAAATAACTCATTTGGATTTCTATTGTTTTCCCCACATTCGGCAATTGCTTTCATTTGTGACAAATGCGGTTCAGGCAGGTCGACTGAAAAATCACTGATGCTTAGACGCGCCGAGACTCTTGCAAGCTGATGTATATACAAACGCAAAATTTGATCGCGCGATTTTGCAATGGCTATTTTGGTTTCGGCAACGGTTACGTTCGGATTTCCGTCCCTGTCGCCACCAATCCAAGAATGAAATCTAATGCATGGTTCAAGCGCTGTTTTTGAACCTAGTCCCTGCGCTTCAAGTGCACTTTCAAACCGATTAAAAACCTGCGGCACTGCATTGAAAATACTTTCCGCAAAAAACTGCAATCCCCAATCAATCTCGCCACTCAGGCTTGGCCGTTCCAGACGTAATTCACCGGTCAACCACAAAAGTTCAATTTCGCCTTCGATGTCGGTAAAAATTCGCTCACGCTCCTGCGGGGCCCATCGATCCGTTTCCAGCTTTGTCAAAGCACGGTAGATACGTCGATGAATATCCAGCACTGTCACCCGTTTAGCTTCGGTGGGATGTGCGGTGATAGTCGGACCGATTGATAGGCTTTTGACTGCGGTCTGCAAGACTTGTTTATTTGCAGCAACGTTTGCAAAGGCATTCGCAAATGTGCCGTCAAGATTTGTTGCGGTGCCCTGCTTTTCATGAAGCCGGCGATCCCGCGTCAATTCAATTTCATCCACTATGCGCGTCAGCTGGAATTGGATGGTAAGCGCTTGTAAGAACGGGGACACATCTGAATTTTCAGGGATCGGTTTTTGAATGTCATCGGTCAACCAACGCGCCACTTCGGGAGCACGTCTTGTTAAAACAGAACGTAACAACGCTTGAAGCTGTTGGTGCAGGTTTTCAACGTAGTCTGACTGCGGGAACAAGCGATCCCCGGCAGCCAATTCCGGCAAAGCCATTAGATCACGCGATCCTGTGGCTCTCGACCGGCAAAGAAATCATCAAGGTTATTCAGCACCCTGAACCCCATGGCCTCACGCGCTTCGCGTGTGGCGGACCCAAGATGCGGCAACATCACTAGGTTGTCGCACTGCGCAAGATCAGGATTAATTTTTGGTTCCCCATCAAACACATCCAATGCGGCACCGCCAATAAGATCAAACATAAGCATCTGCGTCAAAGCGCGTTCATCAATGACTTCACCACGCGCTGTGTTGATCAAAAAGGCATCTTCCCTCATCAAGTTCAAACGGGGGCCATTGATCAAATGCTTGTTCGCAGCGCCACCGGGACAATGCAGAGAAACAAAATCACATTGCGGCAAAAGGTCTTCGACAGTGTCAACTTGGGTTGCATTATAGGTGGCAAGCACCTCTGTCTTCACCTTGCTGCGGTTTTGGACGATTATTTTCATGCCAAACCCATGATGCGCACGGCGGGCCATTTCCTGACCAATGCGGCCAAAACCAATAATCCCCAAAGTTTTTCCTGAAACTTTCGTTCCGATTAAATGGGTCGGGCGCCATCCGGTCCATTCGCCTGCCCTGACCTCACGTTCGCCTTCACCTGCACGACGCGCGATCATGAGCAGCAGCGTCATCGCAATATCTGCCGTGCACTCTGACAATACATCCGGTGTATTAGTGACGGTTACGCCCAGTCTTTTGGCAGAGCTTTCGCAGATGTGGCTGTAGCCGACCCCATAGTTCCCCATGATTTTGGTTTGAGGTTTGCGAACATCCATTGCGTCAGCGCCAATTTTGTCGGTCACAGTGGGCAATACAGCATCAAATTTAGCGATTGCATCGCGAAACTCAGCAGGGGCAAGCGGGATATCACCCGTGTTCAAGGTAACATTATAAGTTTCGGCCAACTTCGCTTCGACAGCAGCAGGCCAGCGACGAGTGACAAGTACAGAAGGTTTCACCATTTTACGCTGCCTTTCCCATAACCGACGCGACGGTTTTGCCAATGACTGCAGGGTTTTCGGCGACCGTAACCCCGACCCCAGACAAGATTTCAACCTTTTCCGAAGCACTTTCGCCAAAAGCAGAAATGATTGCCCCTGCGTGCCCCATGGTACGGCCTTTTGGGGCGGTCAAACCGGCAACATAGGCCACGACTGGCTTCGTGACATGATCTCGAATATATTCTGCGGCCTCAGCCTCTTGTGGTCCACCGATTTCGCCGATCATACAAATCACATGGGTTTCCGGGTCGTTTTCAAATCGTTCAAGAATGTCCCGGAACGACGACCCGTTGATAGGATCACCACCAATGCCCACGCTTGTCGAAACACCTATGCCCAGCTCTTTCATCTGCGCAGCTGCTTCATAGCCTAGGGTTCCGGAACGCCCGATGATCCCAACGTTACCCTGCAGATAGATATGACCCGGCATAATGCCCAACAATGCTTTGCCTGGGCTGATTGTTCCGGCACAATTCGGCCCGGTTAAAACCATGCGACGTTCTTTGGGATAACGCATCATATAGCGTTTCACCCGGATCATATCCTGTGCGGGAATTCCATCGGTTATGCACACGCAATAGCGAATGCCACCATCTGCGGCCTCCATAATGCTGTCTGCCGCAAAGGGTGGTGGCACAAAAACCAGACTAGCCTCGGCACCGGTCGCCTCGACAGCTTCCTTTACCGTATCAAATACGGGCACACCTTCGACTGTTTCACCACCTTTGCCAGGAACGACGCCACCGACGACATTGGTGCCGTACTCCAACATATCTTTTGTATGAAAACGGGCCATCTTTCCGGTAATGCCCTGAACGATTACCTTTGTATCACGATCCAATAAAATACTCATTTCGCCACCTTTAGATGAGTTCCCATTGCAACATCGTTGCGCCATGCTCCAACAGCACGTTCTGCCGCCTCCATCAGTGTATTTGCACGAATGACAGGCAGGCCGCTTTGCGCTAGAATTTTTTGTCCTTCTTCAACGTTGGTTCCGGCCAAACGAACGATAACAGGGACATCGACTTGCACTTCTTTCAATGCTTGAACGACACCTTCAGCGACCCAGTCACAACGGTTGATCCCGGCAAAAATATTTACAAGAACCGCCTGAACGTTCTTATCGGACATGACCAGACGAAAGGCCTTGGCAACGCGTTCGGGTGTGGCCCCGCCGCCGATATCCAAGAAGTTGGCAGGCTCACCACCAGCCAGCATAATAGTGTCCATTGTCGCCATCGCCAGGCCCGCGCCGTTCACGATGCAGCCAATATTTCCGTCCAATCCGACGTATGACAATCCACGATCCGCAGCCCGACTTTCACGCGGGTCCTCTTGGCTTTTGTCGCGCAATTCGCTGACCTGTGGATGACGAAATAGGGCGTTGTCGTCGAAGGTCATCTTTGCATCCAATGCAACAACGCGATCATCGCCAGTAACGACCAGTGGATTAACTTCCACCATTGTCGCATCAAGATCCGTGAACGCGCGATAACAGCCTTGCAACGTGCGAACCATCTTTTGCGTCAATGCGGGTTCAATGCCCAATTTAAACGCGATTTCACGGGCCTGGAAATCTTGCAACCCGACCGCAGGTTCGACGGTTGAACGCACAATGCTATCGGGACGTTCGGCAGAAATTTCTTCGATTTCCATGCCACCTTCGGCGCTGGCCACGATCATGATCCGCTGGGATGACCTATCTAACACAAAGCCCAGATAAAACTCTTTGGCGATGGGCACCGCACCTTCGACATAAACGCGATAGATGCCTTTGCCTTCTGAACCCGTTTGATGCGTCACCAGTTTCTGGCCAAACATACCCTCGCAGGCTTCTTGGATTTCCACGTCGGTTTCACACAGCTTGACCCCGCCAGCCTTGCCGCGGCCCCCGGCATGAACCTGTGCCTTAACAATCCACTTGTCGCCGCCCATTTCGCGCGCACGATATGTGGCTTGTTCGGGGCTATAGGCCAAGGCACCCGGGGGAACCTCTACACCAAAATTCGATAACAGCTCTTTGGCCTGGTATTCATGTATATCCATGACCGCCCCCTATTCTGCCGCGACGCTAACGCCGTAGCGCGCATCCAACAACACATCGAGGTCAGCTTGTGAAACTTCACCGCCTAAATCGCGGATTGCTTGTGCAAAGCGGTTGATGATTTCAGTCACAGCGTGGCGGGTCAATTGGTTCAGAATTCCAATACGCACCTGTACCGGCTCGCTGAGCGTAGGCCAAATTCCAAAATTCTGCGCGCGGCAATGTTGTACCAATTCCATTTCGCGCCCGGCCAAACTTTCCGGTAAATTCAAAACCACAAGACTGGTCATATTGGACGTGACTTCACAACCCATAAGTTCCACGGCGTCGCGCAATACGCTTTCGTGATGGCAGTAGGACTTCGCCCGGTTCGCAACACCTTGCTCCAATGTTAGTCGCAAGGATTCATGGAAAGCGGCAACGGCGTATCCAGAATGTGTGCGATGGTAAGTGCCCTTTTCAACGTCTTGACCATCGACAATGCCCCAATGACGCGCTTCAAAGATAGGATGGTTGGCATAGGTAGCGGCACCATTCGCTTTAAGTTCGCTAATATAGCGGTCCGTGAATGAAACTGGGGCATAGGTCAGTGGCAAACAACATATGCCCTTTTGTGGGCAAGACGCCCAGCCAGCGACGCCCGCGAAGTCATCGATTTTAAAGTCTTCTACGCCAAGGGAGGATACAGCATCAACCAAACCCATGGCCCCGTGGGTGACGCAAGCATCCGAAAATCCCTGCAAGTCATTTATGCGACCTGATCCCGTTTCCCAATGCGCCATAAAGGCCCATTTCGGTTTGTGTTCGGCCAAAGCCTTCTCAACAACTTCGCCCTTCACAGATTGACCATGCGGAATTTCAACGATTGTCACGCTGGAGGGTTGCGGGTTCAAACTGTTTTCGGCCAACTCCTCGGCCGTTGCAGCTTTGATCCGCAGCGTCAGCCCGTCGATGCCGGAAAAAGTACCATTGGTGAAGGCCACAACCGTGTCACCGGGTCGCACGGCGGAAAACATCATGTCCAATGCAGACCATCCGGTTCCTGCAACACCGAAGGTATGGACGTTCTTTGTACCCCACACGTGGCGCAGCATATGTTTCGCTTCCACCATACCCCGCAAGACATCGGGCTGCATGTGATCTGCGACGCCAGCCGCAGCAAAACGCGCCAGAACACGCGCGTCCGTGTTGCCCGGCCCGGGACCCGCTGCCAAAGTTTCAGGGATTTCAAGCTGAGGAAAGATCGCAGGATGGGTCATTGTTTTGGTCCCCTGTTGGGTGGATGTCTGGTTTCGTTGCTCAAAGCATGATCCGATTTGATTTTTTAGGAAACATGCATTACTCCTGCTTTTGGGTATCTTTATGGGTGGCTTTTTAACTACTCTTTAGTCTAAGTATTCCATTGCATACCAAATTTGCCCTATACTAATGGGTAGGTTTTTTGCATAAAGGTCGGAGAAGTTTATGATAGTCATCACAGCGTCGCCAATCAGCATCGTTCTGGCAGATAGCAATCCACTGGTTCTATCGGCGATGTCCGAGATCTTTGACAAAGACCCGCGATTCGCCTTGATCGCGACCTCTGCCTCCGCCGAAGGATTTCTAAGTACGGTCATGCGCATTCCTGTCCAGATCGGCGTCATCGACTGGTCATTGCCAATTTTGGGCGGGGCAAAACTGATCGAGGTCCTCCGCGAACAGGAAAATGCGCCGCGACTGGTTGTTTATGGCGAGGCGACCGGTGATCACCCGCGATTGGCCATGGCGGCAGGGGCTGCCGGCTTTGCCCCGAGGTCCAGCGATGTGCAAGGTTTGTTGAAGACTTGTGTCGACGTTTCGGAAGGCAGGATGGTTTTTCCGTTTTTGGATGTCAGGGAGCTGTCTCAGGACCCGATCCAGCAACTGTCAAAACGCGAACGCACGATGCTGGAAAAACTTGCCACTGGACTGACGAACAAAGAACTGGCCGCAGAGCTCGAAATCTCGACAAATACAGTCAAATTTCATCTCTCAAATCTTTATGAAAAATTGGATGTTAAAAACCGATCTCAGGCCATCGCATTTTACTATTCTTCGCGCCTAGCGACCGAGGGATTCATCGAGTAATTTTCTTTCGTTTGCATACATTTGTACGCAAAAATATTTCTTGACATCGTTAATTTTAGCTTCTTCTTCTGGTCGTCATGCAAATCAACCAGCGCATGAAGGAGCGTTAAATCATGTCATTTCACCCCATCGAACAAGCCCCCGGACGCCTGAACAGAAGCGAGCTTGCAGTCCCGGGCTCACAACCGCAAATGTTTGAAAAGGCTGCCAAATCTGACGTTGATGTCATTTTCTTGGATCTCGAAGATGCAGTCGCCCCTGACGAAAAAGAACAGGCACGTAAGAACATCATTCAAGGCCTAAATGATATCGACTGGGGCAACAAATCCATGTCGGTTCGGATCAACGGCTTGGACACGCACTATATGTATCGCGATGTTGTGGACGTTGTTGAACAGGCTGGCGAACGGCTTGACTTGATCATGATCCCCAAGGTGGGAACCGCTGCAGATGTCTATGCGGTGGACATGATGGTAACCCAGATTGAGGATGCAAAAGGGTATAAAAAACGCATCGGTTTTGAGCACATCATTGAAACGGCTTTGGGCATGCAAAACGTGAGCGAAATTGCGGGCGCATCCAAGCGAAATGAAAGCCTGCATTTCGGCGTTGCCGACTATGCTGCCAGCATGCGGGCACGCACCACTGTCATTGGCGGCGTGAACGAACATTATTCGGTTCTAACTGATCCTGCTGAAGACGGATCGCGGCAAGTGCATTGGGGCGATATGTGGCACCACGCATTGGCAAGTATGGTGGTCGCGGCACGGGCAAACGGTCTGCGCCCGATTGACGGGCCGTTTGGCGATTTCTCTGATCCGGAGGGATACAAAGCCGCCGCATACCGCGCCGCTGTGCTGGGATGTGAAGGCAAATGGGCGATCCACCCGAGCCAAATTGAACTGGCGAACGAGGTAATGAGCCCGTCAGAAGCAGAAATCACCAAAGCAAATCGCATCTTAGAGGCCATGGCCGAGGCAGAAGCGGCTGGCAAAGGGGCAGTTTCATTGGATGGGCGACTTATTGACTATGCCTCAATTCGTCAGGCCGAAGTTTTGGTGGAAAAAGCAAAGCAGATTGCCGGATAAAATGAACGATATTGATTTGCGGGCTTTGGCCCGCAATTTCTTCGACATCGGCGTCAAAGCGGCAGATCCCGCAACAGCCGTTCGATCGGAGCTAATTAAAAATCCAATTCGGCGTCCCAACGGTCGCTTGTTAGTCATTTCGATCGGCAAAGCTGCCATTTCAATGGCCAAAGAGGCGCTTCAACACAGTCCTACCGGAATTCCTCAAACTGCCATTGCCATTACAAACTATGAAAACGCAGAAAACACACCCGGCATTGAGGTTTTTTCAGCTGGTCACCCCAAACCTGACGGAAGTGGCTTGAAAGCAAGCCGGTATATTGAACAAAAGTTAAAAGATCTGACAGCCGAAGACAGTGTTTTGTTTCTCATATCAGGTGATGGGTCCGCCCTATTACCCGCCCCAGTAGTTGAGGTGGGTTTAGATGACAAAATCAAAGCAACACAAATATCATTGGGCAGCGGGCTGGATATTATCCAAATGAACTTGGTGCGCCAACATCTTTCCCGCTTTAAGGGCGGCGGGTTGGCCAGACTTTGTTATCCGGCTTCCTTGCGTGCGCTCACAACCAATTAAACCTTGACGCCATCATCGGTCATCACCTCGTCCAAAGTATCAAACAACAGGTCAGCGTTTTTGACTGAGAATGGCATGGATGGGTGGATTTTCAGGGTGGTCTTGTGTCGACCCTGTTATACGGGCGCGATCGGATTGAAATTGTGCGGTCGTCAAAGATCAATCCTGATGCCGTCGTATCCGACGATCAATTCACCGTCGAAATGCCCTTCGCAGGCCGTTTCCCAATCTTTGGTCCCATAGGTTGGATCGTCTGATGGGATCAGGTGCGACAGGGCCAGCCGTTTCACGCCTGCATTCTGTGCCGTAATTGCAGCGTCATGGGCAAATGTATGGGATCGCAGCCAATGGGCCATCAGTTTATCCGATCCATTGCCGATGCGTTCCATCAGGGCGGGTAGGGCCGATTCAAGCATTGCTTCGTGGATTAAGAGATCGGCACCAGATGCAAAATCAGACAAGGCCGTGATGGGGGCAGTGTCGCCAGAGAAAACCACATGGTGGTTCGCCGTTTTGAAGGAAAAGGCAAAGGTATCAACCAGTGGCGGATGTTCGTTGCGGATGGCCGTGACCGACAGACCGTCCCGTTCAAACACGATACCTGCATCGATTGTTTGAATGTGCACCAAATCGCGAATGTCTGGGCGGCCTTCATCTTCGATCCGCAGATCAATATCCGCCTTCATAGAGGCCAGAAACCCTTCCCAATACACATCGATCCCGTCTGGCCCATAGATGGTTACGTCCGTCTTCAGGCCCGAGGTCCAAGCTGTGTGGATCAATGGCCCCAGTTCCAGATAGTGATCCGAATGCATGTGGCTGATCACGATCGTTGCCAGGGATTGCAAGGGCATCCCTTGATCAATCAATCCGCGTGTGACGCCCAAGGCGCAATCAACCACGATTTTTTGCCCATTCATCACAAACAGGTTCGATGTTGGCATGGACGATCCGGGCCGAACCGCTGGGCCGCCTTTGGTGCCCAACAGGGCCACGTAATTTTCAGTCATGTTGTCATCTTTCAAACTGCGTTGAGCCCGGCATCAAGCGCGGCCAGGATTGTGTCTGCGTCGGCTTCGGTCAGAACCAAAGGCGGGGACAGGATCAGGTTGGGGCCCGATACCCGCACCATCGCGCCGTTTTGATAGGCAGTTTCCTGAACGATGGTGGCAACATCTGCCGAAATTGGTTTTTTCGATCCACGATCACTGACCATTTCAATGGCAGTCATCAAACCATACCCACCACGCACATCGCCGATGATGTCATATTTTTCCATCAGCGCTTTACATCCTTCGAACAGCTGCGTCCCCCGTGCCGCCGCATTTTCGATGACGTTCAAACGTTTGGTTTCGGCAAGGCAGGCCAATGCCGCCGCCGCCCCGACAGGATGGCCCGAATAGGTGTAACCGTGCCCGATGCGGGCGGTGGGATTGTCCTCGAACATCTGAACCATCTTTTCGCCCAGCATCACCGCGCCGAACGGGAAATATCCGTTGGTGATGGCCTTGGCGGTTGCCATCATGTCGGGCTGAATGCCCCAAAGACGCGCGCCAGACCAAGCACCCGTCCGGCCATAGGCGGTGATGACTTCATCAGTAATCAGCAAGATACCATTGCGGTTGCAGATTTCCTGCACCGCCGGGGCAAAGGAAGGATGGGGCGGAATGACACCGCCAGCACCCAGAATGGGTTCCATGATCATCGCGGCAATGGTGTTGGCCCCTTGGAATGCAATTTCATCCTCCAATGCCTGCAGGCACAGTTGGGCCAGTTTTTCAGGATCGGTTTCATTGAACGGGTTGCGGTACGTATAGGGCGCTGGGATGTGAAAACACCCGGGCAACAGCGGTTCATAAGCGTTGCGGAAATTGGCGTTGCCATTCACCGATGCGCCGCCAATGTGTGTGCCGTGATATCCTTTTTTCAGGCTCAGGAATTTGGTGCGGCCCTCTTCGCCACGCAGTTTGTGGTATTGCCGTGCCAAACGTAGAGACGTTTCCACACTGTCTGACCCGCCCGATGTAAAGAATGCGCGGGTCAGGCCATCGGGGGCGAAGAATTCGCTTAACTCATAGGACAGCTCAATCACCGCATCATTCGTCGTGCCACGAAAGGTCGAATAATAGGGCAGGGTGTCCAACTGGGCGGCGATGGCGTCTTTTACCGGTTGGCAGGAATACCCAAGGTTCACATTCCAAAGGCCGCCAACAGCGTCGACAACCCGGTCGCCATCGATGTCTGTGATGGAAACGCCATCAGCGTTCGTCACAATCTTTGGTGGGTGCGCAATACTGTCTTGGGGGGATGTCATCGGATGCCACATAAAGCGTGCGTTGTTTTCTTTTAGAAAGTTGGAGTCTTTCATTTGGCAGGTTCCAATGTGTTGGATGTGGAAAGGGAATTGGCCCAGGCTGATTCAACATGGGATGGGATTGCACCACCCCAGTTGCGGGAAATTTCGCGCGCTGCAAGGACCAGTTCAGTTTTGATGGTGCGTTCCGTTGCCGGGCCAAATCGTGATGTAACGCAGGCCACCGCAACCGCGCCAGCCATCTGGCCGCTTTGATCAAACACAGGGGCGGCGACACCTTCGATTTCATCTTCGAATGTCTTTTCCGCCCGACCAAACCCAGTTTCTTTGATCAAGCCCACGACGCGCATCAGGTCGGCTTTGGTTGTTGGTGTCATCGACGTATGAGACCGCATGTTTTTGATCGCAGCATCAACCAATTGTTCAGGCCCAAAGGCCAATGCGCACAGCCCAGATGCGGTCGCATGAAGCGGAAAAGTGTTGATATCAATAACGGCGCGAATTCCATGCAGGGGCGATTCACATTCGCATAATCCGTATAACGTATCACCAGACAATATGGTGACATGTGCCGTTTCACCCGTGATCTTGGCCAGTGTTTTTATAGACGCCAATGCGGTTTCTTTCCGCGGAACCGTGGCTTCGCGCACTTGTGCCAATTTCATTACACTAGGTCCAAGGCGATACTGACGGGAAACTGGATTTTTTTCGATCAATCCAGATTTTGCAAGGGCTTCGATGTGTCGGTACGTTGTGGCTTTGTCGCGCCCGGCAAGCTTACACAACTGGGACAACCCGATTTCAGGGTGAACTGCTGAAAAATAGGTCAACAGATCAAGGGCTTTGGTTGTCGACGACATTTTGCAGGTGCTTTCTATCGCTATTCAAAATTTAAATTGACACAAAGAACTTAACAAGGCAATCTTTTTTCATAACATCGGTTCAATATATGAACCAATCAGGGGTGAGTTCGTATCAGATCCCAAATTTCTATTTCAGAGATGATGGGCAAGGGTTCGAATTTCCTCTAACAACGCACGGCTTAACTGCCAGATAGGTGACACCATGGATCAAGCGCAGATCGACAGCCTCCGGGCTTTACCTGTTCCCCAGTTTCATAATTTGATTGACGGCAAATCTGTCCCTGCATCTGACGGCGCGGTCATTGATATTGTTTCGCCCATCGACGGCACGGTCCTGACGACCACCGCCGCCGGTACAGTGGCGGATATGGATGCGGCCATTGCATCGGCCCGTGTGGCGTTTGAAGACGGACGTTGGGCAGGGCAATCACCTGCGGCGCGAAAGAAGGTGCTGCTCAAATGGGCGGACTTGATTGAAGTAAATGCCTTGGAACTTGCGGTTTTGGGGGTGCGTGACAATGGCACCGAAATCGGAATGGCGCTGAAGGCGGAACCCGGGTCTGCGGCCGCGACGATCCGGTATTACGCAGAAGCCTTGGATAAGGTTTATGGGGAAATCGCCCCCACACAAAACGACATTCTGGGTATGATCCACAAAGAACCTGTTGGTGTCGTGGGCGCGATAATCCCATGGAATTTCCCGATGATGATTGGGGCGTGGAAATTGGGGCCTGCTTTGGCGATGGGCAATTCGGTCGTTGTTAAACCTTCAGAAACGGCATCACTGTCGTTGATGCGCATGTGTGAATTGGCATTGGAGGCAGGCCTGCCCCCGGGTGTTTTGAACGCTGTGACTGGTGAGGGCCGTGTGGTGGGAGAGGCGATGGGTCTGTCCATGGATGTGGACGTTTTGGTGTTCACGGGGTCGGGTGCCACGGGCCGCCGTTTGATGGAATATGCCGCGCGGTCGAATATGAAGCGCGTGTATCTGGAACTTGGCGGAAAATCCCCGAACATGGTGTTTGCGGATGCCCCAAATCTGGATGAAGCCGCCAAGGTTGCGGCCGCAGGCATATTTCGCAATTCCGGACAGGTATGTGTGGCAGGATCCCGGTTATTGGTTGAAGCATCAATTCATGATGAATTTGTGGCAGCTGTGGTCAAGGCATCTGCCGCCATGCGCGTGGGCGATCCGTTGAAGGTGGACACGCACATTGGGGCGGTGAATTCTGAAGTACAGTTGAACGCCAACCTTGGCTTTGTGAAAACAGCCCTGGCTGAGGGTGGGGAAATTGCGCTGGGTGGGGACCGCATTTTGCAAGAAACCGGTGGCTATTACATGGCACCCACAATCGTAACTGGCGTGACCCGCGATGCGACCTTGGCCCAGAAAGAGGTGTTCGGACCCGTGCTTGGCGTCACGCCGTTTAAGACAGAGGAAGAGGCCATCTCGCTTGCCAATTCCACCGTCTATGGCTTGGCGGGTGCTGCGTGGACATCGAACCTGTCCCGCGCGCATCGGATGGTGCGTTGTGTGCGGACGGGTGTCATGCACATCAACACTTATGGCGGTGCGGATGGCACGGTTCCGCTGGGCGGTGTGGGTCAATCGGGCAACGGGTCCGATAAATCTCTGCATGCGTTGGAAAAATACACACAGCTGAAAACCGCGTGGATCAAGCTATGACGGACAAAACAATCTTGGTCATCGGGACCTATGACACCAAAGATGATGAGCTGGGATTTCTGGCCGACGTCATCCGCGATCAGGGTGGGCACGTGGTGACGATGGACGTGTCCGTTCTGGGCGATCCATCCCAACCCACGGACTATTCAAAACATGATGTTGCAGCCGAAGGCGGCAGTTCCATCCAAGCCGCCATCGACAGTGGTGACGAAAATCACGCGATGCAAATCATGGCCAAGGGCGCCAGCCTGCTGGCCGCGCGGCTGTATGCCGAGGGCAAGTTCGATGGTGCGATTGTTCTGGGCGGGACCATGGGCACCGATCTGGCGCTGGATGTAACGTCGGCGCTTCCATTGGGGGTTCCAAAATACATTGTTTCTACCGTTTCCTTTTCCCCGCTGATCCCGGCGGAACGGCTGGCGGCGGATACGCAGATGATCTTGTGGGCGGGCGGGCTTTATGGATTGAACTCTGTTTGTAAGGCATCATTGTCACAGGCTGCAGGTGCCGTTCTGGGCGCTGCCCGCGCCGTGCAAAAGCCCGATCCGGACAAACCCCTGATCGGCATGATGTCGCTGGGCACATCTGCGCTGAAATATGTAATCCCCCTGAAACCTGCGCTGGAAGAACGCGGGTTTGAAGTTGCTGTTTTCCATGCCACTGGTATGGGCGGTCGCGCCTTTGAAAGCTTGGCGGGGCAGGGGGCTTTTGCCTGTGTCTTTGATTTTTGTACGCAGGAGTTGGGGAACCATGTGAATGGGTCAAATATTTCTGCTGGGGCGGATCGGCTGACCAATGCGGGTGCACACGGTACACCGCAAATCGTTGCCCCGGGATGTTATGATTTGGTGGATGTCGTCGGATGGCAACCGATTGATGTGAAATGGGACCATCATTTGAAACACGCGCACAATCGTTTGCTGACCTCAATCGTTTTGCAGGCCAAAGAGACAGAGCTGGTCGCGCGTGCCCATTGTGACCAATTGGGCAAGGCGAAGGGGCCTGTTGCCTTGATCCTGCCTGAACATGGGTTGGGCGAATGGGATCGGGATGGCGCAGATCTGCACAATCCTGAAGGGTTGGCAGCGTTTTTCAAGGAACTGGAAGCGCATCTGCCCGACACGGTTCAGGCCCATCGCATTCCTTGTCACATCAACGATGCAGAATTTGCTGAAACGGCATTAGACATTTTTGATCGGTGGCGACGGGATGGAACAATATCGGTCTAATCTTACGCGCCGGGATCAAGACGGTTCAGCAGATCCAAAAGGGTTTCATAATCATCTTCGCCCAGCTTTTTCTTGAAGCTTGCAACTATGTTGGCCGCTTGGGGCGCATGGCCATCAATAATGCTTTGACCTTTGGGTGTGATCGCAATGAACTGGCGCCGGCGATCTTTGTCGTCGCGGGTTTGTGTCACAAGCCCCTTGTCGCGCAACGTGGCGGCGATACGTGTCAGGCTTGGGAACAAAAGGCTGGATCTGTCGGCAAGGGTTTTGGTGTCCATGCTTCCAAATTCAGCAAGCACACGAAGAACACGCCACTGTTGTTCTGTGATTCCTGTTTCTGACAACATCTCGCGGATGGGGGACATGACGCCTTCACGTGCCCGGATAAGCGCGATCGGAAGGGAACGTCCCGTGGATGGAAGCGATTTTGCCATAAAACCTCAGATGCACTTTGGGTGGGCTGTTGACAACACTGTTATTGGCTATTTAACGTGGTAACAATTAACATGTTAAGGAATATACGTGCCGCATTTTCAGATTGAATACTCTGCAAACCTTGATCAGGTGATTGATATGGGTGCACTGTGCGAAACCATCCGCGCCGAGGCATCTTTGATTGATACATTTCCCACCGCAGGCATTCGTGTGCGCGCCATTCGTGTTGATCATGTTGCAATGGCCGATGGCAACCCCAAGCATGGGTTTATCGATCTTAGCATCAGATTGCGCGAAGGCCGCCCGCAAGACGTAAAGCAATCAGCGGTCGAACAAATCTTTGATGTGATGAAGCAATTCATGGCACCTGCGATGGCAACACATTCCATCGCCCTTTCCGCTGAAATGCGCGATATAGACGCCAATCTTTCACCGAAATTCGGAAACGTCCGTGACCATTTGGAGGACAACGCATGACCGTTCTTGACGAAAACATTTCCAAATTGAGCGGATACCTTGCCCGGTTCCAAGAAACAGGCATCGCCAACCGAATTGCAGGGAAAGATGTGGCCGGATCAAACGGCGTTTTCCAGACGATTTCACCTGTTGATAAGTCCGTCATTTGTGACGTTGCCCATGGTTCACAATCGGATATCGATCAGGCCGCACAAGCCGCCCATGATGCATTCGCCGAATGGCGGGATATGCCCGCGGCCCAACGCAGAAAGATCATGATTGCGATTGCCGAAGGCATTGAAGCGCGGGCAGAAGAAATCGCCCTGTGTGAATGCTGGGACACGGGACAGGCTTACAAATTCATGTCCAAAGCCGCCCTGCGCGGGGCTGAAAACTTTCGGTATTTTGCCGATCAGGTTATTCAGGCACGGGATGGGCAACACCTGAAATCGCCGACGCTGATGAATATCACGACCCGCGTGCCGATTGGGCCTGTTGGCGTGATTACGCCATGGAACACGCCGTTTATGCTGTCGACGTGGAAGATCGCACCAGCATTGGCCGCCGGTTGCACCGTTGTTCACAAACCGGCCGAGGCATCACCGGTTACAGCGCGCGTGTTGGTGGAAATTGCGGAAGCGGCCGGTTTGCCTGCTGGTGTTTTGAACACCGTAAACGGCTATGGCGAAGAGGTTGGGAAAGCGCTGTGCGAACATCCCAAGATTAAGGCGATTGCCTTTGTCGGCGAAAGCCGCACGGGCAGCCTGATCACCAAGCAAGGGGCCGATAC
>JAHDCF010000030.1:0-18571 GCA_020630015.1 Planktomarina sp. | reverse complement strand
GACATTGCCAAAGAAGACGGGGCGACCATCGCGGCGGGTGGCGAAGCGGTGGGTGATGAAGGGTATTTCGTGCGCCCAACATTGTTCACACAAGCCAACAACCAGATGCGCATCGCACAAGAAGAAATCTTTGGCCCTGTTCTGACCTCCATTCCTTTCAGCACAGAGGAAGAGGCGTTGGAAATGGCCAATGACACCGCCTATGGCCTGACGGGATATGTCTGGACCAATGACCTGACCCGGGCCCTGCGCTTTACGGACAAGTTGGAAGCTGGGATGATCTGGGTGAATTCGGAAAACGTGCGCCACCTGCCGACACCATTTGGCGGGGTAAAGGCCAGCGGGATTGGTCGCGACGGCGGGGACTGGTCGTTTGAATTTTATATGGAACAAAAGCACATTGGTTTTGCCACCGGTCAGCACAAGATCACCAAATTGGGAGCGCTTTAAGATGCCCGTACCTTCGCCGAACCTGTATCCTGATTTTAACACAATCCGGCTGTCTCATGTTTGTCTGAACGTCAAAGATTTGAACGCTTCTCGCACGTTTTACACAGATATTCTGGGCATGCAGGTCACTGATGAAGATGACAGTCATATCTATCTGCGCGCGATGGAGGAACGTGGCCACCATTGTGTGATCCTACAAAAATCCGACCAGCCCGGCACGGTAGAAGTGATGGGCTTCAAAACCTTTGATGAAGCCGATCTGGACCGCGCGAAAGCCTGGTTTGAAAGCAAAGGCCGCCCAACGGAATGGGTGGATCGCCCGTATCAGGGGCGCACGCTGCTCACGTCGGACAACATGGGTATTCCGTTGGAGTTCTATCACAAGATGGATCGGTTAGAGCCCATCCACCAGAAATACGCGCTGTATCGTGGGGTGAAGCCGCTGCGCATCGATCACTTCAACTGCTTCAGCCATGATGTGGATGCATCTGTTGCGTTTTATTCCGAAATGGGGTTTCGCGTGACGGAGTACACAGAAGATGCGGACAGCAAAAAACTGTGGGCCGCATGGATGCACCGTAAGGGTGGCGTGCACGATATGGCGTTTACCAATGGCACCGGGCCGCGCATGCATCACCTTGCGTTTTGGGTGCCAACACCACTGAACATTATTGACCTGCTCGATCTTATGGCAACCACGGGTTACGTGACAAACATCGAACGCGGGCCAGGGCGACATGGGATTTCGAATGCGTTTTTCCTGTATATCCTTGATCCTGATGGGCACCGGATTGAGATTTACTGTTCAGACTACCAAACCGTCGATCCCGATCTTGAGCCGATCAAATGGGATCTGAAGGACCCACAGCGCCAGACCCTGTGGGGGGCCGCAGCACCCGAAAGCTGGTTTAAGCATGGCACAACCTTTGTGGGCGTCGATACGAAGGACTCCGAAATTCAAGCCAGTCCGATCATCGCACCATGAACTGGGACGAGTTTGCAGATTACAGTAAACAGATTGCGGACTGGGGTGCGCAGTATCACAAAACCCTGCGCGACCGCCCGGTGCGTGCCCAGACCAAGCCGGGGGATATTGCCGCCGGTGTTCCGGACGGTCCCCCGCAGCATCCCCAAAATATGGATGCAATCCTGCGCGATTTTGAAGACATCATTATGCCCGGCATGACCCATTGGCAGCATCCCCGGTTCTTTGCCTATTTCCCCGCCAACGCCGCGCCGCCATCCATGTTGGCCGAACAGTTGGTCAATACGGTCGCAGCGCAGTGTATGTTGTGGCAAACATCGCCCGCCGCGACCGAACTTGAAGGCCGGATGATTGATTGGATGCGTCAGGCGCTGGGCCTTGCGGATGGGTATACGGGTGTCATTCAGGATTCTGCGTCTTCGGCCACATTGTCCGCCGTTTTGACCATGCGTGAACGTGCCACGGGATTTACGGGCAATCGGGAAGGGTTGGCGGGCAAAGGCCACCTGCGGATATACTGTTCCGATCAGGTTCATTCGTCCATCGACCGCGCCTGTTGGGTGGCCGGCATTGGGCAGGACAATCTGGTGAAAATCCCAACCCAAGGCCCACGGTTTGCGATGGATACGGATGCGTTGGCCACCGCCATTCAGTCCGACATTGCCGCCGGCCACACCCCCGCCGGGGTTATCGCGATCACCGGCGGCACTGGTGTGGGGGGCTGCGATGATCTGGCTGCAGTGGCAAAAGTTGCACAGAAACACGATCTGTACGCGCATCTTGACGCAGCTTGGGCCGGGTCAGCAATGATCTGCCCGGAATTTCATGCCGCGTTCTGGGAAGGTGTGGATGCGTATGATTCAATCGTGTTCAACCCGCACAAATGGCTTGGCGCGCAGTTCGATTGTTCGATCCAGTTTCTGCGCGATGCGACCCCGCAGTTAGATACGTTAAAGATCGAACCGGAATATTTGAAGACCAGCGGTCAGACGGTTACGAATTATTCCGAATGGACGATCCAACTTGGCCGCCGGTTCCGCGCCTTGAAACTTTGGTTCCTTATACGCGCTTATGGGTTGGAAGGGTTGCAATCCCGTATTCGCAATCATGTCGCTTGGGCGGAAGAGTTATGTGAAGAGATCCGCGCGAAAGACGGATTCGAGATTGTCACTGATCCGATCCTCAGCCTGTTTTCATTCCGCTGTCCGGGTGATGATGCCACGCAACAGCGGCTGGTGGATGCCATCAACGATGATGGGCGGATTTACCTGACCCAAGGCGCCTTTGATGGACGCAAAATCATTCGGGTCCAAGTGGGGCAATTCGATACAACGCGCGAAGATGTCATGATGGTGGCCGATGTCGTGCAAGAGGTCTGGGAGGCCATGACATGAAATTTGCAACCTATTCCAGTGGTGGGGAAACATTCTTTGGCGCTGTTGTTGATGGCGGCATAATTGCGTTGAATGATGTTTTCCCGCAGTGGCCAACCCTGTTTGATGCGGTACAGGCCGATGGGCTGGGTGCCTTGGCGGATGCTGCGGATGGTAAGGCAATCACCCATACGGATTTCACGTACGAAATGGTCCTGCCCAATGCCCGCCGTATCCTGTGCGTCGGAGTCAACTTTCCGGACCGGAACGCCGAATACAAAGATGGATCGGAACAGCCGAAATACATGTCCCTATTTCCCCGATTTGCAACAGGGTTCACGGGCCACGACCGCCCGTTGATTCGGCCCCCCGAAAGCCACCAGTTGGATTATGAAGGTGAGGTTGCGATTGTGATTGGCAAAGCTGGTCGCCGCATCGCGCAGGCTGATGCTTATGACCACATCGCAGCCATCACCATTTGTAACGAAGGCACGATCCGCGATTGGGTGCGGCATGCGAAATTCAATGTGACTCAAGGCAAAAACTGGGACCGGTCTGCGTCACTTGGGCCGTGGTTGGTGGCGTTCACTGACCATGCATTGTTGGATGATGCGCAGATCATTACCCGCGTGAATGGTGAAGAACGCCAGAATGATGTTTTGTCACGGATGATGCATCCGATCCGGCGGGAGATCGAATATATCTCAACCTTTATGGAATTGCAGCCGGGCGATATCATTGTGACGGGCACCCCAACAGGATCAGGCGCCCGGCTGGATCCGCCGCAATACCTGAAACCTGGCGATGTGGTGGAGGTTGAGGTGAACACCATCGGCACTTTGCGCAACACGATCGAGGATGAGGGAGTATGACCCCAAAAGATCACGCCAAAGTCGCCGATGATTTATTGCGGGCAGAAGCCACACGCGATCAGATCGGCTTATTGACCAAGCGCCATCCTGACATGGGCATGGACGATGCCTATGCCATTCAAAATGCGATTTACCGCGCCAAGCTGGCGCAAGGGCGATCCGTTGTGGGGTGGAAGATCGGGCTGACGTCCAAAGCCATGCAGTATGCCTTGAATATCGACATCCCTGACAGCGGAATATTGTTTGACGACATGGTTTTTCATCATGGGGGCACAGTGCCGAAGGGGCGGTTTATTCAGCCGCGTATTGAGGCCGAGATTGCCTTTGTCATGAAGTCCGCGATTGGTGGGGCTGATGTCACCCGCGCGGATGTGATTGCCGCCACGGATTACGTCGCGCCGTCCATCGAAATCTTGGACACCCGGATTGTCAGGGTTGACGCGAAAACGGGCAAAACCCGCACGGTGTTTGATACGATCAGTGATAATGCCGCAAATGCCGGTGTGGTTTTGGGGCCGGAACGCCATGCCGTCGATGCCTTTGATCTGCGTTGGGTGGGGGCAATCACGTCACGAAATGGAGAGGTCGAGGAAACCGGCCTTGGGGCAGGGGTTCTGAACGACCCTGTCGAAAGCGTCGTATGGTTGGCGCGTCGCATGGCGCAATACGGCCAATCCATCGAACCCGGCCAAATCATCCTGTCGGGCAGCTTTATCCGGCCTGTTGAATGCCCGTCTGGGGCAAAGATCATCGCGGACTTTGGGCCATTCGGCCATGTCGATATCGCGTTTGAATAAAGGAACAAAACAATGGCCGCGTATTTCAGTTAAGTGACGCAGATGGTTGTTTGGAAATCAGTTTGGTTAAATGCTTGACATGTTAAGTATCTTTCGTGCAGATTTTTTATGTCGGGAAATCACACTGGGATTTGGTGTGCAGACAGCCCTTGGGGAGGGGGCGAATATGTCACATCAAGTCACCAGCTTAGATACAACGACGGCCGCTTTTGCAGCGCCTTCAGTTGTTCGCGGGGGTGCATGACATGACAACCCAAAAGGCCGATGTGAAAGATCTGTATCTGTTCGAAGACGCCCTGCCATTTGATGCAACCCAAAAATTTCAAAGCGAATGCCCACCTGACAAAAAGGTGAAGGTTGAAAACTTGTTCAAGTTCTCACGGGGGCGGGGGGATCTTCAAATTTCATTCGTGGCCGCAGGGATCGCCCTGTTCTTTCTTGCGTTCTTTTGGACCCAAACAGGGTGGGAGGGTCGCAAACTGCCCGATGATTTCGGCACCTATTTGGCCTATCAATTCGGGCTTGCCGATATTGATGGTCGTGTCACACGGTTCGGCCGGATTTTGAAACAGTCTTGGGTCGCACCCATGTTATGCCTGTTGATTTTTGTGCCTGCGGCGCTTTGGAACCTGCGGGCATCATGGAAAGAAACGGCGTGGCGCAAACGATTTCTGTTGCCCACCAGCGCCTCTTTTGAGCTGACGAAATATGCTGCTGCGCTGGAATATGTGGTCTATTTCATTGGCTATACATTGATCGTGCCGATCCTTGGATATTTGGTATCCACATTGATTTTGGGCACATTCCTAACCTGGCGTTTGGGTTATCGCAGCGGGCGTTGGATGCTGATTGGTGTGGCATCCAGCATTGCCGTTGTATTGGTATTTCGCACGATGTTGCAGATCAAAACACCGGTCAGCATTTGGCTCTATGATCAACTGCCCACAGCCACCCGCGCGTTTATGTTGACGTATTTTTAGGGGCTGGGGATGGACGCGTTTTTGACAGGTCTGGACAGTTTGATGCAGCCCGCTGTGCTGTTGTCCATTGTGATTGGGTCGGTTGGCGGTTTGATCATCGGCGCTGTTCCCGGTATCGGCCCTGCCATTGCGATTGCGATCTTGTTACCCGCAACTGTGTTTCTGGATGATTTGGTCAGCCTTGTCCTTCTGTTGGGGGTTTATGGGTCATCCATGTACGGCGGTGCGATCCCTGCGATCCTGATCAACACGCCTGGTACGCCAGTGAACGCGTTGACCACCTATGACGGGTACGCAATGACCCGGCGGGGTGAGGCGTCTAAGGCGCTGTCGCTCGCCTATTCCGCGTCTTTCTTTGGGGGATGCTTTTCGATTATCATGGCGTTGATTGCCCTGTTCATTTTTGGACCTTACCTGCGGGATCTGGGTGCGTTGTTTGGGCAACGTGACATTCTGATGGCCGCGGTTTTGGGTGGTGTTCTTTTGATCGCGGCCCACCGACAGACAATGGGGATTGCGGCCCTTTTGTTTGGGTTTGGGTTCTTGATCGCGATGATCGGGCGCCAGTCCACCCGCAAGATTGATCGTTACACCTTCGACATCGAATACCTGTATTCGGGGTTCAATCTGATCGTTGTGATCGTCGGCATTTTCGCCCTCAGCCAAGCGTTGAACCTGATGGTGGGTAAAGACGATGATCCGCCAGAGGCGCGGATTTCAGGCGGCTTGCTGAGTGGGTTTGGCGAGATTGCGAAGCGCAAACTGATCACGTTCTTTTCCGCCTGCTATGGCACTGTCATGGGGATCATCCCCGGTGTCGGCGAATTCGTAGCGCAATTCTTCAGCTATTCCACAGCCCGGTCGCTGTCCAAAGAACCCGCCCGATTTGGTCACGGATCAACCGAAGGTCTGATCGCGTCTGAAACCTCTAACAACGCTGTTCCCGCCGCCGCGATGATCCCACTTTTGGCGCTTGGTGTTCCGGGAGAGGCACTGACCGCCATGATGATGGTCGTGTTTTTTGACGCTGGCATCAAACCCGGGCCGGACATTTTTGAAAACAACCCTGACTTCCTGTTCAGCTTGTTCACTGCTTTGCTGATGATCAACGCCTTGGTGTTGGTGACTTTGCTGTTTTCAACCCGCCTGATCGCAAAAATGGTTTATATCCCCAATCGCTTTTTGGGGGCCTTCATAATGATCTTGTCGTTTGTCGGTGTCTATTCCATCCGTAACAGTCTGATTGATTGCATTTTTGCAGTCGTATTCGGCTTTATCGGTTTTGTGTTGCGTCGCCTTGATTGGCCCTTGGTGCCCATTGTTTTGGGGCTTGTTTTGGGATCGATCATTGTCGAACGTTTGACGGCGGGTGCCGGTCAAATCAAATCGGCGATCGATTTGATCAACCGCCCGGTTTCGGGAACCTTATTCGTGGTGATCCTTATGGTCATAGGATTCATCATTTGGACGTCCATAAAAAATAGGCGCACGAACTATCAATCATGACCAATTCTAAGGGAGACTAAAATGAAAAAACTCGCACTGACCGCTGCTTTGGCAGCCACAACTGTTCTCGGGGGCGCTTTGCCCGCATTGGCCGATTATCCAACTGGCCCGGTTCAATTTATTGTGCCGTTCCCACCAGGTGATTTTGAAGACATCACAACGCGGATGATCGCGGCGAAGCTTTCAGAAGTGCACGGTGTTTCTGCATCTGTTGTGAACCGCCCCGGCGGCGGCGACGGACCATTCCCCGGCGCGCTGGAGGTTTTGAACGGTCCGACTGACGGGTCAGTCATTGGTTCGTTTGTGATCGGTGTTCCAGTTGTTGGCCCCAATATCGGCATCGGCATCGAAGAAGACAGCTTCACCCCCATCGGTGTTTATCTGACATATCCATTCGTTCTGGCCGCATCTGGCGATGCACCGTATTCAAACATGAAAGAACTGGCCGCCCACGCACAAGACAACGATGTTGTACTTGGCCACTTCGGTGCTGGCTTGGCCCCCACCAAAGCCACCTTCGCGGGTGCCGCACTGATGAATTTTGAATTCGCGGATGATGCCGCATTTGATCTGCTTGACTGTAACTCGCTGTCTGCTGGCGACGCGGATGTGATCAACACAACACTGGCGCTGATCGAACCATGCCTGGGGGACATCAAAATCCTGGCAAACATCGGTTCAGAGCGCATCGGCAAATTGCCAGAGGTTGCAACCCTGTCGGAACAGTCCGGCATTTCCGAACTGGAACTGTGGAATGGCCTGTTCGTGAAAAAGGGCACCCCACAAGAAGTGATCGACGTAATCGCCGACATCGCACAGCAAGTGATTGCCAGCGAAGAGGGCCAATCCTTGATGGCTGAAACCGGTGCGCGTCTGTACTGGGAAGGCACAGCAGAGGCGACCGCGCGGATCGAAGCCGACCGCAAGAACATTGCTGAAATGAATGAAATCATCGGCAACTAAGTGATGTTTGTCGGGGCCGCATCCTGTGGCCCTGACACCCTTTGAAAGACGATCATGAAACGTATCAAACTTGGTATATTGCAGACCAACCATGACAAAAGCGTGGATGTGGGGGACGCGTTCCCGGACGATGCCCACCGGTTTCGGGACATGTTCGATGCGCAGGACGATCGCTTTCAGTACAGAATTTACATGACCATCGGTGGCGAGGTGCCCCAAGATTTGGACGAACAAGACGTCTACATGATCACCGGCAGCCCGCTGAGCGTTCTGGACCAACACATTTTCACCGATGATCTGATGGATTTCATCCGCCATTGTGATGACGCGAAGAAACCGCTGATGGGTGCGTGTTTTGGGCATCAGGCCATTGCTTTGGCATTGGGTGGTAAGGTCGAAAAATCGCCAGATGGGTACAATGTGGGGATCGAGGATACCGTCATACACAGCAAACGAAGCTGGATGATCCCGGATCGGGATCGACTGCCGATGTATGTGTTCCACGAAGATACGGTGACAGAATTGCCAATGGGCTGTGAACTGCTCGGCTCAACCGCGAATTGCAAAAATGCCAGTTTCGCCAAAGGCGACCACATCCTCACAACACAGGCCCACCCCGAATTCAGCCACGCGTTTATGTCCTGCGTTCTGACGTCGGCCGAAGGTGCGATCCCCGAAGAACGGCGCAAGGCTGTTTGGGATAGTCTGGACCAAAAACAAGAAGGCCACATCTTTGGCCTTTGGACCACCGAATTTTTCAAAAGGGCGATGGGCCATGCATGATGACGGACATCTAAACCTTCTGTCCCATGACAGTTTTGCCAACGGCGTGCCGCATAAAACTTTTGAAAGGATGCGTAGAGAAGATCCAGTTTCTTGGACCGATGGGGATGCAGAAACCAAAGGGTTCTGGAACCTTACACGTCACGCCGACATCAATCTGGCCAACCGCGAAGGTCCGATTTTCAGTTCGGCCCAAGGCATCCGGTTGGAAGATCAAAGCCATGAGGAATACATGGCGCGGCGCACGTTTCAAGAAACCGATGCCCCCGAACACACCGCAGTGCGCAGGTCGGTTAATCCGAACTTTGCCAAGCCTGTTGTGGGGCAGTTCGAAAGCCTGATCCGTGAATTGGCCAGCGATATGGCGGACACAGCCTTGCAGCAGACGGAATTTGATGCGGTGGATGCCTTGGCTAAGCAATTGCCCATGATGATGCTGGGGCGCATTCTTGGTGTGCCGGATGAAGATCTGGGTTGGTTGGTTGAAAAAGGTGATGCACTTATCGGCAATTCTGATCCCGATTTCACCGATCACGTGGTCGATAAGATGGACACCAGTGCCTATCGTTTCATGCCCTTCCGCAGCCCTGCGGGGGTGGAACTGTATGATTATGCCGAAGACCTGCTGGAAAACCGCCGCGCGGTGGCTGAGGGTGGTATCCTCGCCAAGATGATGCAAGATGAAAACGGTTTGCGAGAGTTGGAGTTCAAGAACTTCTTCTGCCTTTTGGTCGCAGCTGGAAATGACACGACACGTTATTCCATCGCTATGGCGCTGCACCTGTTGGCCCATAATCCCGATCTGATAGCGCAGCTGCGCACGGGACAATACTGGGATACCTGCGCAGATGAATTTATTCGGTTGGCTTCGCCCACAATGCACTTCCGCCGAACCCTGACACAGGATTATGAACTGCACGGCAAGACCATGAAAAAGGGCGATAAAGCGCTGTTGTGGTTTGTGTCAGGCAGCCGCGATGAAGCGGTGTTCGACAATCCCCATGACTGCCAATTGGGGCGCACTCCGAACCGGCACTTGGCGTTTGGGCAGGGGGGCATTCATGTCTGTCTGGGCATGCATCTTGCAAAACTGGAAGTGCGCATTGCCATAGAAGAACTGGTCAAACGCATTGATCGGTTTGAGGCGATTGAACCACCAACTTGGACCCGGTCGAACTTCATCTGTGGGGTCAAGAAACTGAATGTACACGCGACAAGGGCCG
The DNA here is from genome assembly GCA_020630015.1 of Planktomarina sp. GTDB lineage: Bacteria > Pseudomonadota > Alphaproteobacteria > Rhodobacterales > Rhodobacteraceae > Planktomarina. The sequence continues at coordinate 8,639 of JAHDCF010000030.1, read as the reverse complement.
CCTGACCGATGACCATGATCACACGCACACGCGCGCTGTTTAACGACATGCTGAACCTGCCTCGCGGGAAATATGTGCCAACGGATGTGGCCGCGGCAGGTGCCATTGGGTTCGCCCGCGGGGCTTTTGCAGTGTCCTATGACCGCGATTTGGTGACGGTTCCGGGCACGGAGTTTTTCAACGGTGTGCCGGATATGGAACTGGTGCTGGACGCTGATCGGCGTAAGGGATGGCAGGCGGGAACCGAGATCGCCTTAGGTGATCTTTATGCGGATGACGCGCCGTTCGGCCTGTGCCCACGGGGTGCTGTGAAACGTGCGGTTCAGGATTGGGCCGATCTTGGGTATTCCCCAATGGTCGGGCTTGAGACTGAGGCCTTCATTTTTCAACGTGATGAAGATGGTATCTGGCGCCCCTATGATACACCGGGCGCATTCGTTTACAGCACTGGCCCCGAAGGCGATCCCAAGGGCGTTATGGACGACATTTGGGAAGCGGCCTATGCCGCTGATATCCCGATTGAGAGCATGAACGGCGAGTTTGACAATGGCCAGTTCGAATTAACCATGAAGTTCGACCACGCCGTGAAGGCGTGCGACGATGCCTTTTTGATGCGCACGATGGCGCGGGAGATTGGGTTGAAAAAAGGCCTGTTGCTGACCTTCCTGCCCAAACCCGTGCCAGATCGCGGTGGCTCTGGCTTGCATGTGAATTTCAGTTTCAATGACAAGGATGGCAACAACGCCATTGCGCCGGATGGGGCGTTGTCTGAACTGGCCCAACACTGCGTAGCTGGGCTGATCCATCACCATCCCGCATTGGCGGGTCTGCTGGCCCCAACCGTGAACAGCTATGACCGTCTCAATCCCGGCGGGTTGGCGGGTTATTGGGCCAACTGGGCGGAAGATCATCGTTTGGTGACAACCCGAACCTCTACGAAATCCCCCAAATCTGCACGGCTGGAACATCGCATGGCCGATTGTGCCGTCAGCCCCTATCAGGCGGTGGCGACTGTTTTGCAAGCCGCGCGTTTGGGGTATGTGAACAAACGTCCCCTGCAACCGGCCGAAGATTTGGATGGCTGGGATCACGTGCGCGAAAAGCGGCATGTGCCATCGGGGCTTGATAAGTCACTGGATGCTTTGGACGCTGATGTGGAATTGCGCAAGGCCATTGGTGAGTTGTACTGTGATGCATTCTTGTATCTGAAACGCGATGAATTTCAGCGGCTGATTGGTAAAAGCGTGGATGAGGTTCGGGATTTTTACCTGCCGTTCATCTAAAAACTTTACTACACGGTTTAGTTAAAGCATGATCCTTAAAAAGGGAGAGGGTCATGCTGCAAGAAATTCCCGAAGGAAAATGGGTCGCCAGTTTTCGCCGTGTTCTTAAGCTGAACGGGATTGGTCAAGGCACTCAGGTTGCCATCGTTGCCGAAAGCCAGTCGAGACCGGTTTTGATGCAACTGTGCAGTTTGGCGCTGTATGACCTTGGGGCGGAATTTTCGACCATCGTGCTTCCAACGCCCGAACAAACTGCGGTTGTGCCCGTGAAATCTACGGGTGCCTCCAACGCAATTGCGGGTAAACGCCACGTGATCGAAGCCCTGAAACGGGTCGAAGTGGTCGTGGACGTAACCGTTGAAGGCCTGCTGCATGCGGAAGAATGGCCGGAGATTGAAGAAGCCGGTGCGCGCTTGTTCGTGATCTGCAATGAACACCCCGAAATCCTTGAACGCACGGAACCGCAGGCTGACTTGGGGCCCAAGGTCGAACTGGGCATTCAAATGCTGCGCGATGCGTCTGAAATGCGCGTGACCAGTGCTGCCGGAACCGACCTGACAATTGATATCAAAGATGCCCCATGCGGCGGCACGCCCGGCTTCACCACATCCAAGGGCGGCGTGGCCCATTGGCCCGGAGGGTTGTGCCTGTGTTTTCCGGGTGAAAATACGATCAATGGCAAGATCATTATGGCCCCCGGTGATATGAACCTGACTTTTAAGACCTATCTGAATCACGCGATCGGGTTCCAGATTGAGAATGACTTCGTCACCGATATAGAAGGGGACAGTTTGGATGCCGATCTGTTCCGCGAATACCTGGCGGCGTGGGATGATCCGGTTGCCTACGGCTTGTCCCACGTGGGGTGGGGCATGAACCCAAGGGCGCGGTGGGAAAGCATGGCGCTCTATGACAAGCGTGACGTACAGGCGACGGAGTTTCGCGCGTGGGCGGGTAATTTCCTGTGGTCCACTGGATCCAACCAATACGCAGGCCGTTTCACCTTGGGGCATTTCGATCTGCCCATGCGCGGCTGCACAATATCACTGGATGGGACGCCGGTTGTGATTGACGGCGTGCTGCAAGGAGATCTGGCATGATGACGTTTAGGGATTATTACGACACCTCCAAGTTCCGACCGATTCATCTTCAGATGCTGGAAAAGATCAGTGAACTGGGCCCCAAGTTTGCCGAACGGGCCATCCAGCACGACCAGGACGCCAGTTTCCCCACCGAAGATTACAATGATCTGCGCGACCACGGGTTTCTGAAGCTGGTTATCCCAGAAGAATTCGGCGGTCTGGGGTTCAGCCTTGGGGAATATGCCACCATCGGGGCTGAGATCGGGAAGTACAGCGGAGCCACCGCGCTGACGTTCAACATGCACACATCATCCATGATGTGGCTAAGGTTCATGTATGACATGCCGAACTTGACGGATGCCGAACGCACTGCCTTTGCCCGGATGCGGGAACTGCAATTCCCGAGGGTGGTGAACGACGGCGCGATCTTTTCACAGCCCATTTCGGAGGGCGGGGCGAACTGGACGTCCGACCCCATCAAAACCAACTGCCGCAAAGTAGATGGCGGATGGGTCATCAACGGGTTCAAGAAATTCGCGTCGCTTGCCGGGAACTGCGACTATTATTCCATCGTGTGCACCGAACATTTTGAGGGCAAGGAGCCAGCCCATGAAGACACGATGGATTTTGCCGTGCATAAGGATTTTCCGGGCCTGTCGATTGTGGGTGAATGGGACCCCATCGGGATGCGTGCAACCGTTAGCCGCGACTTGGTTTTGAAAGACGTTTTCGTCAGCGAAGATGATCTGATGATGCCTGCAGGGGTATTTGGCAAAACATTGTCCCAGTGGCCCCACATGATGGCAACGCTGACGCCGGCTTATATGGGGGTGGCGCAATCGGCCTATGATTTTACGGTGCAATATCTGCGCGGCGAAACGCCGGGTCTGCCGCCCATTGATCGGCGCATTTATCCAACAAAACGTGCCGCCGTCGGAAGGATGTTTCAGAAGTTGACTGAAATGAGGACCCTTTGGACCACAGCGTTTTTTGAGGCACGCGGCCACCCAACACAGGCAGAAGTGATGCGGCTTTACACCGCGCAATATGCGGTGATGGAAGGGGTTCAGGAATTGGCCGCCCTTGCCATTCGCACCTGTGGCGGGCAATCGATGCTGAAATCCCTGCCGCTAGAACGCATTTACCGGGACAGCCGCTGCGGGGCGTTGATGCTGCCTTACACCACTGAAATCATGGAGGACTATCTGTCCATGATGACTGTTTTTGACATGGACGAAATTGATACGGTGAACACCGACAATGCATCTGCCCGCATTTCCATGTGGCGGCCGGCGGGCTGATCTTATGCCCATTGAACGCGTTCGTTGTTTTCGCAAACTGGATATTCCGGCACAGGACGTCTGGTCCGTTCTGAAGGGCTTTGATCTTTCTTGGCACCCAATGGTCACTGAATGCAGCCTGTTGCGTGACGACCGTGGCGCAATGATGCGGGATTTCAAAACCAGCGATGGTGGGCATTTGGTCGAACAGCGCACCTTTGTCAGCGATACGGACCGCGTGCTGTGCTATACGGCGCTGTCTGGTATCGAAGGCGCACTCAATTACACTGCCCGCGTCCAAGTAACGAACGAAGATGGGCAAAGTGTCGTTTATTGGGGCGCAGATATCGTTGCCCGTGAAGATCGCCGCGCAGCAATTTGCGAAGGCACCAAAGCGGTGTTTGAGGCAGCATTTGATGCTTTAGAGACCCTCACCGCAGCGCCGCCTGATGCCATCTCACGCCAAAACACCCGCACGGCCCTTGTAAGCGGTGCCATAGATGGGCTGCCGCGTTTGTCATACCTAACAGGGGCAAAGCCCCACGCATCAGCAGATACGCTGGTGTTGCTTGTGCATGGCATTGGTGGGCAGGCTTCAAACTGGTCCGAACAGATTGCAGCTTTGGCGGGGGATTACGCCATCGCCGCCATGAATTGCCGCGGGTATGGCGACGGCACACTGGGATCCAAACAAACCCAAATTGACGACTACTGCGACGACATTCTGGCTGTGATGAAGCACTTTGGCGCAAATCGCTCGGTTCTTGTGGGCCTCAGCATGGGTGGTTGGATCGCGACCAGCTTTGCCATGCGTCACGGCGATAAATTGGCCGGGTTAGTTTTGGCAGGGGGTTGCACAGGCATGTCCGAGGCCGACCCGCAAGAGCGCGACAATTTCCGTCTGTCGCGCGAAGTGCCATTGTCACAAGGTCAAACACCCGCCGATTTTGCCGATGGCGTGGTGACGGTGATCGCAGGCCCCGATGCCAGTGATGCGGTACGATCGACGCTGCACAAATCCATGTCGGATATACCGGTTGAAACTTACCGCGATGCTTTGACCTGTTTTTGCAATCCTACGGAAAAGTTCGATTTTTCAAAACTCTCGTTCCCGGTCCTGCTGCTGACCGGCGAACACGACATACTGGCCCCACCTGCTGAAATCCGAGGTGTCAGTGAACGGATTTTCGATGATGTGAACCGGTCTGTGAGGCATGCAGATGTCCGGTTCGAAATCCTGCCGAATGCAGGGCATGTTTGCAATCTGGAACAGCCTGCGATTTTCAATGGCCATTTGCGGCGGTTTCTGGCCCGATTGCCCGGCGTCGCTGCGAATTATAAACCCAGCCGCACAGAAAAGCGGCGCACGAAAAGACAACGGATTTTGGAAGCCGCGCACATCGAATTTTGTAACGCCGGTTTCGACGGCGCATCTATGGACCGTCTGGCGAAAGCGGCAGACGTGTCCAAACCGACGCTGTATCAATATTTCGGCGACAAAGAAGGGTTGTTCGCAGCTGTTTTGGATCAAGGGCGCGCGCACATCGTTGCCCCATTAATCAGCGGGCAAGGGGCTTTGGTTGACCGACTTTGGGATTTCAGTTGGACCTATGCCCAATTTGTTCTGCGCCCAGATATGTTATCCTTGGCGCGTCTGATCTTGGGGGAAGCTGGGCGCCGGCCGCAAAGTGCAATCAATTATCATCAAAACGGCCCTGCAAAAGCATTTGAAGGGCTGACTGAATTTATGCGCGCGGCCCATGCGGCAGGTGAACTGCAGTTAGACAACCCTGAAAGAGCCGCGAATGATCTTTGGTCGCTGATCCTGTCAGGCCCGCGTGACTATTATTTGCATCATGCGGGCGAACGACCTTCGGATGCAGAATTATGTGACGCGATTGGGTCCGGTTTAGCCACCTTTTTGAAAATCTATTCCTGCGATTTGAACGGTGATACGCGCGCTTTGAAACGCAAAATTGCAGAGAAAACGCGGCCATTTTGTTGACCAGATAAAAGCCAATTGAAGGTGTGGCTGGGCATCTGCCCGCCTAAAGCCATCTTTGCTTAGGAACTGTTGTCAAAATACCGGGTCGCGCCAAGATAAGCGGCAGCGATGCCAGGTTCAGCCCAACTAAGCATTTGCGTATTCACCAAAGTTTCTGCGTCTGTTTGATTTTGGAATTTGAGAACGTCTTCGCGAAACCCTTCGTATTCCCAATTTGTAAAAACTTCGACACTTTGATCAAGATACATTGGCATGATAAATTCCGGTCTTAACCGAAACGCATCTACGATAAAAAATGGCTGCCACGCGGAAATGTCCATGTCCAAAAGCGCGTTCAACGGTTTGGGGCCGGCGCCTTTCACTTTCCACTTTTCCAAAAGCTGCGCAAACAGCATTTGCAAATGATCCAACCCATACACCTCTCCTTGGGTCAAATATCTTGATCTACCATCATCTGCTGTTTTGACATCAAACCATTGGCCTTCCAATTTTTCTTGCACTTCTTGTTCCACAAACAATGGATCGGCCATGGTTTCTTCAACCAATTCCTTCGCGATATAGGTTTTCAAAGCGTCGAAAGTCAGTTATGAGGAATCCGTTCGATGGTAATATTCCAACATGCCAGCCGGGCAGCAATGGAATTTGCCACCCCCTGTTGCCTTTTGCGTAGATCCTTTGGCGCACACCAATTCAAGATTTGACGATGATGTGGAAAACAGGGGCATCGTAAAGGCAATGCCTGCTTGATAGGTTGAAAAATCACCCATTCGAATGGCCCGGACATTTTTCAACCATTCTTGAACCAAACGGTTGGTTTTCAGAAATTGAAGCTGATCCCGTTCGGTGCCATGATCAAAAAGACGCGCCCATTCTGATAAAATGCGTTCACGCAGATAATCGCTACTATCTAAGATGTTGAAGTAATTCGTCCGTCCAAGGGACCAACCATCTTTTTTGGCTTTCTGCAGGCTGTAGATGCTGCCGTTGTTCAGCTTGCGTCCTTCCACCCTTCGCTGTGTTAAAAGGCTGTCATTTGCGCGATTTGCGATTGGATTTTCTGTATCTTCAATCGGGATTGGAAAAGTTGGCGTGCCATAAGTGCCTTCATCCATCAAATGAAAGGGCATTTTGGTGCCGGTGCGTGTTTCAAAGAAAAACCCCATGAGATCAGCACCAAAAAGATGCAAAAGTTGATCTATCAACAAAGGCATATGCTTTTCGCCTTGTTTGGCACGATGGGCCATTGCGTCATAGATTTCCATTTGTATTGACGCTGGGTCGTACCCGGCCAACCCTTTGATGCGGCTGTTGCGTTCGTCAAAATACACAGGTTCGATGGTTCCATCCAACGTATATGCTGTGCCTTGTATGCCTGATGAAACACGTTCACTTTTCAGCGGCCATTTGTCGTGGGTTTTTTGGTCGCGACCAACAAGATTACAAAAGTGCAATCGCAATGGTTCAAGACCACGACGATGGCTGTGCAGATTGGATTTGTTCATTTCAACTGGCAAACCTTCATAGGTTCGGGGGTCAGAGAAATTAACAGGCTTGCCGCCCGCCTTCAAAATAAGTGACAGGTAAAGGGTGTTCCACAGACCCGCTTGTTTTGTGCTTCCACCCCCAAGTAACGACAACATTGCTTGGCTCGGGTCATAGGTGAATTGGTACCCATCTATGGTGATTTTATCGGATTCAACTTTTGTGGGCATGTTTTGAATCCTGTAATGTGTTCAAAATGGTTTCTAGGATTTGCGCGGTGCCCCGTGCGGTGTGGTCACTTGCAATAAGTGTGGCCACCGCACGAACATTTGGCGTGGCGTTTGCAGGTGCAAAGGCATGCCCGACATATTCCAATATTGGCAGGTCGCCGTCACTGTCTCCGATTGCGGCGGCGTCTTTTGGATCAATGCCCAAAGAGTTCAATACAAATGCACAGCTGGTTTGCTTTGTGACGCCATCACACGTGATGTCGATGGCGGTTGATGAAAAGGTCCAGTTCGCGGTTACATGTTGGAACGTCGGCTGTAACTCGGCCGTGAATCCGGCGCGCTCATCAACCGACATCGCGGTGATGGGTGTTCCCGAAAGGCTGATCGAACGTTCCTTTCCGGTTTCAAAATACATACCAGCTTCGAACAGATCGTGCGCTTTGATTTGGCGAGACAGATCAACAAAATCAACAGGTGGGCTGGTGTCTGCCACATCTGGAACGATACCTGTTTCTGGATCAAAGATGCCTGCACCGTTTTCAAAAAGTTGCGGCGTATGAACATCCAAAACCTGTGCCATGCATTCGACGTATGGTTGGGGGGGGGCCTCTGGTCAGGAAAAAGGGGCAGTCATGGTCACCCAACCTGCGGATTTGTGTTCTGATTTTTTCAATGGTGGGCAAATCAAGTGGCGTAAACTTGCCAGTATTGAGACAACCATCGATGTCACAAAAGACGGCCTTTATCATGCTGCGTCTCCTTTTTGAGGTTATTAACTTTTGAACTGATTTGGCGAGTTTTGGAAAGAAGAAAACGGGGGCTTCCTGCCAAACAAGGTGGGCCGCATCTGAAGATGCGACCCGTTGACAGTGGATTAGCGAAACAGCGAGAAAATATGGGAAACACCAGTGCCCAAAGTGCGTAAACCGTATGTCGCAACATAAGCGGCGTCTTGGATGGTTCCAACAACTTCCGTTGCAATATCTGTTCCGATTTTTTGGCCAGTCTCAAACGCATTGACGCCTTCGGCGTGGGCTTCGACTGTGGACAAACCAATGGATTTTGCCAACGCGAAAATGCGCCAACTGCGTGTGCCCAAGCGAAAGCTGCGTTTTACGGCTTGTTCCAATTCAATGTTCTGCCCGGAAAATGATTGTGCCGTGGCCGGCGCGACCATTGCGGTGCTAAGTGTTGCGGCCAGAAGAGTGGCGGTGATGAGGGATTTCATATCTGTGCTCCTTTTTTCAGTAGGTGCCCTCAATTTACCTTTTGTGACG
>JAHDCF010000029.1 GCA_020630015.1 Planktomarina sp. | reverse complement strand
AAGTGGCCGTGGACGGTGAAGATTACACCATGGAATCAGGTAAGGTTGTGATCGCGTCGATCACATCGTGCACCAACACATCCAACCCATACGTGATGATCGGTGCGGGCATTGTGGCGCGCAAGGCGCGTGCATTGGGCCTGAACCGCAAGCCTTGGGTCAAAACGTCTTTGGCACCGGGGTCACAGGTGGTTTCGGCGTATCTTGAAGCGGCCGAACTGCAGGATGATCTGGATGCCATCGGCTTCAACCTTGTTGGCTACGGCTGTACCACCTGTATCGGTAACTCAGGCCCGATCCAGCCAGAGCTTTCGAAAGCCATCGCTGACGGCGATCTGGTGGCCACGTCTGTGCTGTCGGGCAACCGCAACTTCGAAGGCCGCATCAGCCCTGATGTACGCGCCAACTATCTGGCCTCGCCGCCGCTTGTGGTAGCCTATGCTTTGGCCGGAACGCTGGACATTGATCTGACCAAAGATGCCATCGGCCAAGACAAAGACGGCAACGATGTGTTCCTGAAAGACATCTGGCCATCCGCGCAGGAAGTGGCGGAACTGGTTGAGAAAACCGTCACCCGTGCAGCCTTCTTGGAAAAATATGCAGACGTCTTCAAAGGCGACGACAAATGGCGTGGCGTCGAAGTCCCCCAGCAGAAAACATATGACTGGCCTGCGGCATCCACTTACGTCCAAAACCCGCCATACTTCCAGGGCATGACAATGGAAACCAAAGCGATTGAAAACATCGCAGGGGCCAAAGTCTTGGCCGTTTTGGGCGACATGATCACCACGGATCACATCAGCCCCGCCGGCTCGTTCAAAGAAACAACACCGGCCGGTAAGTATCTGACAGATAGGCAGGTTTCCCCGCGCGAGTTCAACTCTTACGGCTCACGCCGCGGCAACCACGAGGTGATGATGCGCGGCACATTTGCCAATATCCGCATCAAGAACGAGATGCTGGATGGCGTTGAAGGCGGCTATACCAAAGGCCCCGATGGCAACCAAACGTCAATCTATGATGCCGCTATGGCACATCAGGAAAACGGTACACCGCTGGTCATCTTTGGTGGCGAACAATATGGTGCCGGATCATCGCGCGACTGGGCTGCCAAAGGCACGGCCCTGTTGGGCGTAAAGGCTGTGATTGCTGAAAGCTTTGAGCGCATTCACCGGTCCAACCTGGTTGGTATGGGTGTGATCCCGTTTGAATTTACAGGCGGCGACACACGCAAAACGCTGGGCATCACAGGTGAAGAAACCGTAGCGATCAACGATCTGGTTGGCGTGAAACCTTTGCAGGAAGTGTCGGCGACAATCACCTTTGCTGACGGTTCAAGCAAGGACATCACGCTGAAGTGCCGGATCGATACAGAGGTCGAAATCGACTACATCGAAAATGGTGGCGTGCTGCATTACGTGCTGCGCAATCTGGCAAAGGCTGCTTAAGCTTTTCCTAAAGAACTGAATTCCAGGCCACCGTCGCAGCGGTGGCCTTTTTCATATCAGCGTATTCAACAAAAGGCTTGTTTCGCTGTTTTGAATCCCTGACAGCTCTCTGATTTGCCGCAAAAGCTGATCAAATGCGGGCAAGCTTATGGTTTCAATTTCCACCACAAGATCCCAACTTCCGTTTGTGCTGTGAACCGCAGTCACACCAGTCATTTTGCGCAGCGCTTTTACAACAGAAGTGGTCAAATTGCCTTTGACCGTAATCATGGTAATGGCATTGATGGTGTCTGCCTTTGCCTCCGGATCCACATCGATTGTGAAGCGGCGAATAACTTGTGCCGAAGTCAATTTGTTCAAGCTGGACTGAACGGTGGCACGCGACACCCCCAACTCCTTTGACAGCGTCGTCACCGATGCCCGGGAATCCTTGCTTAAGGCTGACAAAAGCAAACGTTCAGTGCATGTCAGATCTTTCATTTTGACATATTATCCATCATTTCGACTATAATTTTGATCCAATTAGACACTTTTAGCACTATTTGTTCAAATTTGATCGTTTATTTTTAGCCACGCAAGACACAATGGATGACCAAAATGCTGAAATGTTCGCTTCTCGGTGCCCCAACACAAGATGGTGCAAGCCAACAAGGTTGCTTAATGGGGCCGGATGCGTTCCGCACCGCGGGAATTGTGCAAACACTTCAAGAACTTGGCCATGAGGTAACCGATCTGGGCAACCTAAAGCCAAACCCCATGCCGATTACACCGCATAATAACCCGGCCATTCACGATTTGGACGGCATTGTCGGGTGGGCCCACGCCCTTAGCGAAGCTGCGTTTGATATGGCCCGATCTTCTGATCTGCCAATTTTTTTGGGTGGGGATCACAGTATGTCTATTGGAACCGTTCCGGGCATTACCAAATATTCGGCAGAACAAGGGCGGCCCCAGTTTGTTCTATGGCTTGATGCTCATCCCGACATTCATACACTTGCGACGACAAGCAGTGGCAATTTGCATGGAACACCCGTCGCATACTTCACCGGACGCGAAGGTTTCCAAGGTCATTATCCTGATCTAAGCCATGCGGTTGATCCGCAAAATATGTGTATGATGGGAATACGATCCATTGATCCAGAGGAACGGGAATTCCTGTCGCAAAGCCCCATTACGGTGCATGATATGCGATCCATTGACGAAAATGGCGTTGTTGTGCCTTTGCGAAGCTTTTTGGGAAAAGTCGCAAAAGCCAAAGGTGCACTTCACGTCAGTTTGGATGTCGATTTTCTGGATCCTTCCATCGCCCCGGCGGTGGGGACAACGGTTCCCGGCGGTGCAACATTTCGCGAGGCACATTTGATCATGGAAATGTTGTGCGACAGCGGCTTGATGACATCGCTTGAAATGGTTGAATTGAATCCATTTTTGGATGAACGCGGCCGCACTGCGCAGCTTATGACGGATCTTTGCGCAAGTTTGCTGGGACGCAAAGTGTTGGACCGTCCAACAAACCGTATGTGATCCCCTTTTCATTCTCACACTTTCGGAGTTCCGATGACCAAAATTGATTTGACACCTTCCAAACTTGCCATGGTGCCCTTCATCAGCGTGGACAATATGATGAAGATTGTGAACACCATCGGTCCTGCCCAAATGATCGCTGACATTGCTTCCTACATCGAAGATGATTTCAAAAGGTGGGAGCTGTTTGACAAGACGCCACGCGTTGCATCCCATTCGCGCGAGGGTGTGATCGAATTGATGCCCACCAGCGATGGCGAAACTTATGGCTTCAAATATGTGAATGGGCACCCTGCCAATATGGCACGTGGATTTCAAACCGTCACAGCATTTGGGGTGTTGGCGCGTGTGGATAACGGATACCCCGTTTTGTTCACAGAGATGACGATTTTGACGGCCCTTCGAACCGCTGCGGCATCAGTGATGGCGGCCAAATATTTGGCCCCCAAGAACCCAAAAACCATGGCGATGATTGGCAACGGGGCACAATGCGAGTTTCAGGCCCTCGCATTTCAAGAGACATTGGGGATCGAAACCGTGCGCTTGTACGATATTGATCCGGCTGCAACCGAAAAAGCCGCCAATAATTTGGCCACAAGCGGATTAAATGTCGTTAAGTGCCCCACACCAGAGGACGCAGTTTCAGCTGTTGATATCATAACAACATGCACGGCCGACAAACAATTCGCCACCATTTTGACAGATAACATGGTGGGCTCTGGCATTCATATAAACGCAATCGGTGGCGATTGCCCCGGCAAGACAGAACTGCATCGTGATATCCTGATGCGATCTGACATTTTTGTGGAATACACCCCCCAAACCCGCATCGAAGGTGAAATTCAACAGTTGGAACCTGATCACAAAGTCACTGAGCTGTGGGAGGTCATAACCGGAAAATCCAAAGGCCGGTCTTCCTCAGATCAGGTGACGTTGTTCGACAGCGTGGGGTTCGCAGTCGAAGATTTTTCTGCACTGCGATATGTGAGAGATCAATTGAACCATTTGGATCATTACGTTGATCTTGATCTTTTGGCCGATCCCGACGACCCGCGTGATTTGTTCGGGATGGTGCGCCGCGCAGCCCAAGACATTTGACGCGTTAATTCGCGCGATAAGACCAGGTTTCACCTGCAGAAGACAAAGCTGTTTCTATTCTGGATTTGATATTTCGCTGTGTTACCGGGCCGGCAACACGCGCAATGATCTTTCCATCCGATCCAATGACAAAGGTCTCAGGCAAACCATAAACCCCCCAGTCCAAAGCCATGCGGGCGATGGGATCAGCCCCACCCGCAACATAAGGGTTTCCAAGTTCGTTCAAGAACGCCTGCGCCTTTGCGGGATCGTCGCGATAGTTCACACCAAAGACAGGCACACCCGCCTCTGATATCGCCATCAAATTTGGATGTTCCGCCCTGCAAGGCGCACACCAACTGGCCCAGAAGTTTACCAAACTAACCTGACCTGATTTCAGATCCGCTTCGCCCAATGTTGGCAGATCGGAAAAGGGTATCACACTTATCTTCGGCGCGGTCTTTCCCACCATGGTACTGGGAAGTGTGTTATTTTCACCCCCGCGCATGCCATTAAACACCAAGGCTGCAAATCCAGCGAACACCAGAACCGGGATAAGATAAAAAAGCCTAGTCATTTGATTTGCTTTCTTGATCAAGAAGATTTCGGGACATACGGCGATGGCGAAAAACATACGCCAGAACCATTACCGTCAGAACCGCGATCCCAACCCCATATGCCGCCAGAACATCACTCGCATACTTTCCAAGATCCACATTCATAAGATTTGCGCTTTCTTTCTCAAAACGGCCAAACGGCGTTCCATAACCTCTGATCTGGTGCCCAGAAGAACCAAGGTCACAAACAAAAGCGTGAATCCCCCCATCGATAAAAGCAGGGGAACGAAAAACACGGTCGAAATATTTTCCTGTTGGGCGCCATCTGCGATCGTAACAGTCGTCCCTTGGTGTAAGCCTTGATTCCAAAACAAAACGGCATATCGGCTGAGCAGCGCAAAAACGGCCCCGACCATCGCCAGAACGGACGTTAAATCCGCCGCCGTGTCGCGATCTTCTATCGCAGACCACAACCCAATGTACCCTATGTAGAAAAGCGCCAAGATAAGAAAGCTGGTCAATCGGGGATCCCAAACCCAATAGGTTCCCCACATTGGTTTCCCCCAAAGTGCACCAGTTGCCAAGGCAATCAACGTCATTGCCAATCCAACAGGGGCTGCGGCCTTTGCCGCCAAAGCGCTGACGTGATGACGGCGGATCAACCAAATCAGTGAACAAACAAACATCATCAGATAGGCGTTGATCGCAATCCATGCCGAGGGGACATGCAAATATATTATTTTAACCGTCGATCCCTGACGAAAATCATTGGGTGTAAAAAAGAAACCCCAGACCAAGCCAGTTGTAAGCAAGCCAGCGGCCAAAACGGCAAACCATGGTAAAACTGTGCCCGACCACCCCATAAACCGTTTCGGATTAGCATATTCCCAGATTGACATGGCTGTCTCCTAATCCAAGTTTTGTGCTGGATATTTGCAGTTCATCGCACATTCATCCGTAAAACCATGGCTGCGACAAATGGCAATGTCGCAATCCCTGTCAAAGTGATAGCCCCCAAAATTGTCAAAGCAATTGTTGGATCCCCACCCGAGGCAGTTTGACGCGCGGCCATCGCCCCAAATATTAAGGTTGGAACGTACATTGGCAAAACCAATAGAGATAGAAGCAAACCACCACGTTTCACGCCCACCGTTAACGCAGAGCCAAAACCGCCAATTGCGGATAAGCCCAAGGTTCCAATCGATAGTGTCACGGCGATCATAAGACCTGCCTGTGCAGGTAATCCCAACATTGCACCAAATATCGGGGCCAATACCGCAAGTGGCAGGCCGGTGGTCAACCAATGTACAATCACCTTTATCAGAACCACCATTTCAAGAGGCAAAGGTGACACCACCAAAGCCTCTAACGTGCCGTCTTCAAAATCATGGGCAAACAAACGATCCAAAGACAAAAGGCACGCAAGCAAAGCGCCGATCCAGATCACTCCGATGGAAACCTTTGAAAGGACTACAGGATCATTGCCAACCGCAAAGGGTGTCAAAACGATCAAGATCAGGAAAAAAACCAACGCAAGACCGAAGCCGCCGCCCGCGCGAAAAGATAATCGCAGATCTCTGATCAAGATCGCCCTCATACGAAGACCTCATCGAAACCGTCTGACATCATTCGTCTTGCTTCAAAGCTTTCCAAATCAAGTGTCTTTGCAGGTAGCTTAACATCGATGTGCGTAGATAAGATGGCGGTTCCACCTGATGATAAATGGTCCTGCAGAACCCTGATTAAATGATCGGTATTTTCAACATCAAGCGATGCTGTCGGTTCATCCAAAAGCCATAAGGGCGCTTGACTTAAAATCAAACGATCCAAACCCAATCTTTGCTTTTGACCAGCCGATAAATCGCTGGCACGCGTGTTTGGAGGGATCGAGCTGGCCTCTGTAAGGGTTTTAACGTCATCAGAGGTTCCATAAACATCACGCCAAAACGCAAGGTTTTCTGAAACAGAAAGCGTTCCTTTGACAGCATTCGAATGTCCAAAGTATGCACAATCAGGTCGATCAATCCGACCACCGGCCAACGGTTGTATCCCCGCAATAGTGCGCAAAAGGGATGTTTTACCAATCCCGTTCCGCCCACGCAGCACCAACGCTGAACCAGCCGTCAAATCGAAACACAGATTATCAAGCAGGATCAAACCACCGCGCGCGACGCTGACTTGATCCAACCGCACCATCAAACGGGCAAAACCGCCAACCCCACCCGGCGACCCTCTGACAACAACACATTAAATGTACGGCAAGCCGTGGGTGTGTTCATGATTTCCACGCCGGTGCCCATCGCCTCAAGCTTTGATTGAAAATCCTGTGGAACGGGTTTCATTTCGGCACCTGTTCCCACCAGCACAAAATCAATTTCGCCTGCCGCATTTTCGAAAGGAGACGCGGATGTCAAACCATCCCATGCAGAAATACCATTGGGCAAAACCGTGATTGCCCCTTCCACCACCTCACCACCAATCCGAAAAAATCCCGGACCATAGCCATCTATGGGCTGCGCATCACCATATGAAATCTCATTCAGTTGCATCACGCATCAATGTTTGCAAATTGGTTGCCTTCGGTGTTGTCCGGTTTGGACCAATCTCTCTTTACCCCCAGCCACAACAGAGTTGCCGTCGCCACAAAGATCGATGAATAGGTCCCGAAAATCACGCCCAAGATCATGGCAAATACAAATCCACGGATCACATCACCGCCCAAAACAAACAGTGAAATTAAGGCAATCAAAGTTGTGACAGATGTCATGAATGTCCGGCTAAGCGTTTCGTTGATCGACAAATTCAAAACTTCGGACAACGCCTTTTTCTTATACTTTCGAAGGTTCTCGCGAACCCGGTCGAAGACCACAACCGTATCATTCAAGGAATACCCAACAATGGTCAAAAGCGCGGCAATAATCGCAAGATCAAACTTGATTTGCAAAACAGCAAAAACGCCGATTGTGATCAGAACATCATGGAACAGAGCCGCAACAGCCCCGACCGCGAACTGCCATTCAAACCGCAACCAAATATAAATCAGCACAACAAACAACGCTGCGATCACCGCCAAAATCGCAGATTGGATCAGCTCGCCCGATACTTTGGGCCCAATCGATTCAATCGCGGGAAATGAAATATCCGGGGCAACACCACGCAAGACATTTTGCACGGATGTTATCACCTCTTCCGAAACCGCTTCTTCACCATCTTGGGATTGGATCCGCACTTGGGCGACAAATTGGTCATCACGGAATGTCGGGTCATTTACTTCGGCGATCGAAATATCGCCCAAACCCAAAGGTTCGATCGCCTGACGATACACGGCCACGTTCACCGGTGTTGGACTGTCAGTTCGGATGGTTGTGCCACCACGGAAATCGATGCCGAAGTTCAATCCCAATACCAAGGCTGCCACCAAGGACAAAACCATCATCAAACTTGACAGGCCGATCCAAAATTTCCAGCGATGGAAAAAATCAAACGAAGTGTTTTGCGGAACAAGTCTTAGGCGCATATCACACCTCCAGCTTTTTGGGGCGACGGCGTTCAAACCAAATTATAATGAACAAGCGAGTGACAAAAATGGCTGTGAACACGGATGTCATGATGCCAAGCCCCAACGTGATGGCAAAGCCGCGCACCGGCCCCGCGCCCATAACATAAAGGATCACTGCCGTCAGGAACGTCGTGATGTTCGCATCGATAATGGCCGACAGCGCTTTCTCATACCCCAGTTCGATCGCACGGGCCGGCCCTTTAGATGTTTTGGCTTCTTCGCGTATGCGTTCGAAAACCAAAACATTTGCGTCAACAGCCATCCCGATCGTCAACACAATCCCAGCGATTCCTGGCAACGTAAGTGTGGCACCAATCATGCTGAGCAGCGCAAAAATCAAGATCACGTTTATGATAAGCGCGGCATTGGCGAATAAGCCAAACAGGCCATAGCTGAGCGCCATGAAAATCAAAACCGCCACGAAGGCCACGATGGTGGCCAATTTACCAGCATCAATACTATCCTGGCCCAGCTCAGGCCCGACTGTGCGCTCTTGGATAAATTCAATGCTGGCCGGCAAAGAACCAGCCCGCAGCAAAATCGCCAATTCTGTACTTTCTTGTACGGTAAAGTCACCGGTAATGATACCAGATCCCCCGGTGATCGCCGATTGAATTACAGGCGCGGAAATAACTTCACCGTCCAATACAATCGCGAAGGGCTGTCCTATGTTTTCCGCGGTATAGACACCAAATTTTCGCCCACCTGTCGCGTTAAACCTGAAGTTCACCGCCGGGCGCCCATTTTGGTCAAAAGACGGTTGTGCATCGACCAATTCTTCACCCGTCACCACAGGCGAACGTTCAAGAATAAAGTAACGCCCTTCAATGGTTGCATCTGGAAGGATTTCATTCCCGGCCCCTGCCCGTCCGTCGGGATTTCCCGTTTCACCCACAACGGTTTGAAACGTCAATAACGCCGGTTTTCCGATCAGGGTTTTCAATTCTTGTGCTGATCCAATCCCGGGAACTTGGATCAAAATGCGATCATTCCCTTGGCGTTGGATTGTCGGCTCTCTTGTCCCGGCTTCGTCCACACGTCGACGGATGATTTCCAAAGACTGCGCCATGGTTCGTTGATCCGTGGCGGCCTTTTCCGCGTCGGACAATGTCACGACCACTTCATTGCCTTCAGCCCGCACCACAATGTCTTGCTCCAACCCGCCTGTCAGGGTGGTCACCGGGCGCGACAAACCACGAACCACTTCCAGCGCGCGATCCATCCCAGTCACTTCACCAATGCGCACCCGTAATTCACCCGGCGCGCCATCTTGTTGGCGAATGGCACCAATGGTTGCGCGTTCATCGCGCAATGCATTTCGCACTTCGGGCCAAAACCCCTCCATTCGGGTTGTGTAAACCTCTTCCAACGCGACTTCACCCAACAGATGGGCCCCACCACGAAGATCCAACCCCAAATTCACAAGGTTGGAAGGCAAGAAGGAAGGCCAAGCCGACGATTCCTCACCTGCCGCAATGGCATCGTTGTGGCGTTCAACACCCGAATAAAACCCATTGGGAAGCGCGAAGACAAATCCGGTTACACACAAAAGAATGATTAACCAGCGTTTCCAACGTTCAATTTGCAGCATCGCACGCCCCCCGTGGGCAAAGCTAAAAGTTTTTTATTTGGCAGGTTCGGTCTTACTGACGACATCCGCGATTGTTGATTGGACAACGCGCACCCGCATGTCTTTGGCCAATTCAACTTCAACCTCGTTTTCACCCTCAACAACCTTGGTGACTTTCCCTTTCAAACCACCCTGGGTAATTACTTCATCCCCGCGGCGTAGGTTTGAAACCATTGTTTGGTGGGCTTTCATTTTCTTTTGCTGCGGTCTGAAAACCAGCAGATAGAAAATACCAATGATCAAAAGTGGAAAAAGCAGAGCGTTCAGGGCTTCCATGGTGTCCTCATGTATTTTGGTCTTGGGTTAGGTAAAGGGCGCAACCATCCTTTGCAAGTCGCACTGGGGTATTCATTTCGAAAGGCTGGCAAACACCGTGACGTTACCCACAACTTTCGCCATAAGAGGTCGCAAGTGAGTCGCAATTTTTTGAGGATACGATCATGCATGACATCCGCGCCATTCGTGAAAACCCGGCTGCCTTTGACAAAGCTTTAGCTCGACGCGGTGTATCCCCACAATCTTCTGCAATTTTGGAGATCGATTCCGCGCGCCGCGCCTGCATCCAAGCCGCAGAAGAGGCGCAAGCAGACCAAAACAAAGCCAGCAAACTGGTCGGCGCGGCAAAGGCCAAAGGCGACGAAGCCGAGTTCGAACGTTTACGTTCGCTTGTTGCAGAAAAGAAAGCTGAAGTCGCAAAAATGCAAGAAGAGGCAAAGGCCAAAGACGCTGAAATGCGTCACGCCCTTATGGTTTTGCCGAATTGCCCACTTGATGAAGTGCCAGACGGTGAAGATGAAAATGACAATGTCGAAATTCATAGCTGGGGCACACCGCGAGAATTCGACTTTAAACCTGTCGAACACTATGAACTGGCGGCCGTTCAAGATGGTATGGATTTTGAGGTTGCGGCCAAACTGTCAGGCAGCCGATTTGTTGTCATGTCGGGTGCTGTTGCGCGCGTGCACCGCGCCCTGGCTCAATTCATGATTAACACCCACGTTGATGAAAACGGTTTGACGGAAACCAACACGCCAGTGATCGTGAAAGACGACGCCATGTACGGTACTGGCAACCTTCCCAAATTTGCCGAAGATGCCTATCAGACCACCAATGGTTGGTGGTTGATCCCAACGTCAGAGGTGACACTTACCAACCTTGTCGCGGGCGCTGTGATTGAGGAATCTTATCTTCCACGCCGCTACACGGCGCATTCATTGTGCTTCCGATCAGAGGCAGGATCTGCCGGGCGTGATACATCAGGAATGTTGCGGCAGCATCAATTTGAAAAAGTGGAAATGGTCAGTATCACCCATCCTGATCATTCCCGCGCTGAATTAGATCGCATGACAGAATGTGCCCAAGGTATATTGGAAAAACTTGGACTGCCTTACCGCACGGTTATCCTTTGCACAGGGGACATGGGTTTTGGATCCCGACGCACCCACGACATCGAAGTTTGGTTGCCCGGCCAAGATACATACCGCGAAATCAGCTCTTGTTCCGTATGCGGCGATTTTCAAGCCAGACGCATGAATGCACGTTTCAAACCCGCCGCTGGTGGAAAGCCTGAATTCGTGCACACGCTGAATGGATCTGGACTTGCGGTTGGTCGTTGCCTGATCGCCGTTTTGGAAAATGGTCAAAATGCAGATGGTTCCGTGACTTTACCAGAGGTTTTAGCGCCCTACCTTGGGGGTAAGACAAAAATTTCAGCAGATGGTGAATTGACCTCTGCTTGATCAGAGGATGTCATCATGAAAAACGTCGCGCTCGCATGGTTGATATTGGCCCTTACACTTGCTTTTGCACTGGGGCCATATTTCGTTGAACCCTTTATGGGATACACGGCAGATGTATTGCCCAAGCCCCAGCCCAACCCTGCAATACAGCCGGCGGGATATGCCTTTGCAATTTGGGGGCTGATTTATGGGTGGCTCATCGTATCTGCTGTTTATGGCGTATACAAACAAAGCGAGACTAATGAATGGCGGGCAGCAAGAATTGCAATTGCCCCCTCCCTGTTCATTGGCATTTTTTGGACTTGGATCGCCAATAACTCCGCCATTTGGGGAACTTTAACGATCTGGATCATGTTGGGGTTTGCCATCATAGCGGCGATGCGGGCGCCATGGTCAGTCAAATGGTGGCAAAAAGCCCCCTATGCGCTTTATGCCGGATGGCTAAGCGCCGCATCTTTTGTATCTTTGGGGGTCACATTGGCGGGTTTTGGCATTCTATTTGAAGAACCCACATGGGCCCTAATCGGGATCATGGTTGCCACTGTGCTTGCGATCACGGTTCAGTTTCGTTTGGGAGGCATGCCCACCTATGGGTTGGCCGTTGTATGGGCATTGGTTGGCATTGTGGTGGGGAACACAGATAACATCTACTCCATCACCATTACCACCGCGATTGCCGCCGCGCTCATTACGGCTGTCACTTTCATAAGTTGGCGGCGCGCTTAACCTTTCAAAGGCTTTTTCCCCAGATGCTTTCTCAGGCGTGAAGGTGTAGACTTTTTCTTATCTTTATATGGGTTTTGATCCCCTTGCCCCCGCATCCAAAGACGGATCGGCGTGCCCGGCATATCAAAGTCTTCCCGCAAGCCGTTTACCAAATAACGGCTATACGCATCGGACATTTTGTCGGGTTGGGAACACATGACAGCGAACCCCGGTGGCCGGGTTTTGGCTTGCGTCATATACCGCAATTTGATGCGACGCCCCGATGGGGCTGGCGGTGGATGCGCTTCTAACATGCCCTCAAGCCATCGGTTCAATTGGGCGGTCGGAACGCGGGTGTTCCACACCTCATAAGCACGCATAATGGCGTCGTGCAATCGATCCAATCCTTTGCCAGTTTTTGCAGAAACCGTCACCAAAGGCGCACCGCGCAACTGCGGAAGCAACCTTCCAAACGCTTCGCGCAAAGAGGCCAGTTTTTGCTGTTTGTGATCTTCAATGTCCCACTTATTCACGGCTACCACAACGGCGCGACCTTCCCGTTCAGCCAAATCAGCGATCCTAAGGTCTTGTTGTTCAAAAGGGATTGCCGCATCCAGTAAGACGACAACAACCTCTGCAAATTTCACAGCCCGCAAACCATCGCTCACCGAAAGCTTTTCCAACTTTTCCTGAACTTTGGCCTTTTTACGCATACCTGCAGTGTCAAAAATTCGGGTAGGAACACCGTTCCAATCGATACTTAGCGAAATAGAATCTCGCGTAATTCCGGCCTCAGGTCCGGTTAACAAACGGTCTTCACCCAATATTTTGTTGATGAGGGTCGATTTTCCCGCATTTGGCCTGCCAACAACCGCGATTTGAAGCGGGCGTTGAGGGGTCGGGGCGAAATCGGGCAAATCTTCTTCGCCCTCTTCATCAACATCCAAGGCAACATCCGTATCAGGGGAGTCAGATTTTGATGTCTCAGATTGGGTTTTGATCAAAGGATCCAGCATCACGGCAAGCTCTGCCATGCCTTCACCGTGTTCGGCAGACAACCGGAGAGGTTCCCCCAATCCGAGTGAATAGGCTTCAAGAACGCCGGCATCAGCGGCGGCACCCTCTGCCTTGTTTGCCGCCAAAAGGATTGTTGTATCCTTTTTTCGCAAAATATCGGCCAAAACCTCATCAACCGGTGTCACTCCGGCACGTGCATCAATCAAAAACAAACAAGCATCGGCCATATCAACGGCGCGTTCAGTCAAACGTCGCATCCGCCCTTGCAAACTATCGTCGGTTGCATCTTCAAGGCCAGCTGTATCAATAACCGTGAATTTCAAATGCCCTAGCCGCGCCGCGCCTTCGCGCAGATCGCGGGTCACACCCGGCTGATTATCAACAAGCGCAAGCTTTTTGCCAACCAGGCGATTGAACAGTGTGGATTTGCCGACATTGGGTCGGCCGATTATTGCAAGCGTAAAGGACATAAAAGCGCCTTTAGCAGCCTTTGTCAGCAGAGGCCAGAATGCTTATCGAAACGCCAACAGCTTTCCGTTGCGTGTTTGAACATAAAGTGTGTTATTCACCACAATAGGTGCGGATGCTGCACCGCCATCAATGGTTATGCTTCCTTTTGAACCACCCGTTTCTGGATCAAAGAAACGCAGACGTTCATCCGAGGACGCGACGATCAGGCGACCACCCGCCAAAATTGGCCCGTAATGCGCAACAACACCCCGCCTTCTGTGCGGTTTGTCGGTCAAAAAACGAGGCAAGGATAATTCCCAAACTTTTTCACCAGTCCCTGAAGACACACGCATCAAAACGTTTTGGTCGTTCACAAAAAACATGGAATTCCCATCAACCCAAAGGGCGTCAAAAACCCCTTCACGCATCGACCAATTCCGCTCACCGGTGTTTAGGTCCAAGGAAACGGTGGGTCCTGTTGCCGTTCCCACATAAACTGAATTGCCCACAACCACGGGATCACCAGAAATGTCATTGATGATTGCAACCGCTTGGCCGCTGCGACCACCTGTTACCGATGCCGTCCAATTACGAAGTCCACCACGGCGATAGGTTGATAACACTTCCCCTGACCCGAATGGAAACAACGCCCATTTGTCTGTGATTGCGGGTCCCGGGCCGCCGACAAAACTTGATGCCACAGCAGGCCCTGCAAGTTGCCATTCAATACGACCATTATCTTTGTTGATCGCCCACGCAGAACCGTCTCTTGCCGAAACATAAACCAGATCACCATAAACAGTGGGTGCGGATCCACCAAAGCTTTCGAGGTCTTGTTCCCACAACACATCCCCATTTTGTGGGTCCAGTGCGATCAAATCCCCCGCGCCAGTGGTCACATAAAGGGCCGATCCATCAATCGCCATTCCACCACTGCTGAACTGCGCCCCGAGTTCCAACGGCGGAGCCAAATCACGGCGCCAAAGAATTGTTCCGCTTGTTGTTAAGGCAACTACATTTGACAAACTATCTTTGACAAAAACCCGCCCGTCTTTGACCACTGGCTGGGCAGTGGTTCTGTTCTTTTTTGTGTCTTTCGCACCGATCTGTGTGGTCCAAATTTGCGACAGAGAGGATCCAAGTGCCGGATGCGCAACGCGGTGTTGCGGTGAACCACCAACATGGGTCCAACTTGCGTTTGCCCTCGAAGGCGAAATGCGCAGTCCGACAATTTCATTGGAGACTGAAGGGGTTTCAGAGACGTCTTCCCCAAGTGAGGTCAATCTTTCACCCGAAAGTGTCTCATCTTGGCTTCCGCACGCAGCCAAAAAGGCCACGAATGCCAAAGTGCTGATGCGTAAAACTGTCATGCCCGACCCCACATTCATTGGGTTATTGGTTATCATCACTTTGCCCAGTTGCCAAATCAGGTTCAACACCCAATGCAACAAGTATTTCAGTCATACGCTGTGCCTGCGCGGGGGATGTGAATTCATTTTCGACTTGTGCAGTCAACAATTCGATTGCCTTATCAGTTTCGCCAAACTCAAGATAAGCCGCGATAAGGTATTCAAGCGCCACACTTTGGAACGTGGCACCGGGGGCGGCAAGTGGTTCCAGAAGGGTTAGACGTTCATTGAGGTCCATCTCGGGACTTAACGCCACCAACTTGAGCTGGGCCAAATCCCGGAAACGCTGTGGAACGTCGGAATCTGACGCCAAATCTCTCAAACTTTCTGATGTTTTTTGACTCGGTTCGTTGGCGGCCAACAATACTTCGACTATGCCAGCGTCTGAACTTGAACCAAGGCTTTCGAGCGCCGCATTGCGTTCTGCTTCATCTTCAATTTCAAGAGCGGTCATCAAGCGATCACCCCGATCTTGCGCGGATTTCGCAGCTTGGCTTTTGCGATATTCGTTGAACGCGGTTCCACCCACCAACAAAAGAATAAATACAGCGACGATCCAACCGTACCGCTTAATGTATCCAAACAATTTCTCGCGCTGAACTTCTTCGGTGACTTCTTCGATAAAACTGTCTGTTTCTGACATGGTTTCGCCCACAATAATCCTGTGGTGCAGATATGCGTGAGTTTCCAAGATTGGGCAAGTGGCAACCCTTAAAATGCAGTGACTGTCTCGTGACTAAGCCAAATTTCCGCCACGTGAACTGCGCCACATCGCCCGAAAATGGGCAAAATACTTGTGCACCCTGCGATCATAGCTATGTCTTGCAGGTATAAGGCCTTTGGATTGTTTTGCATTGAAACGAGGGATCGCATGCGTCTTCTTCCCATATTGACCGCCATTATTGTTGCGGCTGTGATTTTTCTTTTTGTTTTTCAGCGCGATTTGATCCTGCCTTCGGGCGCTTCACAAACCGAAGAGAACGCATCTGAACAAACCACTGAAGACACGGATCCCAACGAAGAGAAGCTGGTTTCTGTTGTGGTGATCGAAAGCGCATCGCAAGATTTGACCAGTCAGGTTTTGGTCAGGGGGCAAACCCAAGCCGCACGTCAGGTGAATTTGGTGGCCGAAACCAGTGGCGCAGTGATTTCCCCTCCATTGCGTAAGGGAACTTTCGTGAAAGCCGGGCAATCCATGTGCGAACTTGATCCCGGAACACGCGACACCGCATTGGCCGAAGCCCAAGCACGCCTTGCCGAAGCGCGGGCACAAGTGCCAAGCGCCGAAGCACGCCTGTTGGAGGCACGCGCCCAAGTCCCAAGTGCCGAGGCGCGATTGGCGGAAGCGAAAGCCCAGGTACCAAGTTCAGAGGCACGACTGGATGAGGCGCGTGCACAAGTTCCCAGTTTCCAGGCACGTCTGGATGAAGCACGTTCGCAAGTGCCAAGCGCCGAAGCCCGTTTGCAAGAAGCGCGCGCACGCTTAGAAGAAGCGCAGATTAACGAAAACGCAGCATCAAAGCTGAAAGCCGGTGGCTTTGCATCACAAACACGTGTCGCTGCGGCCTCTGCCGCGCTTGAAGCAGCACAAGCCGGCGTTAAAGCAGCCGAAGCTGGAATTGAAACCGCACTGGCCGGAATCAGAAACGCAGAAGCGGGAATTGAATCTGCCGCTGCGGGTGTCCGCAATGCGGAAGCGGGGATTGAATCTGCCAAAGCGGGTGTGCGCAATGCCGAAGCCGGCATTAGTTCTGCCGAAGCCAATATCAAAACCGCCGAGGCTGGCATTGAATCAACGCAAGCCGCTATTGAAAGTGCAGAGGCCGGCGTTGCATCGGCCGCCAAAGAGATTGAGCGTTTGATCATCAAAGCTTCATTTGACGGCATCCTTGAATCGGACACCGCAGAATTGGGCAGCGTTTTACAACCCGGTGCCTTATGCGCCACCGTCATCCAGCTTGACCCAATTAAACTGGTGGGTTTCGTGACTGAGGTGGATGTGAACCGTGTGACGCTTGGAAAAATGGCGCAGGCACGTTTGCTCAACGGTTCAGAGGTGCAAGGTAGAGTTTCCTTTCTGTCCCGATCCGCAGATCAAACAACACGTACGTTTCGTGTTGAAATCGAAGTTCCAAACCCAGATCTGACCATTCGTGACGGACAATCCGCAGATATCGCAATCGCATCTGCAGGGACGAAAGCGCATTTGGTTCCAGGTTCTGCCCTGACTTTGAATGCCAATGGCGCTTTGGGTCTGCGCACGGTTGATGATAATGATGTGGTGAAATTCAAACCCGTTACCGTTCTTCGCGACACCATCGACGGCATGTGGGTGGATGGCCTGCCTGAAATGGCAAAAATCATTGTGGTTGGCCAAGAGTTTGTCACCGAAGGTGTGCAGGTCAGAACGACGATGCGGGGGGCTGCTCAATGACCGGTCTTGTCGATTGGGCCGCAAGCCGTGCCCGTATGGTGCTGGCATTCATCGTATTATCGCTGGCTGTCGGAACACTTGCTTACGTGACGCTTCCCAAAGAGGGTGAGCCCGATATTGAAATCCCGGCTTTGATCATCTCCCTCCCTTTTCAGGGCATTTCTGCAGAGGATAGTGAAAAACTTCTGATCAAGCCGATGGAAACTGAACTGGCGGATTTGGATGGTCTGAAAAAGATGACCTCAACCGCCGTGGATAACTATGCCAACCTTGTGCTTGAGTTTGAATTCGGTTGGGACAAAACAAAAATCATCGCAGATGTCCGCGACCGAATGAACACGGCTGAGGCGAATTTTCCGAGCGGTGCCGATAAATATTCCATTAACGAATTCAACTTTTCTGAATTTCCCATCATCATCGTCAGCCTGTCTGGTGAGGTGCCAGAGCGAACGTTGCTTAAACTCGCCCAAAACCTGCAAGATCGTTTGGAAGGTCTTGAACCCGTTTTAAGTGCGACATTGGCCGGTCATCGGGATGAGATGGTGGAGGTGATCATCGACCCCCTCAAACTTGAGGCCTATAATGTAACCGCAGGTGAATTGATCAACGTTGTTGTCAACAACAACCAATTGATCCCAGCCGGATCTGCCGACAGCGCCACGTCAAGCTTTGCCGTGAAAATTCCGTCTTCGTTCAACGAAACGCAGGATATTTATAATCTGCCCGTCAAAACGAACGGGGATCGGGTTGTTACGTTGGGCGATTTGGCAACCATTGGCCTGACGTTTGAGGATCGCGAAGGTACAGCACGATTTAACGGTGAAACCACCGTTGCCTTGCAGGTGGTGAAACGCAAAGGGTTTAACCTGATCGATACCGCCGCTTTGGTGGTGGATGAAGTTGAAAAAGAACGCAAACTGTGGCCAACAGAGCTGCAGAATGCCGTGACGGTTACCTCATCCAACGATCAATCGCGGCAAGTAGATTCCATGGTGAACCAACTTGAAGGTTCGGTCATTACAGCCATCGCCTTGGTTATGATTGTTGTGTTGGCGGCCCTCGGCATCCGCCCTGCCCTGTTGGTTGGATTTGCAATCCCCACGTCGTTTTTGTTGTGCTTTGCCCTTTTGGCCTTAATGGGCATCACCATTTCAAACATTGTTATGTTCGGTCTGATCCTAGCCGTGGGCATGTTGGTGGATGGCGCAATCGTTGTGGTGGAATATGCCGACAAACGGATCCGCGACGGCGCAGGACCGATGGAGGCTTACACCGATGCGGCCAAAAGGATGTTCTGGCCGATTGTATCCTCCACCGCGACGACACTCTGTGCATTCCTTCCCATGCTATTTTGGCCCGGGGTGCCGGGGCAGTTCATGGGGATGTTACCTGTGACCCTGATCTTCGTTTTGTCCGCTTCTTTGGTGGTCGCACTGATTTATCTGCCCGTCTTGGGCGGGGTAACAGCCGGCATCGCGAAGTTTTTGAATGACCGCACCACTTGGATTGCGAATGCAAAGTTTTACCAGCACATATTATTGGCAATTGGCGCTCTCGTTTTGATGGCTTTGGCAGCCGCCGTTCTGGGGATGGTACAAACAGGATTTGGTTTGGTTTCGACAAACTTTGATGGAAGCAGCATCGGCACAGTTTTGGGCACTGTGGTACCTGCAATGTTGGCATGGACAGCGCTTGCATTGCTGGGCGTTTTGGGGTTTGCCTTTCTTGTTGTCGGTGTCGGCGTGTTGTTTCTTGCTTTGGCCGCGATATTTCCACGTGTGGGAAATGCACTCCGCACGGGCATGCGAATGATCCTTCCACGCCGCGAAAAGAAAATCCAAACACAGCGTCAGCGCACCCCGTTCGGCTATTTCGTTCAATTTCTCACTGGAAACCCTGTCATGCCTCTGGCGGTTGTATTCTTCGTGGTGGCATTTGTCGGTGCAACATTCATCTATTTTGGCAGCAACAACAAAGGCGTTGAATTCTTCGTTGAGACCGAGCCTGAGCAAGCCATCGTTTACGTCCGGGCGCGTGGCAACATGTCATTGGAAGAAAAAGATAAATTGCTGCGCCAGGCAGAGGATATCATCCTGTCCCAGCCCGGTGTTCAAAGCACTTTCGCCTTTGCCGGTGAAGGCGGGCTAAATGCCAACACAGGTGGTGCAGGCGCGCCCCTTGATACCATTGGCCAGGCGCAAATCGAGTTGGTGCCTTGGGAAGATCGACCAACGATTGACACTGATACCAAAATTTTTGGCTTCATTCCCTGGACCACCAGCGAACAAGACGAAGCCTTGGATGGCAATACAATTATCAATCAGTTGCAAACGCGATTGGATGTTTTGCCGGGCATCAAAACCGAAATTCTGAACCTTGCGATGGGGCCCGCTTCGGCAAAACCTGTGCACTTGCGCATCAAAGGTGACAATTGGGAAGATTTGCTTGCTGGCACCGCCTTGGCGCGCAAACAATTTGAATCCACCTTTGGGCTTTCTTCAATCGAAGATACCCTGCCCCTTCCTGGCATTGATTGGCAGATTAACGTCGATGTGGAAAAGGCAGGCCGATACGGTGCAGATGTGGCCACTGTGGGGGCCATGGTGCAATTGGTTACCCGCGGTATTTTCTTGGATACGATGCGGGTCCCAAGTTCCGAAGAAGAAGTTGAAATTCGGGTTCGTCTTCCCAAAGAGGATCGGGTTTTATCGACATTGGATTCCTTAAAGGTTCGCACCCCTTCGGGTTTGGTTCCTTTGTCAAATTTCATCACCCGCGAACCCATCGCCAAATTGGGTATGATCAACCGCATTGATCAGACCCGATACTTCGACGTCAAAGCCGCCGTGACACCAGATTTGACCGAAACCGTTGTTGATGAAAATGGCGACGAACAAGAGGTTATCGTAAACCCAGCGACCCGCGTGGCGAAACTGACGGAATGGTTGGAAACCAACCCTCTGCCAGCGGGCCTTGAATGGGAATGGACTGGCGATCAAGAAGACGAAGCCGAAAGCCAAGCATTCCTCAGCCAAGCCTTCATGGGCGCGTTGGGATTGATGTTCATCATCCTGTTGGCGCAATTCAACAGCGTCTATAATTCCGTTCTGGTTTTGTTGGCGGTTGTGTTGTCGACCACGGGCGTTTTGATTGGCATGCTGGTCATGGGGCAGGCCTTTTCGATCATCATGACAGGCACCGGCATCGTGGCGTTGGCAGGGATTGTCGTGAACAACAACATTGTTTTGATCGACACTTACCAAGATTACGGCCGGTATATGCCCAAGGTCGAGGCGATTGTGCGCACGGCCGAAGATCGCATTAGGCCCGTGTTGTTGACGACCATCACAACGATGGCGGGTCTTGCCCCAATGATGTTTGGCCTCAGCCTCGATTTCTTTGGCGGTGGATATACCCTAAACTCACCCACATCGCTGTGGTGGAAACAACTGGCAACTGCTGTCGTTTTCGGTTTGGGAATCGCGACTGTGCTGACATTGCTGTTCACCCCGTCGATGCTGGCCTTGCGGGTTTGGGCCACCACTTACGCCATATGGGTTGCGCGACTTTTGGCGCGCCTGTCGATGGGACGCGCAAGCAAGGCCGCCCGTGATTGGGCCCTGCGCCGCCAATCAAAATCAAGTATGGGTCAAGAAATCATCTGGGATTTTGACTCACCCAAGCCGACATTGGCCAACACAAGCCCACTAAAAGCGGCGGAATAGGAATATTATGCCGCTTCCTCTGATTGCAAATGCCAAAGATGGGCATAGCGACCGGATAAGGAAATCAATTGATCATGGGTGCCACTTTCCACGATGTGTCCATCTTCCAGCACCACAATTTTGTCGGCGTGGATGACAGTTGATAACCGGTGGGCGATCATGACAACCGTGCGCCCCTGCCCCATTGCAATCAGGCTGTCCTGAATGTCGTGTTCCGTTTCGGTATCCAAAGCCGATGTCGCCTCGTCCAACAACAAAATTGGCGGGTCTTTCAGCAATGTTCGCGCGATCCCAACCCGCTGCTTTTCACCACCTGATAACTTCAACCCACGCTCTCCGACAACGGTGTCATATCCGGCGGGAAGGCTCATGATAAATTCATGGATTTGGGCGGCTTTTGCGGCTTCTTCGATTTCGGCTCGGGTCGCATCCGCACGACCATAGGCGATGTTGTAAAAAATGCTGTCATTAAACAGCACAGTGTCCTGTGGAACCACGCCCACGGCCGCATGAAGACTGTCTTGGGTGACATCACGCACATCCTGACCATCGATCAACAATACGCCGTCTGTCACATCGTAAAACCGAAATAACAAACGGCCAATCGTGGATTTGCCTGACCCTGACGGGCCAACGATGGCCAGCGTTTTCCCCCGATCCACCGAAAGGCTGACACCATTCAAAATTGGTCGATCGGGCTCATAACTGAAATGCACATCGTTCAAATCAATTCGCCCACCTGTCACCTTCAACTGTGTCGCATCTGGTTTGTCCGCGACTTCTGGGTCTTGCGCCAACAACCCAAACATTTCACCCATATCCACCAAAGCTTGCCGGATTTCACGATACACAAATCCCAAGAAATTCAGAGGCATGAGAACCTGCATGATATAGGCGTTTACGGCCACGAAACTTCCCACTGTGGCAGAACCGTTCGACACATCAATGGCGGCCATAACCATGACGATCACCATGGTCACGTTGATGATCAACGCCTGTCCAATGTTTATGAAGCCAAGGGAATAAGATGTTTTTAGCGCAGCAGCCTCGTATCCCGCCATGGCGACATCGTATCGTTCTGCTTCCCGACGTTCTGCACCAAAGTATTTTACGGTTTCAAAATTCAACAAACTGTCAATCGCCTTTTGATTGGCGTCAGTGTCTTGATCGTTCATCACCTTGCGGATTTTCACCCGCCATTCCGTGACAACAGCGGTGAACCACACGTAAACAACAATCGCCACCACAATCACAATCAAGTAACGCACGTCAAACACGGTCGCCAAAACAAAAGAGATCAAAACCAACTGCAAGATCAGCGGCCCAATCGAAAACAGCATGAAGCGCAAAAGGAAAGAAACCCCTTTTACGCCCCGTTCCATAACCCGGCTTAATCCCCCAGTTTTACGGCTGATGTGATAACGAAGGGACAGCTTGTGAATATGTTCAAACGTTTCCAAACCAACACGTCTCAGCGCGCGTTGCCCCACCTTGGCGAAAACAACATCACGCAATTGCTGAAACCCTGCTTCCAATAAACGTGTCAGACCATATAAAATTGTTAGGGATACTGCCCCCAATGCCAAAAACGTCGCCGCATTTTCGGGATCTGAAATCCGATCAACCGCTTGACCAAAGATTAACGGCGTTGCGACCGCCACCAGTTTTGCCAAAACCAACGCGGCAACGGCAATAACAACCCGCCACCGCATTTCGGGATTGTCCTTTGGCCAAAGATAAGGCGCCACCTTGCGAACAACGCGTATTTCAGCGTTTTGAGTGGATGATTGCGATGTTGTACCAAGACTTTTCATGGCCTCAACAAATATGCCGCTCAAACAGAATTAAAACCCATTACGAGAAATAAAACTTTATTTGGCCCTTTGAACCCTAGTCTGGCGTATCGAAAACCTGCCCAGGATAAATCAAGTCAGGGTCTTTGATGCGGTCTTTGTTGGCTTCGAAAACTTTTACAAACGCCATCCCATCCCCATACCGTTCTTCAGCAATGGCCCAAAGCGTGGCACCAGGTTGCACCGTTTTAACAGTGTAAGAAGCCAGCCCAGATTCACTTTGATCCAAAAGGGCCTGCAAGGTTTCACGTTCTTCCCGTTTGAACGGTGTTTCAATGCGGGAACTCACCTCCCCATTTGGTGCAACTTCATCAACCCGCAGGGTGTAAACTCCGGCGTCCACATCCGGCAGATCGATCGACCAATACCCGCTGTCGGCGACATCTGTTACGGTAATTGGACTGTTGTCCAAATAAACCCGAACACGCCCATCAACGTTGGCGCGACCACCAATCGAAACATCCCCGGAATTGGTATAGGAAATCGTATCCAAGGCAACAACCTTGACCGCCGCTGGTTCTTGCGCGGTTGACACCACCCGAACACCATCATCATCGGCCAACAAAAGGGTTGGCGCGCGCGGGGTTTCAGAAGACATCGACTGATCTGTTGGGGCCACTCCAGCCGGGGTGTTGGATTCCCCTGACTGATCTGCAGAAATCGAAGCAACCTGCGTTGTGACTTGCGTTGCATCAATAAATATCCGTTCCGATGATCTTACAATTGTCGCGCCATCTTCGGGCTGAAAAACCAAATCCAGTTTTTGAACTGTTGCTTTTTGCGGCACATCGGTAATCATTACAAATCGACCATCGGGCCCAACCTGCGCGGTTGCCCCATGCAAATCAATACCATCCACCTGCACTGAAATTCGACCGCCGGGGTTGGCTTGGCCAGCGATTACCGCAGTTCCATCCGGTTCAACGCGGACGACATCAAAGGACGGGGGAATGATTTCATCCGTCTGGGTGACTTTTGAGTTGTCTTCCGACGCATCACCAATGGCTTGCGGCGAAGGTTCGGCGCTATTGAGCGTCCCCTCACTTATCAGACGCGGGGCTTCCATACGGCCTTTTTGCCCATAGTTCAGAAATGCCCACAACAAGACTGGTGCCAATACTAAAATCAGGATCGGCCATCTTCGATGTTTATGTGAGGTATCTTCCGTCATCGCGGGCCCCCCGTTTTCATCATCCCTGCTTCATGATAATCAGGTGCCATCAAAGTACAAAGAAAGAAGTGAAACCATGACATTTCAAGCCTCCGTCTGTGTCTTTTGCGGTGCACGCCCCGGCCAAGATCCAGAGTTCATGCAGGCCGCGAATAACATGGGTTCAGCTTTAGCCAAAAACAATTGGCGTCTTGTTTATGGCGCAGGGGATGTCGGCATTATGGGGGCGGTGGCAAATGCGACCCAAACCGCGGGCGGGCAAACCTTTGGTGTGATCCCCCAGCATTTGGTGGATTGGGAAGTGGCAAAACGTGATCTTGATCATCTAATCGTGACAGATGACATGCACACCCGAAAGAAATTGATGTTTACAAATTCAGACGCGGTGGTCGTTTTGCCCGGTGGCGCAGGATCACTGGATGAGTTTTTTGAAGTTCTGACATGGGCCCAACTTAAGCTGCATTCAAAGCCCATTTTGCTTGTGAATATTCAGGGGTATTGGGACCCTTTGATTGCCTTAGTGGATCACGTGGTGGATCAAAGCTTTGCTGACGCGTCTCTCAAAAATCTATTTCAAGTTTGCACGTCTGTTGAAGATACGGTCGAAACTTTGCGGTCTTCTTTGAAGACCGACATGGAATAAAGCGCCAGCGCAATCCAGATTAAACCGATGGACGCTACGTGCCAAAGGCCAATCACCTCTCCCAGCAGCGCCACTGCGGTAAAATACTGCAGGATGGGATTAAGATATTGTAATATCCCGACGGTGGCGGACCGCAAACTGCGTGTTGCGTAGGTCATCAAGACCAATGGCCCTGCCGTGATCACACCTGAAAACACCAAAAGCAAAGTGTCAGCAAAGGTGGGAACGGTGCCCCAACCAACCAAGAACACAAGCGCGATTGGGATCAACAGCGCCACTTCCAGTGTGACTGAGACAAATGGATCTGTGGCGATCACACGCTTTAGAATGCCATAAAGGCCAAAGGTACCGGCGATAATCAATGCCAACCAAGGGATGCCACCAAAGGCCACAGTTAATCCGCCGACTGAAATCATGGCCAACAAAACAGCGAAACTTTGAAGGCGGCTGTGCCTTTCTTGGAAAAACGCCCATCCCAAAACAACCATAACCAGCGGAAAGAAATAATACCCCAGGGAAGACTCTGTCACACGATTGGCAGCGACGGAAAAAATGAAAACATACCAATTTACCGCGATCATCACACCCGCGCAAAAGATCAGCAAAACTCTTTTTGGGTTTCGGATGCTTTCGATAAATTGGGCCTTCTTACCAAGAACAAAAACCAACGCCCCGAATATCACAAACGACCAAAGCGTCCGATGGGCCAAAACCTCTGATGGGGGGATATGTGTCAAAAGATCGTAATAAAGCGCAGAGAATCCCCACACAGCACATGCAGCCACCATTGCGATGACAGCTTTAGCAGCCTGTGACATCAGTGCAGCCCCACAAAAAAGCCCGCGCAAACGGCGGGCTTTTCAAAAGATCTGAGGAATACGATCACATGCGTCCTGCGACGTTTTCCCAATTTACGAGGTTGTCCAAGAAGTTGGTCAAATAAGCGGGGCGTTTGTTGCGGAAATCGATGTAGTAGGAATGTTCCCACACATCACATCCCAAAAGCGCAGTTTGGCCAAAACACAATGGGTTAACCCCATTTTCTGTCTTGGTGACAGCCAAGGAACCATCGGCGTTTTTCACCAACCAGCACCAGCCGGATCCGAATTGCCCTGCCCCAGCTGCAGAAAACGCCGCTTTAAAATCATCAACAGACCCAAAACTTTCTGTCAGCGCTTTCTCAAGCTCACCTGGCATTTTGCTGTCGCCCGGGCCCATCATTTCCCAAAATTGATTGTGGTTCCAAAGCTGCGAAATATTGTTGAAAATTCCGTTTTGCGCAACGGCCGACGCATCATACGTTCCCGTGATGATGTCTTCCATCGATTTGCCTTCCCACTCTGTCCCAGCAATGGCTGCGTTACCATTTGTGACATAAGCATTGTGGTGCAAATCATGGTGATATTCCAAAGTTTCAGCAGACATGCCTTTGCTGGCAAGGGCATCATGCGCGTAGGGAAGATCAGGAAGTTCGAAAGCCATCGGTCAGTCCTTTCAATTGCTTTTCTTCTAAAGAAGGCTGTTTGCGCCCAAGGTCAAGCCCGTGAAGGCCGCGTCATGCGAAAACTTCCGATCCCGGTGCCGCCGCTGACGACAGAATTCCAAACATATAATCACCGACCGACCGGAAACAAATCACACGGGCGCTTGTGTCAGACATCAACCAAAACGCACAGGCAACCTGCCCCATTCGGGTACGACGCAGGGCACCAAGGGCCAGAACGTCGGGATGGGTGTCAACGGGTGCCAGCTTTGCCAATACATCGCGTACATTCGGCCCGGTCAATTCAAAAACAGCACGCGCATCTGATACGTCAACCACCAAGGCATGGGTTTTTGAAAGCTTTTTTTGCAATTCACCCGCCAATGCCGGCGCATCACCTAAGGGGGCCAAGACCATAGCCTCGTCCGGTGACATCCACAAAATGCCCGACGCCCCTTTGACCGAAGCACCCATTTGCGCTGGCATGTCCACGCCCGTTGCGGCCTTCAGTTCTGTCGCGATCTTTTTGCCCTTCAAATCGCCGCGAACGGTAATCATGCCTTGATCTTGGACCTGACGAACACTCACCAAACCATCAAACTGACGATCAGACATTTTGCTTCTCCCCTTCTGGATCATAGAAAATAGGGCTCACAATTTTCGCTTTCTTTCGGCCACGTTCGACACCGGTGAATTCGATGACCTCTCCCATCCGATCAGGCCCATTCAAGACCAAGCCCATGGCGATGCCTTTGCCCAATGTTGGTGAGTGATAAGTCGAAGTCACCCGACCTTGGGTGTTGGTTTGGCCGTTGGCATTCACACCTTCGGCGATGGCATAAGCACCATCTTCCAATACAGAACCATCCGTTGTTTCCAAACCCACCAATTGCCAGCGATCGGGATTATCCATGAAGGATCGCTGTTGCGCACGTTTGCCCAAAAAGTCTTCCTTCTTTTTGGAAATCGCCCAATGCAGGCCCAAGTCTTGCGGGATGACGGTGCCGTCGGTTTCATCACCAATCATGATAAATCCTTTTTCGGCCCGCATGATGTGCAAACATTCAGTGCCATAAGGCATCACGCCAAATTCTTGACCCGCTTCGATCAACATATCCCAAAAGGCCCGGCCTTGGCCGGCGGGAACCGCGATTTCATAAGACAATTCACCAGAGAAGCTGATGCGGTAGGCCCGGCAGTTGATGCCCCCCAAGGTTCCATCCACCCAAGCCATAAATGGCAACGCCTCTTTTGAGACGTCCATACCGCCGAGCTTTTCAAGAACCTTGCGGGCATTCGGGCCAACAACGGCTACTTGGGCCAATTGTTCTGTCGCGTTCACAACCCAAACTTTCCAGTCCCACCATTCGGTCTGAAGCCATTCCTCCATATGGGCATGGATGCGATCCGCCCCGCCTGAGGTGGTGTGGCACAACCATGTGTCTTCATCGATGCGCGCAACAACACCGTCGTCTGACAAAAACCCGTTTTCAGAGCACATCAAACCATACCGACACCGGCCTGGTTTCAGGTTCGACATCATGTTGGTGTACATCATGTCCAAGAATTTACCTGCGTCGGGCCCTTTGACGATCAGTTTGCCCAACGTTGATGCATCCAATAGGCCAAGGTTTTCACGCGTGTTGGACACTTCTCGGTGCACGGCTTGCTCTACGGTTTCACCATCGCGAACATAGGCGTACGGCCTGCGCCACTGCCCAACCGGCTCCCAATCTGCGCCATTGGCGTCGTGCCATTCATGCATAGGTGTTTTACGCAATGGCTGAAAGTTTTCTTTGGTGGCTTCCCCCGCCAAAGATGACATGGAAATCGGATGGTATGGCGGGCGGAACGTCGTTGTTCCAACATCGGGAATGTCCGAATTAAGCGCCTTAGACAAAATAGCCAAGCCATTGATATTACTCAATTTACCCTGATCAGTCGCCATGCCCAAAGTGGTATACCGTTTGGCATGTTCAACACTTTCAAAGCCCTCTTGCGCCGCAAGCTGAACATCGCTGACTTTCACATCGTTCTGAAAATCCAACCAAGCCTTGGACCGTAACTTGTAACTGGCCCCTTGTGGCATCAACCATACCGGTTCGATTGGGGCATCATCGGTGGGTGCTGCCACGGATGGTTTGTCTTTACCCAGCTTACCACCGGTATCTTTGGCGGCCATCTGGCCCGCGGCATGTGCATCGCCCAGAATATCGCCGGTTGCCAACAATCCGTTTGCGGCCCCCGCACAGCTGACGAACCCTTCACCGTTTGCACCAATAGGCGGTTTAGACGCATCAGGGCGGAACATTGCTGCTTCGTCATCCCAAATCAGCTTACCACCACAGTGGGACCACAAATGCACCACCGGCGACCATCCACCGGACATGGCAACGCAATCGCATGCGATTTCCTCTAACGTGGATCCTTCGCCCGCTTGGGCACAGATGGCCACGCCGGTGACCCGTTTACCACCCTTCACTTTGGCGATGGCTTTGCCCATTTCAACGCGAATGCCCAACTCTTGGGCACGGGTCATCAATTCCCCACCGCCGAATTTGCGTGCATCAATGATTGCGGGAACTTCTAAACCAGCTTCTTTCATGACAATCGCGGTGCGATAGGCATCGTCGTTGTTTGTGACGACAACAGTGCGATCCCCGATAGACACGCCATGGTTTACAACAAAATCACGCACTGCACCGGCCAACATCACCCCGGGAATATCGTTGCCGGCAAATGACAACGGCCGTTCGATGGCGCCGGTTGCCGTGATGATTTGCCCCACACGAACGCGCCACAAACGGTGGCGTGGGCGACCGTCGCCCGGCGTATGATCCGCAATTCGTTCATACCCAAGGGCGTACCCGTGATCATAAACCCCTGCCCCCATGGTGCGCAGACGCATCACCACATTGTCCATCTGGGACA
Source organism: Planktomarina sp. (assembly GCA_020630015.1). Taxonomy (GTDB): domain Bacteria; phylum Pseudomonadota; class Alphaproteobacteria; order Rhodobacterales; family Rhodobacteraceae; genus Planktomarina. Next base: position 7,312 of record JAHDCF010000029.1, on the reverse strand, counting down.
GCTTTTCAACCGCCGCATCAATCCAATCTTGCGCGGGTGTGCCATCAATTTCGGCCCCATCCACCGGGGCACGCCCACCCCAATGGGCCGTTTGTTCAACCAACAAAACACGCACGCCGGATTGCGCTGCCGCAAGCGCCGCTTGCAAACCGGCAATTCCGCCCCCCACAACCATCACATCGCAGAAATGATAGAAATGCTCATACCGATCTTGATCCACATCTTTGGGTGCCTTCCCCAATCCGGCAGAGCGGCGGATGAAAGGCTCATAGATATGTTTCCAAAACGGACGCGGATGAATGAACATCTTGTAATAAAATCCGGCCGTCAGGAATTTGGAGAGATAGTTATTGGCAACCCCCACATCAAATTCCAAGGATGGAAAATGGTTTTGGGATTTGGCCGTCAGGCCTTCGAACACCTCTGTTGTGGTGGCCCGGGCATTGGGTTCAAAACGGTGATCTTCCCCAAGGTTCATCAGGGCATTTGGCTCTTCCGCGCCGGACCCAACAACCCCGCGTGGACGGTGATATTTAAAAGACCGCCCCATCAACATTTGATCATTGGCCAGCAATGCACTGGCCAATGTATCGCCCTTGAACCCTTTGAAACGTTTGCCGTTAAAGGTGAATTCTTGGGCTATGGATCGATCGATTAGGCGACCACCTGTGGCAAGACGTGTGCTCATGAAAAATTCCTCCACGTCCAACCGGGGCGTTTTTTGCTGATGGCATCTTTGATCGCCTTTGGCGGCTCAAACGTTTGGGCCGAATAAGTGCCAAACACCTCCATCGTGACGGTGCAACGGGCGGCGTGAAACCATTTGGTACAGCCCGAGGCACAGCGCCAGCGTTCAAAATGCACACCTTTGGGGTTTTCGCGGCCAAAGATATAGCTTTCGAAGTCTTCATCAGTTGATCCGGGGCCAAAGCGCTTGAGATGCGCTTCGCCGCCGTACGCTAGTTCGGTTTCGTCTTTGTCGAGGCCACAGTATGGGCAGTTGAGGGTTAGCATGAACACACAGCCTTGAATTGTATGCCGCTCATAGCCATATCCGGCTGATGAACTGGCTTTTTATAATCGTCGGCCTTTTGGCCTTTGTTGGAATTGCGATCGCCGTTTGGGAACGCAAGCGTGGAAGAGTTTTGCTTCAACACGACTTGAACGAAGTTGGAAAAGAAACCGAAGCTGATCGCGAGACCATGCGCGCAAAGGACTTGGCAATCGTGAGGACATATTTCTCGGATCATTAGTGCGCCACCCCCGCAGCAACACTCTCATCAATAAACCGACCCTCACGGAAACGGTCCAAGCCGAATTCGGCCGTCAGGGGTGAATGGCCTTTGGCCATCAGCTCTGCAAAGCCCCAACCTGATCCCGGAATGGCTTTAAACCCACCCGTGCCCCAGCCCGAATTGATGAAACATCCGCCCAAGGGCGTTTTCGACAGGATTGGCGACCGGTCGCCCGTCACATCCACGATCCCGCCCCAATGGCGCAGCATTTTCAGGCGCGCGATCATCGGGAAAGTTTCGATCAGGGCGCGCACGGTTTCCTCCAGATGGTGGAAACTCCCACGCTGGTGATATCCGTTAAAGCTGTCGGTGCCGCCGCCGATGACCATCTCGCCTTTGTCAGACTGGCTCATGTAGCCGTGCACGGTGTTGGCCATCACCACGATGTCCATGCAGGGTTTGATCGGCTCACTCACAAGCGCTTGCAATGGCACGGATTCAAGCGGCAAACGAAAGCCCGCCATATCCGCCACAACGCTGGAATGGCCAGCCACCACGATGCCCAGTTTGTTGCATCCGATGTGACCTCGGCTGGTTTCAACACCGGTTACATTGCCGCCCTCTTGGGTTACGCCTGTGACTTCCGTTTTCTGCAAAATATGCATGCCCATATCGGAACAGGCCCGCGCGTATCCCCAAGCAACTGCATCATGGCGGGCCGTGCCGCCGCGCGCCTGCCACAGGCCACCCAGAACCGGATAACGTGGCCCATCGATATTCATGATCGGGCAGATTTTCTTGACCTGCTGGGCGTTGATAAATTCGGTCGTCACCCCTTGCAGGGAATTGGCCTGCGCCGTGCGTTTGTATCCGCGCACCTCATGCTCTGTCTGGGCCAGCATCAGAACACCGCGCGGGCTGAACATGATGTTATAGTTCAGGTCCTGTGACAGACCCTCGTACAGGCTGCGCGCCTTTTCATAAATCGCTGCTGACGGATCCTGCAGATAGTTTGAACGGATGATCGTTGTATTCCGGCCCGTGTTGCCGCCACCCAGCCAACCTTTTTCGATGATCGCCACATTGGTGATCCCGAAATTTTTGCCCAGATAATAAGCCGTGGCCAAACCATGCCCCCCGGCCCCAATGATGACCACATCATAGGCTTTCTTCGGTTCCGGATTGGCCCAAGCACGCTCCCAACCTTTGTGTTGGCGGAACGCTTCACGGGCGATGGCAAAGGCAGAATACCGTTTCATAATCGAATCCCTGTACGGTGTTGGGCACTCTATGCCCTAGACACATGTTTTTGACCCAATCCAGCCGCGTCGCAAGTGGACATTATTGCGACATATCGCCATTAAAGCGACGGCGGGCTTCCGCAAATTTGGCATGAAAGGATCAATGCGTTGATCTATCTGTTCATCACCACCCTGTGTCTGGCCATCGGTGCCGTCACTTGGGCCTTGTGGCGCAATGCAGCGCCCGTCGCCGATCGTGTGCAAGCCGACGTGGCATTTTACAAAAGCCAGTTACAAGGGTTGGATCGTGACAAGGCACGTGGTGTGATTTCAAACGCGGAATTCGAAACCCTGCGTGCAGAAGTTGCGCGCAGGTTGATTCATGCTGGAAAACAAAACCCACAGCAAACAGCGAACACACTTAATAAAACACTGATCCTTACCGTGGGGTTGTTCTGTGTTTTGGGAAGTGGGATTACCTACGCCACCCTTGGTCAATACGATATGCCTGATCAGCCTTTGTCAGCGCGCGTGGCGCAGGCCGATCAAGAACGTCAAAACCGCATCAGCCAAGCACAGGCCGAACAAGACACCCCCCCCAGCACGGTTGTGGCGGACGAGGCGCATCTTGCGTTGGTTCAACAATTGCGCACCGCATTGGAATCCCGCCCAAATGATATCACTGGGCATATGCTTTTGGCCCGAGAAGAAAGCCGCTTGGGCAATACCATCGCCGCGAAAGAGGCGCAGCAAAGGGTCGTTGGCATCAAAGGCGATGGGGCCAGTGCAATGGATTATCTACGCCTTGCGGAAACACAAATTGTGGCCGCAGGCGGTTATATATCACCCGAAGCGGAGGACAGCCTGAAACTAGTTTTGCAACGCGATCCGGAAAACCCGCTGGCGCGGTTTCGGATTGGGGCGCTTTATGATCAAATTGGTCGGCCCGATCTGACGTTTCAGGTTTGGTCGCGCCTGTTGGAAGAAGATCATCCCAATGCTGCCTTTATGGCTTTCATTCGCGATCAAATCCCAACCTATGCAGTCATGGCAGGTGCGCCACGTTACCAACCCCCCGCCCCCGTGAAGGGCCCAACAGCCGAAGATGTCAGCGCCGCGGCAAACCTTTCCGCAGAAGATCGCATCACAATGATCGAAGGCATGGTGGCAAGCCTTGGCGCCCGTTTGGCTGAAACTGGCGGAACGGCACAAGAATGGGCGCGGCTTATTACATCACTTTCTGTTTTGGGCCGTCAGCAACAGGCACAAGCCGTGTTCGATGAGGCGCAATCGGTATTTGCGTCTGATCCATCGGCATTGTCAGTCTTGACGGATGCGGCCGTGAAAGCGGGATTACGATAATGGTTTTTGATAAGTTCGAGGATTTTGCATCCGCATGTCCGCCCCACACCCCATGGGTTGGACTGGACCTTGGCACCAAGACAATCGGGGTGGCCATTAGCGATTTGTTGCTTGCCACGGCCACACCAAACCACACCATAAAACGCAAAAAGTTCAATCAAGATGCGACGACCCTATTGGATTTCGCGGCGCAACGATCTGTCGGTGGCTTTGTTCTTGGCTTGCCCTTAAACATGGACGGAACGGAAGGGCCAAGGGTGCAGGCCACACGCGCGTTTGCACGTAACCTGTCGCGTTTAACAGACGTACCAATCACGTTTTGGGATGAAAGATTGTCCACCGTGGCGGCGGAACGTGCCCTGCTTGAGGCGGATACGACTCGTAAACGTCGCGCTGAGGTCATAGATCACATCGCAGCGGGGTATATCCTGCAAGGGGCGCTGGATCGGTTGCGTCATATCAGGAAGGGCTGATCAAATGGTGAAAAACCCGAACGAGGTGGTTTGGAAACGAAACGAAATCGACAGCCCTTGTATCAACATTTGTTCAATCCACAGGGAAGAACGAATTTGTGTTGGGTGTTTCAGAACCATGGATGAAATTGGCGCTTGGTCGCGACTTTCACCACAAGACCGCGCAGATATTATGAAGGATCTTCCAAATCGCGCCCCGCGTTTGCGCAAGCGTCGTGGCGGGCGATCTGCACGTACTTAAGGCGCCGATAACCAGCTTTCGACACCGCCGTCGATTTCTGGTCGAAAGTATAAGATAACGCGCCCTTGTTCAGGGGCATTTGCACCGTGCCCCCATGGCGCCACACCATGCAAAGCCAAACGATGAATTAAGTACGCCTGTCCGGGTTTCGCCGTCACCACGACCCTTTGGCAAACATCAAAACAGTGTTTGCGTGCCGCATTGTACACATCCGTAATATCATGTTTGGACCAAGTTTCAGAGGGCATTCCTGCAAATTCGGCCTGAAAGACTTCTCTCATGATTTCATGACTTTTGTTCCAGACCACCATTGGGCTGGCGTGTTCATTGCAATCGGTGATGGGTAAACCCAAGACAAACCCATGCGGTTCGCTTAGGTATCGTCGCCGTTGCACCCCCGATGGCACCAACCCATCCACATGAGCAGCGTCGCGGTTTTTTCGGAACCGATGGGCGGCAATTGTTTCGCCCTCGTCCTGCTTTGGATATCCCGGATAAACACCAGAAATCTGAGCGGCATCCCATTCGAACTTACCATATTTCTCTCGGATCAGATCAATCAAGCGCCCTTGAAGGGGGCCACTGTTTCCAACACTTCCGCTTGGATCATTATCCAACGCATTCACACCAGCAAACCAAGTGCCCCCGTGGCGCAACCATTTTGACCTCAGCTCAGAATCTCCCGCAAGGTCCAGGGCCCTTGGTCTTACATTCTTAACCCATTGCGCGATGCACGGATCATCAAAAGGGCCTGCCCAGCCCAGTTTATCAAGATTGTTTAGGTCCATAGGGCGGTGCGCAACATATTCGCGGCCACCAACATCAAAAAGAGGCCGAACAGTTTCTTTAACGGTTCGGCATCCATGGCATGGGCGGTCTTTGCGCCGATGGGGGCCATCATGAATGTCAAAGGAACGATGATCAAAAATGCCGGCAAATTGATCGCCCCATAAGTCAAAGGGGGAACCCTGCCGTCCACACTCACAAACAACCATCCGATCACAGACGGAACCGCGATTGCCAAGCCAAAACCCGCCGCGGTTGCAACAGCCCGATGAATTTGAACGCGGTGCAGCGTCATTAAAGGAACACCCAAAGATCCGCCGCCAATCCCCAATAAAACAGACAGTATGCCAACGACGGCACTTTGGATCCACATCAAAGGTCCAATTGGCAAGGCATCCGCCAAGGCCCATTGTGTTTTTCCAAACGCCAAATAAAGGCCAATCACCATTCCAAGGCACCCAAATATTATCTGAAGACCCAGTGAGGGAAGTATAGCCGCCAACCAAACTCCGACAATGGATCCGATGATGATCCCCGGGCTCCAACGACGCAGTACATCCCAATCTACCGCGCCTTTTTCATGGTGTGATTTCAAAGATCTAAGCGATGTAACAACAATCGTTGCAAGCGATGTTGCCAAGCAAATTTGCATGATGTCTGGCCCATCAAATCCAAGCGCTTTAAACGTGTAAAAGAAAGCTGGAACCAAAACGATGCCACCGCCGACCCCCAACAGGCCAGCCAGAAATCCAGCCAACAAACCAATGCATATCAACGCAGGAATGACCAAGATCAAAACATCCATTTGCATAACTAAGTTTCCTTTGGTTTCAGTTCACAAATTGAGGTTGAAGCGTTGATTGGCTTTGGACAGTTTTGACAAGATTGTCATAATCCCAACGCGTTGCGGATGGATCCGCACCAAGATTGGAAAGTCCGCGCCGCCAGTGCCGTGCACCCGGCATTCCGTGAAACAATCCAAGGATATGCCGCGTTACGTGGTGCATGCGTCCACCATCATTCATGTGCGCCAGAATATAATCGCCAAGCCGATCTGCAATTTCAAAGGCATCAGGGGAATGAACAAGTCCGAAAATACGTTGATCAACCTCGGCAAGAATATCAAACGGTTGATGATACGCCGATCGCCCAACCATAACACCATCAATCCCCTGCCCCAGTAAATCACAGGCTTGATCGATGGTGGTGACCCCACCGTTGAGAGAAATATGAAGTTCAGGAAATTCCCGTTTCATTTGAAAAACCAAGGGATAATCAAGGGGTGGGATGTCGCGATTTTCTTTCGGGCTTAACCCTTGCAGCCATGCCATGCGCGCATGCACCGTCACGCGCGAAATACCCGCCATCTGCAGTTTGCCTAAAAAATCCACCAATACATCCGCCGGGATTTGATCATCCACACCGATGCGACATTTCACGGTAATCTCTGCCCCTTGAACCGACATCATCGCTTCAACACATCGCGCGACTAGTGCCGGGTCTTTCATAAGAACCGCCCCAAAAGCACCCGATTGAACCCGATCGGATGGACAACCGCAGTTCAAGTTAACCTCAACAAAACCGTGTTCGATGCAAATTTGCGTGGCGGCCTTCAACAAAGCGGGATCCGATCCCCCCAGCTGAACCGCAACTGGGTGTTCTTGGGCGGAATGCTCCAACAATTTGCTAGCATCACCATGCACAAGGGCCGCCGCTGTGACCATTTCTGTATAAAGCAATGCCCGTTGTGAAAGCTGGCGGTGAAACCATCTGCAATGCCGGTCTGTCCACGCCATCATGGGCGCAACGCTAAAGCGGGCATGCTGAGCAAGAGACATGGGTGCAAGGGCGTGATCAGGCATGGCTTGAAATTGCAAAATCTTTTCCAAGCCACAAGGGGAAAGCGCCCTGTTTAAAAGATCAACTCGAAATCCAAAGCCGTTTTAATGTCCCTTTAACGAAATCAGGAATGGA
>JAHDCF010000063.1 GCA_020630015.1 Planktomarina sp. | reverse complement strand
TACGAAGGCAAGTTCGGCAGCTTCGGCAGTTTCATGGGCCCCGTCATCAACCGCATAAAGGGCTGCCAAGCCACGATCGACGGCGAAACCTTCACCTTTGAAAAGCACCATTCGGGTGACTTGACCCAGCATTCGGGCAGCACCGGCATGCAAAAACAAATCTGGACCGTGGCAGATCACAGCGACACGCATGTGACGTTGACATTGAACCTGCCGGATGGACTGGGGGGGTTCCCCGGCAACCGCGTTGCGAAAGCAAAGTACGAGGTTATCGACAACGCCCTGCGCCTGACGGCAACCGCCGTGACCGACGCACCAACCCTGATGAACCCCGCCAACCATTCGTATTGGAACATGGATGGCACGCCGGGCTTCAAGGGTCATACCCTGACGGTGCATGCCGACAGATATACCGAACCGAACGAAGCTTTGATGCCCACGGGCAATCTGCTGCCCGTTGAAGGGTCACCCTACGATTTCAGGGGCGGCATGGAATTGGCCGGGGATGACAGCCAGTTTTTTGATCTGAACCTTGTCGTGTCGGACGCGCGCACCGATCTGCGCCCGGTTGCGGTTCTGACCGGGACCAGCGGTGTCAGCATGGAAATGTCGACCACCGAATGCGGACTACAGGTGTATGATTGCGGCACCATCAGCCGCCCCGAATACCCAACGATCCATGGCCGCCCCTATACATTCTATGAAGGTGTGGCGTTAGAGGCGCAAAGCTGGCCCGGGGCGACGGTGCACGCGCATTTCCCATCGATCATCTTGCGCCCGGGCGATGAATACCGGCAAGTAACACAGTGGGCGTTTTCAGCCTGAAACCTTTCGCACCCGAAATACGCCCCGAACTTGATCCGGGGCCGCATGCCTTAAATTAACTCACTGTTCACCTTTATCCCCGCAAAAATTAACCTTTGCACAAAACGCGTGAAAAATTGGTCAGTGTACGGGGTGTGTACAGGTTGTGTACGGGTTGTGCCCCCTTGGATCTGGTCATTTGCACCGCTTGCCACAAAAGGTTAACCCACAGCACGCTGGCCTTTGCCCCGCCCCAAAAGACGGGTAAACTGCGCCCATGAGACATATTGATGTACGCCCTTTAACCGCAAATTCTTTCGCACCTTTTGGCGATGTCATTACCCTGCGCGATGCCCCTGATAAGATCATCAATCAGGGACTGTGCGGGCGGCATCACGACCTTGCTGCGATGGATTTTGGCCCAGGCGGACAGGCGGGCATAAGCCTGTTTGATGCGCAACCCCGCACCCTGCCTTACACGCTGGATATGGTGGAACGGCATCCCGAGGGCAGCCAAGCATTTCTGCCGATGACGCAAGAGCCGTTTCTGGTGATTGTGGCACCAGACACAGGTGGCAAACCGGGCCAGCCATTGGCCTTTGTCACAGCCCCCGGGCAAGGCGTAAACTATCACCGTGGCACATGGCACGGTGTGCTGACGCCCCTTGCCGCACCCGGGCTGTTTGCTGTCGTTGACAGGATTGGCGAAACCCCGAATTTGGAAGAACATTGGTTCGAAACACCCTTCACCATCGTTGGAGATACCCCATGAAAGACCTCGCAGATTTGAAAGCCATGAACGCACGGCAACTGTGGCACCCGATGGGGCATCCGGGCGAATTGCAAAAGAACGCGCCCACCATCATCGACAGCGCCGAGGGCGTTACCATCACCGATATCGACGGGCATACAACCGTGGATGCCGTAGGTGGATTGTGGTGTGCCAATCTGGGCTATTCCAACGACGTGGTCAAAAATGCCATTGCAGATCAATTGTTTAAGCTGCCCTATTATTCAGCATTCGCTGGCACATCCAACGCCCAAGCGATCGAAGCAGCCGCCAATGTGATCGACTTTTTCAAAGAAGACGGCATGGCGCGTGTGTTCTTTACATCGGGCGGATCAGACTCTGTCGATACTGCGATGCGTATGGCGCGCCAGTATCACCGCCTGCGCGGCGAAACCGGTCGCACCAAATACTTTAGCTTGAAAAAAGGCTATCACGGAACCCATTTCGGCGGTGCATCTGTGAACGGCAACAACCGCTTCCGCATCGGTTATGAACCTTTGCTGCCCGGCTGTTTCCACCTGCCCTCGCCTTATCCGTATCGCAACCCGTTCAACGAAAATGATCCCGCGAAACTGGCGCAATTGGTGGCCCAAGCCATGGAAGACGAGATTGCGTTCCAAGGCGCCAACACAATCGCTGCGTTTATCATGGAACCAATCCAAGGCGCGGGCGGTGTGATTGTGCCAGATGCCAGCCTGATGGGCATGTTGAAAGACATCTGTGAGCGCAACGGCATCCTGTTTATCGCAGACGAGGTGATCTGTGGCTTTGGGCGCACAGGCGATTGGTCAGGCAGCCGCCATTGGGGCGTACAACCCGATATGATGACTTGCGCCAAAGGCATCACGTCAGCCTATTTCCCGGTGGGCGCGTGCCTGACAAACGAAAAGGTCGCTGATGTATTCGAAAGTGATCAATCGGGTGAAGGCAGCATTTGGCACGGTTACACCTATTCCGCGCACCCCGTGGGAATGGCGGCGGTGAATGCGTGTTTGTCTGAGACTTTGAAAGCAGATCTGAAAACCAACGCAGCCGCCCGTGGCACCCAAATATATGAAGGGTTAAAAGCTTTAGAACAAGATTTCGATATTGTGGGTGATGTGCGCGGCGGCCATGGATTGATGTCAGGTTTGGAACTGGTCAGCGACAGAACCACGAAAGAGCCGTTGGACATGGGCACAATCAAGCGTATTCACAAGGCAACCTATGACGCGGGAACCATGGTTCGTATCGGCGGGAACAACCTGTTGATGTCACCACCCCTTACACTGACAGAAGCCGATGTGAACACCATTTTGGCGTCGCTGCGCACAGGATTGGCAGCCGCTTAAGGCTGCCCCCAACCGCCCCCGCCGGGGGTATGCATTCCAAAGACGGCACCTGTGGGCAGGTCAATCTCATCGTTGCCTTTCAGGTCAACGCGCGTTCCATCCGGCATTTCGGCCCAGTTTTCGCCCACCTGTCCGGGTGCGCCGCCTTGGGCACCAAAGGGTTCGATTTCGCGGTGCGAACACAAGGTCGTCACCGTGACGGGTGTCAGGAATTTCAGGCGACGGCGGCTGCCGCAACCACCGGTGAATTGACCGGCGCCACCCGAACCATTGTGTATTCCGAACTCCTCCAAAATCACGGGAAACCGCTTTTCTAGGATTTCGGGATCGGTCATCAACGTGTTGGTCATATGGGTTTGCACCGCATCGCACCCGTTGAACCCGGGCCCGGCACCTGTGCCCCCGGCAATGGTTTCGTAATTCTGAAATTCTTCATTGCCCCAAACAAAATTGTTCATGGTTGCCTGCGATCCCGCCATCAACCCCAAGGCCCCGATCAATGCGTTGCAAGTGGCTTGGCTGACCTCTGTATTGCCCGCGATCACGGCGGCGGGATATTTCGGGTTTAACATCGATCCATCCGGCACGATTATGTTCAGTGGCTTTAGACAACCTTCGTTCAAGGGAATATTTTTCCCCACCATCAGACGGAAAACATACAACACCACCGCCCGACACACCGCTGACGGTGCGTTATAGTTTCCGGCATGTTGCGGGCTGGTGCCGGTGAAATCGATTTCTGCGGTTTGATCTTTTTGGTTCACACGCACGTCGACTTCGATCACTTGTCCGGTGTCCATCGGATATTTGAACCGGCCCCCAGCAAGGGTTGAAAGAACAGACCGAACGCTGGCTTCCGCGTTGTCTTGGACATGGCCCATATAAGCCGACACGCCGGCCGCACCATAATCGGCCACCATCTTTAATAACCCTGTGCGGCCAGTTTCGTTCGCCGCGATCTGGGCCTTCAGATCGGCCGTGTTTTGAGGAATGTTTCGACACGGATATTTGCCCGATGCCAAAATGCCTTCGGTCAATTCTTCATCCAAACGGCCATCGCGCACGATGCGTACATTATCTATTAACACACCTTCTTCATCAATATGTGTGCTGTCAGGTGGCGCAGACCCCGGTGTTCGTCCACCAATGTCAGCATGGTGTCCACGCGACCCCAACCAACACAAGACCACGCCATCGTAAAACACCGGTGTCACCAAAGTTACATCCGGTAAGTGCGTTCCCCCATTATAAGGAGAATTCAACATAAACGCATCGCCGTCGCGGATATCATCGTTTTGATGCATCACCGTTTTGATGCTGTCTGACATGGAACCCAAATGCACAGGCACATGCGGGGCATTCGCTACCAAATCACCTTTCGCATCAAAAATCGCGCATGAAAAATCAAGCCGTTCTTTGATGTTCACCGACCAAGAAGTATTGGCCAAAGTCGCCCCCATTTGATCCGCGATGGACATAAATCGATTTGACGTCACTTCTAATAACACCGGATCCACGTCGGTTCCGGCCGTTTGTGATGCGGCAGCACCCGTATCGTCAAAGATCAAATTGCCAAGGTCATCTGTCCGCACGTTCCAGCCTGGTTCGACAACATTGGTTCCCGTGGGTTCCAACAAGATCGCAGGGCCTTTGATTGTTTGACCTGCACACAGATTATCCCGGTGGTACACATCCGCGGTCAACCATCCGCCGCGGTATAATTTTGTTTGTCCAATGGCCTCACCATTGCCGTGGGTTGTGATTGACCCGACATCGACGTTTGATTTGCCCAGCGCCTCTACTCCCAAAAGTTCAACTTGCAAGGCACGTTCGGGACTGGAAAAACCAAAACGTTGGGTATGGGCCTGTTCAAACGCGACGGCCATATCTTGGGGGGATGCAAAGGCCACTTCTAAGGATTGGTGCTGCCCCTCGTATCGAAGATGGGCTGTTACGTTGACCTGCACGTCTTCCACACCTTGGGCGCGAACGGTTTCCACGGCTTTGTCGCGTAGTTTCGCCAACAATCGGTTTTGGGCTTGCGTGTCTGAAATCGAACAATCCAGCTGGCCTTCCCGTTGGTCCGAGATATCCGCCAACCCCATTCCATAGGCCGAAAGCACCCCGGCAAAGGGATGAACCATCACACGTTTTATTCCCAACGAACGGGCAACCATGCAGGCATGCTGCCCCCCGGCGCCACCAAAGCACTGCAATGTATATTTGGTGATATCATGGCCTTGTTCCACGCTGATTTTTTTGATGGCATTGGCCATATTTTCGACAGCGATTTTTAAAAATCCTTCGGCCATATCTTCGATGGATTTGTGGCCGTCATCCACCAAAAGGGTTTCAAACCCGCGACGCACGGCCCGTGGGTCAAGCGGTTCATCCGCATGTGGGCCAAAGACATTTGGAAAATGCTCGGGCAACAAACTGCCCAACATGACGTTGCAATCAGTAACGGTAATGGGCCCGCCACGCCGGTAACAGGCGGGGCCTGGATCAGCACCGGCACTTTCCGGGCCGACCTGAAACCGGCCATCTTTGAAGCTGCAGATCGATCCCCCACCTGCGGCGACGGTATGAATATCCATCATCGGTGCACGAACGCGAACCCCTGCAACTTCGGTTTCAAAGCTGCGTTCAAACCGGCCGGCAAAATGGCTCACGTCCGTTGATGTTCCCCCCATATCAAACCCAATCAAGTGGGTTTGCCCGGCCGCCTGACCGGTACGCACCATGCCCACAATGCCACCTGCAGGGCCCGACAGGATCGCATCCTTACCTTGAAACCGATTGGCATCCGTGAGGCCGCCATTCGACTGCATAAACATCAGCGCATCACATCCCCCACGCGCAGTCAGTGCATCCGCAACCTGAGCGACATATCGGCGCAAGATCGGAGATAGATAGGCATCCACAACACAGGTGTCACCACGCCCAACCAGCTTGGCCAAGCCTGAAACCTCATGCGAGGTAGAGATTTGTTCAAATCCGATTTCCCGGGCAATTTGTGCGATCTGACGTTCGTGATCTGAATTCACGTAGGCATGCATCAAAGCAATGGCGATGGATCGCACACCCGTTTCAAAAACGGATGCAAGTTCATTTCGGATCTTTTGCAAATCAAGGGGGACAAGCTCCGCCCCAGAAGCATCCATCCTTGCATCAACTTCTTGAACCGATTGATAAAGTGTTTCCGGCCGAACGATATGCATCGCAAACAGGTCAGGACGGGATTGATATCCAATCTTAAGAAGATCACGAAACCCCTTCGTAATCACCAAATGCACCTCGGCCCCCTTACGTTCCAACAAGGCGTTGGTGGCCACAGTCGTTCCCATTTTGACCGTTGAAATTTTCTGATCGGCGGACCCTGTGCTTTCAAGAACATCAAGTATTCCTTGCACAGCTGCATCCTTATACTGCTCAGGGTTTTCAGAGAGAAGTTTATGGGTTTGCAGGGTCCCATCAGGCGCTTTGGCGACGATATCAGTGAACGTTCCACCACGGTCGATCCAAAATTCCCAAGACATGATGCCCTCACGTTTTTCCTTGAGGAAGGATGGACATGATCCCTTCCCCGAACGCAAGAGGTTGAGGCCGGATTTACAAAATGAAATTCGCTTCGATCAAATCTTCAGAAGAAACCGCCCGCAACAAAATGCGATCAACCGTGCCAGAACTGGCAAAATCTGTGAGGTCAATTTCAGTGGCCCATCCCAGATCATTGCAACGGCGCGCTTTTATTTGCAAGACAATGCTTTGCATCTGGTATCCGAAACCGCAA
>JAHDCF010000028.1 GCA_020630015.1 Planktomarina sp. | reverse complement strand
GTGAACCGTCCTGATGCCTTGCAACGGGCCGGGCTGTACAATCCCCCGAAAGGCGCCAGCGATTTACCAGGCCTTGAGTGTTCGGGTGAGATCATGGGTATCGGTGCCGGTGTTACGGGATTGAAGCTTGGTGACGTTGTATGCGCTTTGTTGCCAGGCGGTGGATATGCTGAATATGTGACAACGCCCGCGGCCCATTGCCTTCCTATCCCCAATGGAATGCCGTTGGATCAAGCCGCGTGTTTACCTGAGACATTTTTCACAGTCTGGTCGAATGTTTTCCAACGTGGTGGCTTGCGCACTGGTGAAACGTTCCTGGTGCATGGTGGTACCTCCGGTATCGGTACCACCGCAATTCAATTGGCGCGTCATTTTGGCGCCCGAGTTTTTGCCACTGCGGGCTCAGCCGAAAAATGCCAAGCTTGTGTCGATTTGGGTGTGGAACGCGCGATCAATTATCGTGAGGAAGCCTTCGAAGATGTCGTGAAAGCGGCTGGCGGTGCTGACGTAATTTTGGATATGGTGGGTGGCCCTTACATCGCAAGAAATCTTAAGTCGTTGGCTGATGATGGGCGCCTGGTCCAAATTGCATTTCTGCAAGGGCCGAAGGCAGAGGTGAATTTTGTTCACCTGATGATGCGCCGTTTGACCTTTACGGGGTCAACCCTGCGCCCGCAAAACGATTTGGCCAAAGCGCGTATCGCGCAGGCTTTGCTGAGCAATGTTTGGCCCATATTGGGTGCGGGTAAAATCGCCCCTGTTATGGACAGTCAGTTCGATCTTGCGGATGCCGACGCCGCCCACGCGCGGATGGAAGGCGGCGAACATATCGGTAAGATCGTTCTAAAAGTTTCTGGTTAATCGCACGCCGCATCAACGATGATTTCAACCATCAATTCTTCGCGGGCCAATTTGGCCTCGCCGCAGGCGCGGGCAGGGGCGTGGCCCTCGGGGACCCACGCATTCCAAACCTCGTTCAGTCCAGCAAAGTAAGACATATCTGAAAGCCAAATTGTCGCCCGCAGCATGCGTTCTTTTGAACTGCCAGCCTCTGTCAACAAGGCTTCGACCTTGGCCAAACAGTCGCGGGTTTGATCTTGGATGGTGTCGCCTTCGGCCACTTGACCTGACAAATAAGCCACCCCGTTATGCTTAACAATTTTGCTTGCGCGGGCGGTTGTTCCGATACGTTCTATCATGTGATGTCCTTTTAGGGGATTGGCGCAAGTTCTGCGTCGGTCAAAGTGCAATCACGAATGACATCCCGACCACACAAGCGCGGTGTTAAATCTTTCGAAAGGCAAATTCGAACCTCTTGAATTCCGCCTTGTTTGCACGTGACTGTTAACCCATCAGGATGCAAATTGGGATTGTCTTTCAAAAAGGCGTCTTCAATAACCTGAGCTGAAATTTTGACAGGTTTTGGAAGGCGGCGAAAAACAACGGGTCTTGTCACTTTTACAAAAGCCTCTCGAGATAGGGTGTAATATTGGCTCGCCGATAATCCAGAACAAACACCGTGCTTGTTCCATTGATGCCAAGCAAGGCCGCTGGTTCCCATAATATCCGCCATATCTTTGGTCATGCGACGCGAAGGGTTGCGCTCAGTTGTTGGGCAATAACTGGGCCAGCCTGTTTCAAATTGGGGCCAAAGACCATGTAACACCCATCCGAAATCTGCGTCTTTGTCGCATTGCGGGCTATTGCGTGCGTTGCCCTCTCGCAGGCACCAATTGGGCGACCAGCTGAGCGATAAGACGTAATAATCAAAGTCGCCCGACCGTTCGCCTTTGGCCCATGCCGGCCCTGCCAAAAACAGTACAACAAACAAAAGATATCGCATGGGCTTCCCCTTTTCAGTCTGTGCCCTTATACCGTCCCCAAGTTTCCCGACAATGGTAACTCGTCCCGCTCAAACCCGGGACCGGCGTCAGCCGTCGGGAAAGATGTGTTTTAGGAAAGGGCGTTTCATGTCTGGAAAACCGATTATGGCAAAGGCCACCGCCGTGTGGTTGGTGGACAACACAACAATCAGCTTCAAACAGATCGCAGATTTTGTTGGCCTGCACGAATTAGAAGTACAAGGCATCGCAGATGGTGATGTTGCCACAGGTGTGAAAGGATTTGACCCAATTGCAAACAATCAGTTGGATCAAGAACAAATCGACAAAGCCGAGAAAGATCCACTTCATAAGTTGAAGTTGAAATTTTATGCGGCTGCACAAGGCGAAGAAAAACGCCGTGGTCCGCGGTACACCCCATTGTCAAAACGGCAGGATCGCCCGGCTTCTATCCTTTGGTTGGTGAAATTTCATCCAGAATTAAGTGATGGTCAAATTTCAAAGCTGGTTGGAACAACCAAGCCCACCATTCAGGCAATCCGTGAAAGAACCCATTGGAATATCACAAATATTCAACCGATTGATCCGGTTGCATTGGGTCTTTGCAAACAGACAGAGCTGGACGCCGCGGTGCAAAAAGCAAATGCAAAGCGTGAACGTGAAGGCAATGCCATGACCGATGATGAGCGTCGCAAATTGGTCAGCACAGAACAAAGCCTTGGAATGGATCCTGAACCGAAAATGCCAAGTGCAATTTCAGGTTTGGAGGCATTCACGCTGAACGAAGAAGAAGAGCAAGAAAAAGAAGAACCGATTGATGCGGACAGTTTCTTTAATCTGCCCGATAACAAAGGCGACGACGACGACGATTGATTTCGCCCGTAATGGTCTGAAAATAAAAAACGCCCGGCTGGCAGGCCGGGCGTTTTCGTTTCAGTGACCTGATCCTTACCGCGGAACAGAAAGTTCCTGTACAGATGGGCCAGACATGGGTGACGACAGGCACATCGTCACCACAGCAAGCGCCAATCCGATACATGCCAAAACGGCCAAAGTTGGATCGATTGTCACTGTGCGAGCAACAGTTTTTGTTCTCATTACAAACACCCCAGGGCTTTAATGACTTTCAAATCCCATTCAAATGTGACGGAAAATCGGCACGTTAAAGGAGAGTTAAAGTTCTTTTCGGGCTTTTAACGCGGCACTGATTGTTCCATCGTCGAGGTAATCCAATTCCCCCCCAATTGGCACACCTTGTGCAAGGGATGTGATACGCACATCCGACAGAAGATCCGCGATGTAATGTGCGGTCGTTTGTCCATCCATTGTGGCGTTTAATGCCAGGATCACTTCGGTGATTTCTTCTTCTTGGACCCGCCTGACTAATTTTGGAATGCGCAATTCTTCGGGGCCGACCGCATCTAATGCAGACAAGGTGCCCCCCAAAACGTGATACCGGCCTTTGAATATGCCGGCACGTTCCATGGCCCATAAATCAGAAACGTCTTCCACAACACAAAGTTCGCCATTGGCGCGTTTCGGGCTTTCACAAATTTCGCAAACATCTGTGGTTCCAACGTTTCCGCAGGTAAGGCATTCGCGAACCGTTGTGGCGACTTGTGCCAAGGTATCCGCCAAAGGCGTCATCAAAAGGCTGCGTTTTTTGATCATGTGCAAAACGGCACGCCGAGCGGACCGTGGCCCAAGCCCGGGCAACCGCGACATAAGGTCGATCAAATTTTCAAGATCTTTGGGTGTATCTGACATCTGCTTGATCCTGCGTTGTTTCCACAGAATCAGTTAACGCGTTCGCCGTCCAGAACTAATGTTGAAACGGTTGTATCCTCGAAATAATAAATCAATTTCAATGTAGACGATGGAAGAAGCCTGAAGCGGGCGTGAATATTTTCACCCCAATTTGAACACGCTTCATCCCACTATCAAAACGGCAATTTCATATCTGCAGGCAGGCCCATCTCTTCTTGCAGGCGTCCCATTTCGGATGCCATCCGATCTTTGGCGCGGCTTTGGGCATCTTTGATCGCTGCAAGAATCAAATCTTCGACGACCTCTTTTTCATTTGGGTCAAAAATTGTGGGATCGATATCAAGACTGCGCAAAACGCCTTTCGCATTTGCAGTGGCCTTCACCAAGCCGGCACCACTTTCGCCAACCACTTCGATATTTTCGAGGTTGTCTTGCAAATCCGTCATCTTGGTTTGCATTTCTTGCGCTTTTTTCATCATTCCAGCCATGTCGCCCAACTGGCCCAAACCTTTGAACATATTTTGCCTCCGTTCCTGATTTGATTTATCTAAGCGGTAACCACAAAAAACAACAGGTCTAGAGCGGATCGCATCAAACCTTTATCGTCTTTTTTGGTCAAAAGCCTTTCAGTCTAATTTAAGAAACAGCAATCCAAATGGACGGAATTTGCCCTCAGACTTTGGGTTTTTCCTTAGTCATCGTCGAAGGGATCCCATTCGTCTTCAACTTCGGGCAAAGCATCGACATGTGCTTCGGCTGCGATTTCGGCGGCTGTTCGAATTTTGATGATTTTTGCAGTCGGGAAAGCCTCGATTACGGCTTGCATCATGGGATGATCGGTTGCTTTCGCTTTTAACGCCAATTCTTTTTCATCGCGAACATCGGCAATGGTGGGTGATCCGCCTGTTCCAATTGAAATTGCCCATCTATTCCCAGTCCAGATTTGCAAGCGGCTGCCAAGTTTCGCGGCAAGATCTTTTGGGGCTGTATCCGAAGGTTCAAATTCAATTCGACCTGGGGAGTAGCTGATAAGTCGAACGCCAGTTTCAATATCGACAAGAAGTTTCACATCGCGGTGATGACGAACCAATTCCACAACATCTTCGAACCTTGCGAACCGGGACAAGGCATCTTGATCCACGGCCAAGGCGGTTGCCGCACCTCCACTGCCGTTTGGTTTTGAAGTTGTCTGATGCGCAGATGGGGCATGCACAGCCCCATGCGATGCCGGTGTGCCACCGCCGGTTTGGGTTGGGTTGGGTCCCGCTGGCGGCGGGGTATCTTTCAGCTTTCGGATCAAATCATCGGGCGTTGGAAGATCGGCAACATGGGTTAAACGAATAACGGCCATTTCTGCGGCCATCATGGCATTTGGGGCCCGGCCGACCTCATCAAGGGCGGTTAACAGCATCTGCCACATACGGCTGAGCACCCGCATTGGAAGTGCATCTGCCATTTGCAAACCCCGAACACGTTCATCGGGGGCAACGGTTGGATCTTCTGCCGCTTCTGGTGTGATTTTGATAACGCTGGTCCAATGGGTGACATCAGCCAAATCACGCAATACCACCATTGGGTCAGCACCATCCGCGTATTGCCGGCCAAGTTCAGTGAGCGCGCTTGCGGCATCGCCCTTCATGATCATGTCAAATAAATCAAGAATGCGACCCCGATCGGCCAAACCAATCATCGCCCGAACTTGATCGACGGTTGTTTCACCAGCGCCATGAGATATTGCCTGATCCAGCAATGATTGTGCATCACGGGCTGATCCTTCAGCGGCCCGGGTGATCAGGCCCAATGCCTCTTCACCGATCTCTGCACCTTCGGCTTTGGCGATGCGTGACAACATTGCCATCATATCTTCTGGTTCGATGCGCCGAAGATCAAACCGCTGGCACCTAGACAATACTGTTACGGGAACTTTGCGAATTTCGGTTGTGGCAAAGATGAACTTTACGTGCTCCGGGGGTTCTTCCAACGTTTTCAATAGGGCATTGAAAGCCGAGGTCGACAGCATGTGCACCTCGTCGATGATATAGATTTTATACCGGGCAGAAGCCGCGCGATAAGCGACTGAATCGATAATCTCGCGAATATCATTCACACCTGTCCGACTGGCCGCATCCATTTCCATCACATCCACATGGCGCCCTTCCATGATGGCTGTGCAATGTTCGCATTCGCCGCAAGGATCTGTGGTTGGGCCGCCTGCACCGTCCGGGCCGATGCAGTTCATTCCTTTTGCGATAATTCGGGCCGTGGTGGTTTTGCCCGTGCCACGAATGCCTGTCATGATAAAAGCTTGCGCAATGCGACCGGCGGCAAAAGCGTTTTGCAACGTTTGCACCATCGCACCTTGGCCAACCAAATCAGCGAATGTCTCTGGCCGGTATTTGCGGGCCAGAACCTGATAGGCGGGTTGGTCGGTCATCGAGGAATCCCTTTTTTTTAGTTTTTTCAGGATAAACCTCTATCTTGGACCCGTCTATGCAAACTGACGTGCGAACGAATGATTTCCCGAACAACCCATAAAGGTGAGAGGTTGGACAACGACGACAGTGAGTATCGTTGTGGCTGCTTCCTTCCGGACCTGACCAGGTTGGCGAGTCACTTTCCCGCGCCAACCTCTCAACTGTTCAGATAAGTTGCAAAAACCAATATAGCAAGCTGTTGTCCGAAGATACGTGGACATCCCGGATCCCCCCTGCCATGAGTTTCGCATGAAAAATGCAGAAACAGTTACCTTTGGCGGATCAAGTTTGAATCGCGCGGCCCATTTGCGCGGCCGTGACGATCAAACCCGTCTTTCGCAACATGAAAATGCGCAAGTGGTATTGTGTTGGCGTGCCAAGCCTCTTTTGATGGGCTCAGACACGGGGCCACTGTCTTTGGTCAGGCAAAGTTTTGCCGATGTCGAAAAGAATTTTCCGGTTCAAGCATTGGCCTTCTTGGGGCTGGAAGAAAACGGCAATCCACTTTTTTCTGCTGATGTATCTGGATGGGAACCTGAAGACATACCAGATAATTTGGATGCTTTTTTGGACGCGTCAGAACAACGTCATTCGAACCTACCAGAAGATCACAGATTTGCCGAATTGCGGGCCAGTATGACACGTCTTTCTGCACGCGATGCGGAACTGGCTGTTATGGCACGTGGACTGTTTGAATGGCATAGAATCCATGGATATTGTGCCATGTGTGGGGATAAATCTCACATTGCCCAAGGGGGATGGCAACGAGATTGCCCGTCTTGTGGTCGATCCCATTTTCCACGCACCGATCCGGTCGTTATAATGCTGATAACAAAGGGAAATTCAGTTCTTATTGGTCGATCACCGGGGTGGCCGGATGGCATGTACTCTTTGTTGGCGGGATTTATGGAGCCGGGTGAGACAATGGAAGCAGCCGTTCGCCGCGAAGTGTTGGAAGAAACCAACATAGAGGTTGGCGAAGTATCTTATCTGGCAAGCCAACCTTGGCCCTTTCCAGCATCGTTGATGATGGGGTGCCATGGTGAGGCGTTGACCGACCAAATAACCATCGATCCGAAAGAGATTGACGATGCGGTTTGGGTGACCCGAGAAGAAATGTCAGAGGTCTTTGAAGGGGTGCATCCATTCATCAAACCCGCGCGCGAGGGGGCCATAGCGCATTTTCTTTTGCAACGTTGGTTGTCGGATACACTGGATTGAAACGAATTTAGTCCTTATGTTCCGTTACAGTGAATAAGTAACCCTGTTGGAGCCCAACATGAAATTATCGACGCAACAAGATGTGGAAGCCCCAATCGAAAAGGTATTTGAGGCTGTTTCAGATTTTGATCAGTTCGAAAGAACTTTGTTGAAACGAGGTGCCAAGGTCGAACGCGTAGACGAGCTGAAAAAGGCTGCTGCAGGTATGGCTTGGGACATCAATTTTTCGTTTCGCGGACGCAAGCGCGACGCAAAAGCAGTGATCGATGAACTTAAAACACCGGAAAAAGTGAAGGCCACGGCGATTTCATCTGGTGTGCACGGGCTGCTGGATGTGGAATTGCGTGCCTTATCAAATGATCGAACACGCATGAAAATTGGCGTCGATATGAAGCCAAAAACCCTGCCTGCGCGGATTTTGATTCAATCACTTAAGTTGGCTCAGAATTCATTGAAGGATCGCTTCAAAAATCGTGTGGCTGAATTTGCCAAAGATATTGAAACGCGTTGATTTGCGATCACATATCCCGCGATTGTGATGCGGGATATGTGCCCAACACACGAACCATATCTGTAAAGAATCCGAGTTCTTCCATGGCGAGCTTTACGTGTTCGTCGTCTGGGTGTCCTTCGATATCGGCATAAAATTGCGTTGCGGTGAAAGCGCCGCCAACCATATAACTTTCCAATTTCGTCATATTTACCCCGTTGGTCGCAAAACCGCCCATGGCTTTGTAAAGGGCTGCGGGGATGTTGCGCACCTGAAAGACAAAACTGGTTATCATGTTGTCGGAACGCCGATTTAAATCAGCATCAGGTGACATCACCAGAAATCGTGTGGTGTTATGCCCCTGATCTTCGATATCGGCGGCAACCACATCCAAGCCATATGTCTTTCCTGCAAGTTCCGATGCCAATGCGGCTGATGTTCGGTCATTCGTGTTTGCAATGTCTGCTGCGGCACCTGCATTATCAGCCGCAGCTTCGCCCGCAATATTGTGGGCATCCAAAAACCCACGGCATTGAGGCAGAATCACCAAATGCCCTCTGGCAACTTTGATATCCTCGATGGCCACACCCGGCAGGGCAAGAAGACAGATTCGCACGCGCACGAAGGCTTCGTCCACGATATGAAGTCCGCTTTCGGGTAAAAGGCGATGCATATCTGCCACGCGACCATAAGTGGAGTTTTCAACGGGAAGCATTGCCAAATCCGCATTTCCGCTGCGAACAGCGTTGATTACGTCTTCAAAAGTGGCGCAAGGCAGGGGAATGTGATCAGGGCGCGCTGCGATACAGGCCTCATGGCTGTATGCGCCAAGCTCTCCTTGGAATGCAATTTTGCCAGACATGACGCTTATCCTTCAAAAAAATTCAATAAGGGCGATTGGTCGCGCCCTCTATACCTTGCAACACCCCGTGGGAAGAGACTAGAGAGTTTCGAAAGCACGACCAATAATGGACCGCGACATGTTCGACACGATGACATTGACGAAAATCACCGCCGCAGCTTGTGGTGCCCTGCTTGTACTGGTGTTGGGCAGCTGGGTGGGAAAAAAGATTTATACCCCAGGCCATCATGGTGATGATCACCATCAGGCTTATAAAATTGACACAGGCGCCAGCGAAGAAGCCACCGGCGCGGTTGAAGAAGGCCCGTCTTTGGCTGAGCTTCTTGCCTCTGCAGACATTGGCAAAGGCGAACGCGTATTCAAAAAATGCCAAGCTTGTCACGCTTTGGACGATGGTGTGAACGGAACTGGGCCTCACTTGTATGCAGTGGTTGATCGCGCTGTGTCTTCGGTTGATGGGTTCGGTTACTCTGGCGCGCTGGTCAAAGTGGCTGATGTTTGGTCAGCGGAAAACCTTGACGGTTTCTTGAAAAAGCCAAAGGCATATGCGCCGGGTACAAAGATGGGTTTCGCAGGTTTGTCAAAACCAGCAGATCGTGCAAACCTGATTGCATATCTAGCCACCATCGGCGGGTAAAAACTTGAAGATACTTCGAAAAGGGGTGCAGATTGCGCCCCTTTTTTTATGCACGTGCGTGCAAGTTTGAAAAAAACAGCACACGCTGCGTTCACAAAGCGTTTAGATTTGTTGCCTTCCCTGAGGACAAGTGCTGTTATCGCGCTAGATTTGTTTAGGGCGGACTGAAAACACCGCCATGCAAAAAAAGGGGAGAATTTCATGGCCCAATCAAAGGTCGCTGCAAAACGAGCATCCAAAACCCGTCTTACATCCGTTGTGTTGGGGGGGCTTCTTGTTGCTGGTGGTGCGATATTGGCTGGTAAAGCACTTTCAGACAGTCACGAAGGTGTGACAGTCAGCCATGGGTATTCTTTCTTCGGTGACCTAAAATATGATGCTGACTTCAAGCATCTGGATTACGTGAACCCAAACGCGCCGAAAGGTGGGGAAATCTCCATTTGGGCGCGGGCCCCGTTCAACAGTTTCAATCCCTATACGCGCAAAGGCCACGTTGGGGCGCTGGCATCTTCTGGCGATGAAAACATCATGGTTTCTGTCGCTGACGATATTAACGCGACTTATTGTTTGTTATGCGAAACGTTGGAATATCCCAAAGATATATCTTGGGTTATTTTTAACCTTCGCAAAAACATCACCTATTCAGACGGCACGCCCGCCACGGCACATGACATCAAATTTGCTTTTGACAAGTTTATGGCAGAGGGGCTGCCATCTTTTCGATCCGCGTTCGGATCTTTTGTGAAAGAAATCGAAGTTCTTGATGATCATCGCATCAAATACGTTTTCAACGAGGACAGCCCCGTGCGCGATCGTGTTGGGTTGGCCTCTATTATTGGTCCGATGAACCAGAAATACTTCAAAGAAAATGAACTCAGTATTGATCAAACCTGGGATACACCGCCACCGGGAACGGGGGCTTATGTCTATGCTTCTCATAAAGCGGACAACGAAATCATATATCGCCGCAATCCGGATTATTGGGGCAAAGATTTGCCATTGAATATTGGACGCAACAACTTTGATCAGATCAAAGTCGTGTATTTTGGCGACAGCCAACTTGCGTTTGAGGGGTTTAAGGGCGGGGCCTATACCTTTCGGTCTGAAAACACATCACGCTTATGGGGAACCGCGTATGATTTTGAGGCCATTGAAAAGGGCCACGTGATAAAAACCGAATTGCCAGATGGAAGCAAAGCCCCGGGTCAAAGTTTCATCTTCAATTTGCGTAAAGACAAGTTCGACGACATCCGCGTGAGGGAAGCGATTTCCCTGATGTTCAACTTCGAATGGTCAAATGAGGCCTTGTTTTATGGGCTTTATGAACGGGTAAACGGCTTTTGGGACAACTCCCATTTGGGTGCGTCCGGTGTTCCCGAAGGGTTGGAATTGGAGATACTGAAACCCTTGGTGGATGAAGGTTTGCTGGATGAAAGTCTTTTGACCAACGATGCAACCATTCCAGCCGCATCTTCCCAACGGCAATTGGATCGAAAAAACCTGCGTAAGGCGTCTGCACTTTTGGACGAAGCGGGTTGGATCGTTGGGGATGATGGAATGCGCCGGAAAGATGGGGAAGTTTTGTCCATCGAATTTCTTGAAAGTTCACCTGCTTGGGATCGCATCATCAATCCATACGTGGAAAATCTGAAAGCGTTGGGGATTGATGCAAAACTTGATCGTGTCGATCAAGCGCAGGAAACAGACCGTCGGCGTGAATATGATTTCGATATGGCAACCCATTCGATCAACCTTGGTTATGAACCATCGTCGGGTCTGAAACAATGGTTTGCCACCGAAGCAATGGAAGGGTCTTCCCGTAATCTGATGGGGCTTTCAGATCCCGCCGTTGACCGTTTGGTTGATGTTGTTATCGCCGCATCCACAACGGAAGAATTAACCGCAGGTGTGAAAGCATTGGATCGGGTTTTGCGTGCAAAGCGCTTTGCCGTGATGCAATGGTACAAAAACGTTCATACCGTGGCGTATTGGGATCAATATGATTACCCTGATCCTCTGCCGCCTTTCGCGCGTGGTGAACTGGATTTTTGGTGGTTTAATGAAGAAAAGGCCGCCAAGCTGAAAGCTGAAGGCGCGCTGTAACCTAATGGGTGCTTATATCCTCCGCCGATTGTTGTTGGTTATACCGACCCTGATTGGTGTCATGATTGTCAATTTTGCGCTGACGCAATTCGTGCCTGGCGGGCCAGTAGAACAGGTTTTAGCCAGTCTTGAAGGCGAAGGTGACGTATTTGGTGCGATCTCTGGCACCTCTGGCGATGCTGGCATTGCCGAAGAGACCAGCGGCGCAAGCGAACGATATGCTGGGTCTCGGGGCCTGCCTGAGGAATATATATTACAGCTTGAAAAAGAGTTCGGGTTGGACAAACCACCGTTGGAACGCTTCATCAATATGATGTGGAAATATATGCAGTTCGACTTTGGAGAAAGTTATTTCCGGTCGATTACTGTTGTGGATTTGGTCATCGAAAAGTTGCCAGTTTCACTGTCATTGGGATTGTGGTCCACACTGTTGATTTATCTTTTGTCCATCCCAATGGGCATAAAAAAGGCCATCAAGGATGGAAGTTCCTTTGACACTTGGACCAGTGGCGCAATCATCATTGGATATGCGATACCGGGTTTTTTATTCGCTTTGCTTTTGTTGATCCTTTTTGCAGGTGGTTCGTATTGGCAAATATTTCCGTTAAGGGGGCTCACGTCAGAAAACTTTGATGATCTGACAATGTTTGGGAAAATTGTAGATTATTTTTGGCACATAACCCTTCCGACAATTGCGTTGTCGATATCGGGTTTTGCAACATTAACCCTTTTGACCAAGAATTCTTTCTTGGATGAAATTAACAAGCAATATGTTGTGACGGCCAAGGCAAAAGGTCTTTCTGAAAAACGGGTGCTGTATGGTCACGTATTCCGCAACGCCATGTTGATCGTCATTGCGGGTTTCCCATCCCTTTTCATCGGTGTTTTTTTTGGCGGATCGTTAATCATTGAAACCCTATTCAGCCTTGATGGGCTTGGACGACTTGGGTTTGAAGCTGCCGTAGCGCGGGATTATCCCGTTGTGTTCGGCACGTTGTTTGCGTTCGGTTTGCTGGGATTGGTTGTGGGAATTATATCGGACTTGATGTACGTATTCATCGACCCACGCATTGATTTTGAGGCGCGCGGTTAAATGAGAATGTCCCCCATTAATCAACGTCGTTGGAAGAACTTTAAGACCAATAAACGGGCTTATTGGTCCCTTTGGATTTTTATGATCCTGTTTGTGCTCAGCTTATTTGCTGAATTCTTGGCAAACGATAAGCCGATTTTGGTAAAGTATCAGGGTGAGTATTACACCCCGATTTGGAATTTTTATTCTGAACAAACCTTTGGTGGGGATTTCCGAACCGAAGCGAATTACAGAACCGAAGAAGTTGATTGCCTGATCATTTCTGGAGGATCAATTGATTGCTTTGACGATCCACTGGGTGTCATCGATGATGCACAAGACGGCGTGATATCCGGGGAACCAATTCTAAAGGGATGGGCGATTTGGCCGTTGGTTCCCTATAGCTATGATACGATCAACAACTTGGGGCAGGCGGCCCCTTCACCGCCTGACAGTGACCATTGGTTGGGGACCGATGACACCACGCGCGACGTTCTGGCCCGTGTTATTTATGGTTTTCGCTTATCAGTGCTTTTTGCTTTGATTGTGACGGCAGCTGCATCGGTTATCGGGATTATCGCGGGTGCAATTCAAGGATACTTTGGGGGCTGGGTCGATCTGTTGTTCCAGCGTTTCTTGGAAATTTTTACCGCTATACCATCCCTTTATGTGATCATCATCATGACTGCGATCTTGGGGCGCAGTTTTTGGTTGTTGGTGGGTTTATCAATCTTTTTCGGTTGGCCCGCGTTAACTGGTTTGATCCGGGCCGAATTCCTGCGGGCGCGGAACTTTGAGTATGTTCGTGCGGCACAGGCCCTGGGCGTTTCAAACTGGACAATTATGATGCGTCACATTTTACCAAATGCGATGGTGGCAACCCTAACTTTTCTTCCATTCATCGTTACGGGTGCTGTGTCATCTTTGGCGACGCTTGATTTCCTTGGATACGGGTTACCGACATCCGCGCCATCGTTGGGGGAACTTACCCAACAGGCCAAACAAAACCTACAAAGCTTGCATCTTGGGTTCACGGCGTTCTTCGTGTTCGCCACTATGCTGTCTTTGATGGTTTTTATCTTTGAAGGCATCCGTGATGCGTTTGATCCGCGGAAGGTATTTCAATGAACGTTCTTGAAATCCGCGACCTGAATGTTGGGTTTCGGCAGGCAGGGCAGGTAACGCAGGCCGTACAGGATGTTGATCTGCACGTGGCGCGGGGCGAAACCGTGGCAATTGTGGGTGAATCCGGTTCAGGGAAGTCTGTGTCGGCGCTTTCGACCGTTGGGTTGTTGCCAGAAAATGCGCAGGTGCAAGGTTCTGTGCGATATAACGGCGAAGAATTAATAGGGGCAGACGAAAAGACCCTGCGTCGTATTCGCGGAAATGACATCAGTTTCATATTCCAAGAGCCAATGACATCCTTGAACCCATTGCACACTTTGGAAAAGCAACTTGGGGAAAGCCTTGCCCTGCATCAAGGTTTGCAGGGACAGGAAAAAGCAGACCGTATCGTCGATTTGCTGGAAAAAGTGGGCATACCTGATCCGATCATTCGGATGAAATCATACCCGCATCAATTGTCGGGTGGGCAAAGACAGCGTGTCATGATCGCCATGGCGCTTGCCAATGGTCCCGATTTGTTGATTGCGGATGAACCCACAACAGCATTGGATGTCACGATCGAGGCTCAGATTTTGGATTTGTTATCAGATCTGAAAAAGACCGAAGATATGTCTTTGCTGTTCATCACGCATGATCTTGGTGTTGTGCGACGCATTGCAGACCGGGTTGTTGTGATGAAGGATGGCGTGGTTGTTGAAACCGGCAAAACGCACGAAATTTTTGATAACCCCAGCCATCCATACACCAAAATGCTGTTGGAGGCTGATACCATCGGAACCGCGGATCCGATTGATGAAACATCCGAAGTATTGGTGGAAACCGAAAATTTGAAAGTTTGGTTTCCTATTCAGCGCGGATTACTGCGCCGAACTGTGGGGCATGTAAAAGCAGTAAATGACGCCACCTTATCCGTTAGGGCAGGGGAGACATTAGGCATCGTCGGTGAATCGGGGTCGGGCAAAACGACGTTGGCCTTGGCGATCATGCGATTGATTTCCAGCAAAAATCGGATCACCTTTTTGGGTCGCGACATTCACAATTTCAATCGAACACAAATGCGCCCTTTGCGTAAGGACATGCAGATTGTGTTCCAAGATCCATTCGGAAGCTTAAGCCCGCGCATGTCGATTGCTGAAATCATTTCAGAAGGTTTGGGCGTTCATTCTGACCTATCTAAAGCTGAGCAACGAACCGAAGTCGCGAAAATTCTTGAAGAGGTGGAATTGGATCCATCCACCATGGATCGCTATCCCCATGAATTTTCAGGTGGGCAACGACAAAGGATCGCGGTGGCAAGGGCCATGATATTGAAGCCAAGGTTGGTGATATTAGATGAACCCACCTCCGCATTGGATCGTACGGTTCAGGTTCAAATTGTAGATTTGTTGCGTGATCTTCAGAAAAAATACCAATTGGGCTTCTTGTTTATCTCACATGACTTGAAGGTCGTGCGCGCCCTTTCGCATCGTGTTTTGGTGATGAAAAATGGTGATGTTGTCGAAATGGGGTCGGCGCAGCAGGTTTTTGATGACCCACAGCATCCGTATACACAGACATTGCTGAATGCAGCGCTGAGTTAAGAGGGGCTGATTGTCAGGCAGGTATGATTTTGCGCCTTTAATCGACGACAAGCCAGATCGGCGTTGTCACGACTTAAACCGGTGAACAGGGCCTCATAACCATTGCTACGCTGTTTCACACGGCGCTGCGCACCATAAAGGGTTCCTGTTTCTGCCAATGCCATGCGAACCAAAACGCGTTCGGCGCTGTATCGGGAATCGTATTTTCCAAGTGTAATCGCCCAAGAATTACCCGCATTTGAAGTTTGTTTGGGCACAATCTCCAGACGGGTCGCCGTTGGTTGTACCTTTGCGGTTTGTTGGGTCGCCGCTGCGGGGCGAACTTTTGGTGTGATGACAGGCTGAACAATTGCACGTGCAACCTTCTCTTCCGGTGCAGGCGCGGCAACAACACGTATTAGATCATTGGGCCGGGCCACGGGTTTGATGGAACGCGGCAACGAGGCAGAGGTCGCTTGGATATCTGTAACCGTGTTTGCCTCAAGAATGGCTTTGTTAATGTTGTTTGTATCAACCTGAGCGACCAAAACTTCGGCCGCAACAGGACGTGCCTGCGGGCGAATGGTGCGTTTCACAGCTGTCACCGTTCTGATCACCCGACCTGTTTTAGCCGCGGGTTTCGGCGCACCACCATTGGCTCGTGCTTGTTCAATCCCTTTGGGGGCAGGGGCGTTAGAGGCCACCCGCACTCGGGCAGGTTCACGTTTAGAAGGTGCAATATATTTGGGTCTTGCGGGTTTTCGAACACGTGCCCATGTCGGTGCGCGCCCAAATCCCATATTCAACAATTCAGCAACACGGGCGTTACGCGTTGCCGTGGATTTTCCACCGAAAACAGTTGCAATCACGCGTTCGCGACCGCGTTCCGCCGAAGCCACAAGGTTGTATCCTGCGGCGCGCGTGTACCCTGTCTTGATACCATCGGCACCTTTGTAATTATCCAACAAACGAATGTTGGTATTGGAAACGGTACGAAGACCGGCATCAACTTTGCGTCGTGAAAACAGGTGATAATATTCAGGGTAGTCATAAATCATGTGACGTCCCAAAATCGACATATCGCGTGCAGTTGACAGATGGCCACCGGCAGTTAACCCATGTGCGTTCTTAAATGTTGTGCGTTTCATACCCATTGCGCGTGCGGTTTGGGTCATGCGGCGTGTGAAGGCGGCCTCGGATCCTGAAATTGCCTCACCAATTGCCGTCGCAGCATCATTTGCAGATTTTACTGCTGCGGCCCGCAACAAATATCTTAGTTCAATCCGGGAACCAGCCCGCAACCCCAGCTTCGACGGGGGTTCGGCGGCTGCGTTGCGTGAAATTTTGACTTTTTTAGATGCGCTGATTTCACCACGTTCGATGGCTTCGAATGCAACATAAAGCGTCATCATCTTGGTCAGTGATGCCGGATGAAGGCGCGTGTCAGCATTGCGCGAATGCAAAACCTTCCCCGTTCTCGCATCCATGACCATGGCAGCATAAGGCGCTGCCTTAGCCAAGTCAGCTAAGGGAAGAGATAGCAAAGCCACAGCGCCCAGCGCTTGGAATAAAAGACGTTTTATCACGTCTACCTGCCTCATTCTGCCGTTTATTCGGGGTTTGTCCCCAATTGGTCTTACGGTAAGCTAACACAATGAATTCATTGAAAAAATAAATCAATTTGGGCATTATTAGGGCAAAGATCGGTCAGATTTAGTAGCTGAAGCAAAAACATCCACCAAATAGGCACCTTTGAACAGATTGTGACAAATTTTCAGCGAATCTTGGGCAAAAGTTCGGCCAGTTCATCAAAGCGTTCAACCTGAAAGAGATCGGGGTTTTCCCAATCAAGATTTGCACGTTCCAAGGCCCATTCGTATTTGGCTGGAATGTGAATTGCAGCGGCCCCCGCGGACAGTGCAGGTTGGATATCAGACTTCAATGAATTCCCAACCATGACCGCTTTGTTGATCTGTTTGCCAAATATCCGCGCGTAGGTTTCTTTGTCTTTTTCACTCACGATTTCGACTTGATGAAAAAAGTCTGCCAACCCAGATCGGGCGATTTTTTGTTCTTGATGCAACAAATCCCCCTTTGTGATTAACACCACGCGATAGGTTTGTGCCAATTTTGGCAAAACTTCAGATACACCCGGCAAGACGTAAATCGGATGATCCAACATATCGTGCCCCAAATCCAATATTTGTTTGATGACGCGACCAGGAACTTTTGCATTCGTGACTTCGACCGCCGTTTCAATCATCGACAGCATAAATCCCTTGATGCCATATCCATATCTTTGAATATTTCGGCGTTCGACTTCGATAAGTTTGTCTTCCAACAACGTGGTGTCGGTATATGGATCAAGGCACTTGCGAAACTCTTCCTGGGTCATGCGGAAAAACTCTTCGTTCTGCCACAAGGTGTCGTCTGCGTCCAAGCCCACAACTTCGATCATTCTGTTGCCCCTTTTCATAGGTGAACAAGGCTTTATATACTTGCCTACAGATTATTTGGATATGGCACAGGATTGCGCACCGGTGACTTTGTATATGACAATGGATGATGACCGGGAAGGTGATGGCGATATTGGTGTCAAACTGGAAGAACGCCCGAAAACCAAGCGACCACCACTTTATAAGGTTTTGATCCTGAATGATGACTATACCCCAATGGAATTTGTTGTTCATGTTTTGGAACGTTTCTTTGGGATGACGCATCAGGAAAGTTTTGAATTGATGCTTACGGTTCATAAAAAGGGATTGGCTGTTGTTGGGGTTTACAGTCATGAGATCGCTGAAACGAAAGTAACTCAAGTCATGGATTTGGCGCGTCAACACCAACATCCTTTGCAATGCACCATGGAAAAGGAATAGGTCGCTGCGACTTTCCCTCGCCCGTCGTGCAGGTTTAGAAATTGCATCTGATGCATCTGTTCTTGTTGTGCATCCGCCCAAGGATTTCGATTTTTCAGGTTTGACTGCAACAGTAGTACATCCTGACAAGTCCGATTTTGACTATTTCACTGATCAAGGGTTTCACACAGTACCAGAATTGCCGAATGACCGGTTTGATGTTGTTATCGTGTGTTGCACACGATCAAAAAATCAAACGCGTGATTACATCGCACGTGCTTGCATATCCTCGAACTGTGTTGTGGTTGATGGTCAGAAAACAGACGGTATTGAAAGTCATTTCAAGGCCGTGAGGAAGTTCGTTCCTATCGGCGGTAACATCACAAAAGCACACGGGCGTTTGTTTTGGGTTGATCCACAAAATAAACCTGAATTGTTTCAAGATTGGATGGCATCACCTGGCGAGGTCGGCCAAGGCTTGGTTACCTTGCCGGGTGTTTTTTCCGCCGATGGGCCTGATCCGGCGTCTGTCTTGCTGGCGGATGTTTTGCCAATTGATTCGGGACCCCGGGTTGCCGATTTTGGGGCGGGCTGGGGATTTCTTTCGCGTGCAATTCTGAACCATGATCAGGTCACCCATTTAGATTTGGTTGAGGCAAATCACATCGCTTTGACTTGCGCAAAAAGCAATATTTCTGACCCAAGGGCGAAATTTCATTGGGCCGATGTCACCCAATGGGTTGGCCACTATGATACCGTCATCATGAATCCACCCTTTCACCAAGGGCGAAAGGGGACCCCTGATCTGGGCCAAATGTTTATTCGACAAGCGGCAGCATCCCTGACATCCCGTGGTTGTCTTTGGATGGTTGCAAACCGCCATTTGCCTTATGAAGATGTTTTGAATGAAACTTTTAGGTCGATTCAAGAAATCGATGGAACTGGTGCGTTCAAAGTGTTCAAAGCCTGTCACCCCAAGGGAAATCGTCTTATAAAGCGCGGGTGAATCGAACAGTCAGGGGATGCACATGTCATTTTCGGTGCAAGGTAAGACGGCGATTGTAACTGGGGCCGCTAATGGCGTTGGCTTGGCAATTGCAAGACATTTGGCTGATCAAGGTGCCAACGTCATGTTTGCAGACATGGATGAAGCACGTCTGAAAGATGAATTATCGGATGATATCAAAAACGAAGACGGCAATGTCCGACTTTTTGCAGGTGATTTGCGTGAAAAACTGACCATCGCCAATTTATTGTCAGCGACTTTAGACGCTTTTGACCAAGTTGATATATTGGTGAACGCCGCGCGTCAGGTACGCATGACTGATCCTTTGGACCCCGACGACAATACAATGTCATTGATGTTGGATCAGAACTTGCATGCAAGCCTTCGATTGTCGCAATTGGTGGCACGTCGCATGGTGAAACAAGGCAAAGACAGCGACAAATCTTGCATCGGAACGATTGTAAACCTAAGTTCGATCGCGGCGCACCGAACACGACCCGAATTAATGGCATATTCCATCTCATGTGCGGCGCTTGACCAAATGACACGGTCATTGGCCGTTGCATTGGCGCCTGAACGTATCAAAGTGAATGCGGTTGCATTTGGTTCAGTCATGTCGGCAAGTTTGCAAGAACGTATTCGCGAAAATGATGGATATCGTGAACAAATAATTGCGCAAACACCTCAGTCGCGGATCGCCGGGCCAAATGAAGTCGCAGAAGCGGTGCAATTTTTGTGCTCAGACAGCTCTTCTTTTGTGACGGGTGAGGTTCTCACTGTGGACGGTGGGCGCAGCTTGCTTGATCCTGTGATTGCCCCGGCTCACTAAGGCACGTCACAAGTCCGCAATGTAAAGCGACACTTGCAAACCACCATTGATGAACCGATGGGTATCGGTCCATTTTAAGTCTGTGGCGTTGGCCAAACCTTGATCTGATGTGACCATACCAAATCGCCAGCCTTCAAATCTTTCTGATACGACGCGCCCTAAAGTTGAGTACAATCCGAAAAGTGGTTTTCGGTTTCCGATGCGGGCACCGTAAGGCGGGTTTACCAAAAATATACCCGGTGGTGTCTCGGGCGGTTGAAGCTCTGAAATTGCCTGACAATTAAAAACGGTCGCGTCCGAAACCCCTGCGTTGTGCGCGTTCTTTTGCGCAGATTGAATCGCACCGGCATCGCGATCAAACCCGAAGAATTTTACGGCGGGCTTCTGGGCAAGGGGCGGGGTTGGTCGCACAGTGCCGCGTGCCAAATGTTCAAAAGCAAATTTTCGCGCGCGCCCCGGCCACAACCCATATGCAATTTCAGCGGCTTCTATTGGAAATGTGCCCGATCCACACATGGGATCAACCAATGTTTGAGTTCCATCAAACCCAACAGCGCGCAGGCACATCGCGGCAAGTGTTTCGCGAAGCGGTGCTTTGCCAACGGCCCCTTTCAGGTCTCTTTTGTGCAAGCTGTCACCGGTTGTGTCGATACTTATGGTGCAAAGATCATCTTCGATGCGCAATTTCACCGTGACGGGTGCGTCTTTGGAAATTTGTCCGCCAAGCTCTTTTACGATCGCGCCTTCAACACGCGCCGCGGCTGCTTTGCTGTGATATATCTTTGATTTCTTGCAACTTGCCTCGACATGTATGGGGCTGTTTGGCGATAAATACTTTGCCCAATTCACCTTTCGCGCGCGTTTGTCCAGTTGCGCCAAATGCATCGCGCGAAACGAAGCGATACGCAACAAAACCCTTGTTGCACCACGCAACTGCAAATTTGCACGGTAAACATCGGCCAAATCGCCTTTGATCGTTACGCCGCCGTCTACACGTTTTGGCGCAGTGAACCCCAACTGCTTCACCTCTTGTAGAAGAAATTCTTCAAGACCTGGGGTTCCCACAAGAAAGATGTCAGACAGTTCATCCATTTTCAGTTGGGTAAACCTTGCCGGGGTTCATCAAGTTTTTTGGATCGAAGGAAGCTTTGATTTTTTGCATAAGGGCAAGGGCGGCGGGATTTTTCCGACGGGCCATGGAATTTAGCTTTGACGTTCCGATCCCATGTTCGGCAGAAAAACTGCCCCCCAGTTCCAACACAACATTTTCGATCGCCTCCATCACCTGATCTCTCAGACCCAAATCATCAGAAGAGGCGAAATAGGTGTAGTGTAGATTTCCATCCCCAAGATGGGCGATATAAAACTCTTGGCCGGTTGGATCGATTTCAGCGACGATCGGGGAAATCCTTTCCAAAAAGACAGGCACATTCGAAAGGCTTACGGCAACATCGGTATCGACTGAAGATTTTTCACCCAACGTGATTTCGGCCGCTGCTTCGCGGCGTTCCCACATTGTACGACGTTGGTTTTCATTTTGGGCGATCACGGCATCTTGCGCGGCATCGTTTTCGATCATGTCAGCCAAAGAGCGTTCCAATATCGCTGTCAGCCGCGGGGTGCCATCTGTTTCTGGCTCAAGGTCGGTTGACCGGGTCGTGGCGATTTCCACCAAAATGTTAATCTCATGGGCCCCTTCGAAGGGTTCAATTGCCCCGTCAGTTTTTTGCAGATGTCTTTCAATATATCGGCGCGGCATGAACTCAAATGCCTCTACCCCAGATCCCGTTTCCCTTTGAAGTCTGTTCAACAAGGGCAAGGCAGATCGCAAATCGCGCAAACCAACCATTGCCGTGGCATAAGCCAACGGTTTTGGATAAAGTTTCAAGACAGCGGCGGTGATAATGCCCAAAGTACCTTCCCCACCGATAAAAAGATGTTTGAGGTTTAGACCACTATTGTCTTTGTGCAACTCGCTCATCACGTCCATTATGGCTCCGTCCGGTAAGACAACTTCCAAACCAAGGCATAAATCGCGGGTATTTCCGTAACGCAAAACATTTGAACCACCTGCATTGGTGGAAAGATTGCCGCCAATCATGGCCGATCCACGCGCACCAAAATAAAGCGGAAATATAAGATCATGGGCATCTGCAGCTTCATGAATGTTGTGCAAGATTGCGCCGGCACCAACCACAGCTGTCATTGCGTCAGGATCAATTCGGTGAATTTCATTCAGGCGGTCCAAACTGATCATAACTGCATCTTGCGCTTGGGTTGCCCCAGTAAGCCCGGTATTTCCTCCAACAGGTACCATGGCCACATTGTGGGCATTGCAAAGCTGAACCACCTTTGAAACCTCATGCGTGTCGGACGGGCGCACAACAGCAAGAGGTGACCAATGATAAACACCCATCCAATCTTTCGACCAAGGCAAAGTGTCTTGATCCACCAGCACATAGGCGGTGCCCAATTCGTTTCTAAGTGCGTTAATCAGTTCCATAACACAGGCTTGATCAAACAAGGTTGAAATTGCAACTCGGATTCTGCTTGACGAGGTCGGTTCTCATGCCTATTTGACGCCTCCAGTGGCGCTATAGCTCAGTTGGTTAGAGCAGCGGAATCATAATCCGCGTGTCCGGGGTTCAAGTCCCTGTAGCGCCACCAACTTCCCCTTTCTGGACTGATAGTTTTATAAAAGGGTCGCAAGCGGTTCTATAAGATGTGGCCCGTTGTCATCCCGGCCGATCTTTTCCACTTTGTGAAACAAAAAACGATCACCCCAATGTGTTCCCAACGTGTCAATAACATCTGGATCATGATCCAACCATGGATCGGCTTCAGCGTCCGTTAAAATCACTGGCATGCGGTGATGCAGATCCTGTATCGCAGGATCCGCCGCGCGTGTCAGGATGGTGCACGTTTTCATATCGCCAACCCTTGAATATAAGCCGGCAAAGAACAGGGTTTTGGTGTTGCGCTGGGTTGTGATGTACCAAGGTTGTTTTTGCCCTTTGGGGCCTGTCCATTCATAATACCCAAGGGCAGGAATGATGCAGCGATGTTGTTTCCAGGCTGTTCTAAACGTGGGTTTTTCAAATGCCGTTTCGATCTTCGCATTAAACGTTGTCAGCTTCCAATCAGAAATTGGACCAGTGTGAAAATGCGGAACAAACCACCAGCGTGCTGATGTAATCTCTGTTCCGAATTCGTTGCGCAATACGCAAGCGATTTGATTTGTGGGTTTGACGTTAAACCCATCAACCGGAAGGGGCGCTGTTGGATCAACCACAAATGGGCCGCGCAAAAAACCTTCCACGATTTCACGCATTTGATCTTGGGTCAGATGACCGGCTGCGAATCTTCCACACATGAAGGGATTAGGCGAACGCGTGTATCCAACGTCAAGCAGAAGCCTTAAGCAAAGAAAAGGCGTATCTCTTGAAAGTCTGGATCAAGCTGTGTCGAAATGATGGTTTCCGTGTCGGCGCGCGATACGATGGCGCGCGTGGTTTCTGCCTCTCCGGATCCAACCAAAAGACGTAACGCCTTTGTATTTTCAAATTTTTGCGTTTCGGCAAACGGTGCGGGTAATGGCCTGTTTTTTGCAAGTCGTAAAAGATTTTCCATCTGTTTTAGAGATGTGTCCCATTTATGTGCATCATGGCGGGTTGGATCTGTACTTCCGATCAATGCTTTTTGGACATGAAGATCAGGGTCAGAATACTTGTCTAAGAAATAATCCAGATTGGCTTTCCATTTTTGGAATTTGTCTTTCGACATGAATTGATTGTGGTTCTGATGAAAGGTCGAAATCATTGGGTTTAGGGCCAACGGTATTCCAAATTGTTTGAAGCGATATCCAATTTCGCAATCTTCAAATCCCCAACCTTTAAAACCAGTATCAAATCCCCCGAACCTAATTAGGTTTTCCTTGTGAACCGAAATGTTGTGGGAAAAACAAAGATGCCAAGCAATTTCAATGTTTCCCAAGTTCAACGAACTGTGCATGAAAAATCTCATGCGTTCGTCCCTTAAGAAACTGGCGTCGGACATATCTTTTGGGTTTACCGCAGATTCTGGAAGTAAATTTCGACGGGTGCCCAATTGTAAAAAAGGCCTGTCAACAACTTCAAATGCGCGGCAATGTTGTTCAACAAATGTGGGCTCAACGATTTGGTCGCAATCCAGAAAGATTACGATTTTTCCTTTTGCCGCCAACCATCCGGCATTTCGTGCAGCTGCGCTGCCTCTGTTGTTTTGGTGAATAAACTCCGTTTTGACAGGCAAATTTGACTGCGCAAAAGACCATTCAGGTGGCACCTCAGATCCGTCGTCAACCACGATGACTTCAAATGGGCGCTTTGTGTCTTGAAGGCACAAGCCATGAAGTGTGTGACGCAAAAGATCGATGCGATCTTTGTAAGGTATGACGATGCTGCAGTCCAAATCTTGAACCTTTTACTAGGCAGATTGATGTGGCCGGAAATAAATTGGTGGTCAAGCGTGAACCATGACGCGTTTTAAATAACCCACAATGTTTTGATCTTAGAGGTTCAAATCTGGGTGGAACATTGGGTCGTGTTCATGCATCAAGGGCCAGACATAAATGAGGGGTATCACTTATGCGCGCTTTATTGGGAAGTTTGATTCTGGCGATTATGCCGTTTTCAGTATTATCGCATGATCTTAGCGAGGCCGAGATGAAAGCGATTGCCTTGCAAGCTATTCGTGAAAACCCTGAAATCGTGATGGAGGCGGTTGCCATCCTTGAACAACGCGAACGTGCGCAACAGGCCCAAGGCGCATCGTTAGTGGTTGCTGAATTGCAAAAAAGCACGACAAGCCCCGTGATCGGTAATCCCGATGGGGACGTAACGATTGTTGAATTCTTTGATTATAATTGTGGGTTTTGCCGTCGGTCAGGCCCAATTTTACAAGATATTTTGGGTGAAGATTCAGGCGTAAAGGTCATTATGCGCGAATGGCCCATTTTGGGGGAAGGCAGTGTTTATGCCGCTCGTGCTGCATTGGCGGCCCGGAACCAAGGTAAGTATGAAGAATTTCATTGGGGTTTGATGAATGGTGGTGGACGTGCAACCCCGGCAACGGTGCGTCAGTTAGCCAAAGAATTGGATATGGATGTTGAAAAACTGCTGGCGGATATGAATTCACCCGCGGTTGATGCCCACATTGATGAAAGCAATCAGATGGCGCGATCATTGGGTTTCACCGGAACGCCTGCTTTTATCATCGGGGATCAAGTAAATCCCGGATATATGGAAAAGGCCCAAATGGATCAAATGATCGCAGCGGCCCGTGAGGGGTGAATTTCTGATCATTTGGTTCGGTTCGCGACGGTGAATTGACGTTGCCAGAATGGCGTGTGGCAGCGAATCTGGTTCATAAAAGTCTTATCAAAGACGGGGACCCGACCAGATGACAAAACCTAACATCCTGTTGATCATGGCCGATCAACTTGCGCCGCATTTCACAGGCACCTATGGCCATCCCGTTGTGAAGACACCCCATATGGATGCATTGGCGGAACGTGGCATGCGGTTTGATGCGGCTTATTGCAATAGTCCGCTTTGTGCCCCATCGCGGTTTTCGTTCATGTCTGGGCAACACGTCACAAAAATTGGTGCTTATGATAACGCCAGTGAATTTCCTGCGTCCATTCCCACCTTTGCGCATTATTTGAAATCGTTGAAGTATTCGACCTGTTTGTCCGGCAAGATGCATTTTGTTGGGCCTGATCAAATGCATGGTTTCGAAGAACGCATTACAACAGATATATATCCGTCCGATTTTGCCTGGACCCCCGATTGGAAAAACCACGATCAAAGAATTGATAAGTGGTATCACAATATGGATGTCGTCAAAGAAAGTGGCGTTGCCATGGCCACTTATCAAATTGATTACGACGACGAGGTGGAATTCGCCGCCCGCCGCAGGTTGTTTGACTATGGCCGGGATGACACCAAGCCGTGGTGCATGGTGGCGTCCTTCATTCACCCGCATGATCCCTATGTCGCGCGCCCTGAATGGTGGGATTTATATTCGGACGATGAAATCGATATGCCGGATGATCCGACCTATGCCTCAGATGGCCATGGGAAACGTGTTCTCAAAGCGATTGAGGCTTACGATAAACCCCTGACAGAGGAAGAGGTTCGTGCAGCACGCCGCGCGTATTATGCGAATGTCAGCTATTTCGACAGTAAGGTTGGCGCCTTAGTCAAAACCGTGGAGGAGATGGGTCAGCTGGACAATACCATCATCATCGTCACGGCTGATCACGGCGATATGTTGGGTGAAAAGGGCCTTTGGTATAAGATGACAATGTTTGAGCACTCTGCCCGGGTGCCGTTGATTATGGCCGGTCCTGGTGTTGCGAAGGGGCACACCACAAACGCATGCTCCCTCGTCGATCTTTTACCGACAATGGTAGACATTGGCGGGGGCGATGAAACCATGTTTGGCGAACCTGTCGCGGGAAGATCTTTGATGACATTGGCCAGTGGTCAAGATGATGGCGTGTCAGAGGCCATTGGCGAATATTGCGCCGAAATGACAGGCGCGCCGGTATTTATGATCCGACGGGGCGATATGAAGTATATCCACTGTGATATGGATGAACCGCAGCTGTATGACATTGCCAATGATCCGTGGGAACGCACCAACCTTGCAGAGAACCCCGCCTATGCCCCCATCGCCGAAGGCTTTGCGCGCGAAGTGGAACAGCGTTGGGACAGTGCCGAATTGACCGACAAGATCATAAGAAATCAGCAAACACGTTTTGCGTTGAATGCCGCGATGCAGGCAGGGGCATCAGAAGATTGGGACTATAATCCGCCATCAGATGCCAGCCAGCAATATGTGCGCAACAAAAGTGATTGGACCGAGGTTGCTGAACGTTTCAGATTTCCAAAGATCTGATCCAAATACTGTTCCAGAAATGAAAAACCCCGCAGTGACCTGCGGGGTTTCTTTTTTGAAAACGACTGGTTTTATTCGTCGTGTGGCAACACCAAGTTCAGAACCACCGCCAGCAAAGCGGTTGGCGCAACTGCAGATGTCGCAAGTGTTTTCCAGATCCCTGGCAAATACTGCACCGCAGATGGCACCAAATTCAAACCCAGACCAACGGCAAGCGAGACGGAGATGATGATCATGTTGCGGCGCGACATTGTCACGTCAGACAGCATGTTCATACCTGCCGCGGCCACCATGCCGAACATCACGATCACACCACCACCCAGCACGGGTAACGGCATGGATGCGATAACAGCGCCGATCTTTGGCATCAAACCGCAGATGATCAGAATAATACCGCCGATAGTTACAACGTGACGCGACATAATGCCGGTCATGCCGACAATACCAACGTTTTGGCTGAATGATGTGTTCGGCAAGCCGCCAAATACACCAGCAACCGCCGTGCCCAAACCGTCAGCATATGTTGCACCAGCGATTTCTTCGTCGGTCGCATCGCGGCCCGCGCCTGCTTTGGTTGTTCCTGATGTATCGCCCACGGTTTCAATCGCAGACACGATTGAGACGAGCGTCACACCAATGACGGCACCCAAGCTGAATTCAAATCCATAGGGCAGAACTTTTGGAATGTTCACCCATGCTGCTTTGCCAACTGCACCGAAGTTCACCATTCCGAACGCAAAGGCAACAATGTATCCTGCCAGAAGACCAATCAAAATCGCTGCATTTGAAATCAAGCCTTTTGTTAGGAACTTACAAAGCAGTGCAACCACGACAACGGTCAATGCGACAGACCAGTGCATCAATGAGCCAAAGCTTTCAGCTTCCATCTGGAACTTCGCGGCACCACCAGCGGCATATTTGATCGCAACTGGGATCAGATAAAGACCGATGGCCAAGATCACCAAACCGGTAACCAGTGGTGGGAACATAAAGCGCAGGTGCTTGATCACACCACCCAGCAGGAAGTGGATCACACCCGCCACGATACAGGCCGACAATGCCACACCCAGACCTTGGGTTGCAGCGACACCCGCCAAGACGCCCACAAATGCAAAGCTTGTGCCTTGCATGATTGGCAATTTTGCCCCGATTGGGCCGATGCCAACAGTCTGAAACAGTGTTGCAACACCCGCAAAGAGCATTGCCATTTGAATCAGATAGATTTGTTCAGGTCCACCAAATGCAAGACCGGCGGCACCGGCCACAATAATTGATGGCGTAACGTTTGACGCAAACATCGCCAAAACGTGCTGCAATCCCAAAGGCACGGCCTGCGCAATTGGCGGCGTGGCGTTTGGGTTTCCATAATCAACAGAAGCCAAAATTTTATCCCTTCATTCTTAGGGGTCCATCCCCGTTTATGTGCCCGAATTTTTTATCTTGCTGTGGCACAGCCGGGCTCTGCGTCACAGAATATAGCGGATGACGCTGTCCCAACGTCAACATGCTGTCCGATTTGCTGCCTCAAACAATTTCACAAAGCGAGTATTTTTTGTAAGAATTGTAACTTTTTTTGGGTTCAAGCGTTAATTTTGCCCATTTTTGTCCGTGAATTAATCTCTGGTTAACTGACGCCGATCATGTCGAAGAAAGAACGATAAAAATCGGAGATATAGTTATGGGCGGCATAACAGGTACAATATGGGCCACATTCCAAGTCGAATTGCGCGCAAGTGGATTGGCTGTGCGAAGTTTGAGTTTGCGAGGTAACGGGATCAATCTTCAATCAGATTTTCCCTCACAACAATCCGCCATCATGCAACTGCGTTCTGGATTGGCTCATTTTGTGTGCGGGCTGGTGTCGGCATTTATTAATGCAGCCGGGAACAAACCTTTTCGCCGGCAAATGATGAAAAAATTTGGCCCCCTCATTTTGGAAGACTTTCATCTTCAGCGTATCGATAAAAGCAAATGCATCGTGAAGTTTAGGGTGACGGCTGGCGGCGCCCTTGCTGTTTTTGAACCATCCCACCCAGATTCAAATTCAGATTCTTTGTCTGACGTTTTCTTACCGTTAACCAATCTCAGTGCATATCTGCATGCA
Organism: Planktomarina sp.; assembly: GCA_020630015.1. Lineage (GTDB taxonomy): Bacteria > Pseudomonadota > Alphaproteobacteria > Rhodobacterales > Rhodobacteraceae > Planktomarina. The sequence goes on along the minus strand of JAHDCF010000028.1, from coordinate 8,210 downwards.
TTAAGCGACGGAAATCAGGGGCCAGCCATGCAGGCGATTTCCCTGACAGCAGATCGCGTGGATGAATTCTTACTGGCCTATGGCCAACGTCTGCGCGCACGAGGTGATGTGGCTTATTTGACGGCGTGAAGTTGAAAAAGGGGGCGTTGCGTGTCTGATTTAAAGAACTTGAAACCAAGTCTTGCAACGAATGTGCGAAACGTGGAAGCCACTGCATCGCACAAAAAACAAATATTGCCGGCGCATTTGTTGGTAAATTTTGTCCAGGTTGTTGATCAAAGTTCAATAACAAAAGCCGCGACCGAAATGAATGTGCCGTATACTTTGGTTGCAAAACAAATTTCGCGTTTGGAAGGGTTGGTGGGGGTGCCTTTGATTTCTCAAACCCATGGGCGTGTGGTGTTAACGTCTGCTGGTGACGCGCTTTATAAAAACGCATCTTCCGCTTCAAATGACTTGCAGACGCAAGCTTTGACTTCAGTTTCATCGCTGGAAAAAAGTGGGCGCACACCATTGGCGAAATCTGATCGCCCCACATTAAATATTGAGTTTTCTGTCTGGGGAATTGCATCAGTTTTGCGTCCCCATCTATCAAAATTGCGCGGTCTTGGGTGCGGTTTCAATTTCGTTGGGGATGCCGGATTGGATCGTGCGCCGGATGTAAGCTGTCACCTCGGGAAAAGGCCAAAACCAGGTTACAATTCAAAGACCCTTTTTGGCGAAGAGGTCATCGCTGTTTGCGCGCCCCATTATCCAATTCCGCAATCCGGGCTTGATGTGGCTGGGTTTGAAAATGAACCTTTGTTAACGATGAAAAATCCCGATCACGGTGGGGATTGGATGGCATTTTTGGGACGGGATCCCGATCTGCCCATCCCCGGGATTTCTAAGGAACCTTATCCAAGTTTTGAATCCTATTTGAAAGCGTTGAAGGCTGGTCGTGGCGTGGGTGTGGGTATGGCCCCACTTTTCCGTGCTGATTTGGATTCAGGGACACTGCAATTGGCCAGTAAGCGGCGGTTGTGGCGTAATCGCGCGTGTTTCTTGGGCGTGCGAAAAGACAGCGAAAATTCAGAATTGGCCCATGCCTTTGCCGACATCGTTGATCAAGTTTTTTCCAACGTTAGCGTAAAACCAGCCGCCTAAGACTTGCAATTCCCATGGCCGCTGTGATCACTGCGGTTATGATCATTGATTGTTTGCAATATGTGGCCCCGTCGGAAACCGTCTTTCGTCAAATGCGTGAAGGTTCGGTTGATGCCGTGCACATGACCGTTGGTTACCACGAAGATTTTCTTGGTGTTGTGCAAAACTTGCAGGATTGGAATGCGTGGTTCGAACGCTTTCCAGACCTGATTCACCGTGCCACCACAGCGCAGGATATTCTGGACGCCAAGGCAAAAAATAAGACGGCAATCATGTTTGGGTTACAAAACCCATTGGCGATTGGTGCTGATCTTGGCCGGATCGAAATCTTGCATCAATTGGGCATTCGATTTTGCCAAATCACTTATAATCAACAATCTTTGTTAGGCGCGGGATGTTTCGAACCTGTCGACAGCGGGTTAACCGCATTCGGCCGAGAAGCGGTTTCAGAAATGAATCGCGTTGGAATGGTGGTTGATCTGTCCCATGCTGGCCATCACACGGCCATGGATGTGATCGCGCACAGCCATCGTCCGGTAACCGTGACACATGCCAACCCGTATCAATGGCATGCTGCGCCGCGCAACCTTCAGCCTGAATTGATAAAAGCGTTGGCACAAAGCGGCGGAATGATGGGTTTTTCACTTTACCCCCATCATTTGGCTGACGGGTCAGATTGCAGTATGGAACAGTTTTCCCAAATGGTTATGGAATTGATCGCCGACCATGGTGCAGACATGTTCGGGTTTGGGTCAGATTTGTGTCAGGGCCAACCTGACAGTGTTGTAAATTGGATGCGCAATGGGCATTGGCGCAAAGTTCCGGTGCCTGCAGTTGCCTTTCCGGATCAACCCAAATGGTTCAAAGACAACAGGGATTATCCCGATATCGCAAAATCTTTGGTCAAGAATGGCATTTCATCAGAGGATGTGGATGGCATCATGGGAAAAAATTGGATGCGTTTTATTGAAGCTGCTTTCAAACCGGATGGGAAGGAAAGCTCATGAAAGATCTTTGCCATCTTCCAAATGGATTGCGCGATCCCAATAGGGTGATGCGACTGTCGCAAATGGGCGTCATGTATCCGACACGTATGTCATTTCTTCGCACATTGCTGCGCAATTTGATTGCTGAAAAAAGTACCGTTTCTGAAACGTTTTGGAATATGGATGAAGACGGATACGGACAGACCGTTTTCACCATTGAACTTGGGGGGCAACCTTATTCCTTGTTTGCGATCACCCAACCCATTGATCCGGAATTTCGCACTGATCGGGTTATTGCAGATCGCTGGGATGCTGCATTTGTCTTGTACGATGGCATTCCTGATGCTGGTGAACGGGCGCGACTTGCCGAAAATGCGCCGCGACAAGAGGGTGGGCGATACTCTCAGAAAGATTTGTGTATATCGCGGGCAAATAAATCTGTGCGTCTTTTTGACACGATCGTCACGGCCTTGCGCGATGGGACGGATCTGCCGATCGATGACATCGTGCGCACCGGATATTTAATGCGGACCACAGCCGTTTATGGAAATGGAAAATTTGGGATCGCCGATCGTCGCGATATCGAAAATCGCCCCGGCCTCAGCGGGCCTTTTATGGCCGAAATGCTGACGGTCTGGCTTATCCGGCATTTTACGCACCGCTTGATAGAGCATGTCGGTGGGGCAGACCTTCCCATAGCTATCAAAAAATTCCTTGGAATTGGAAACTCAACAGGGTTGGGGATGGCTCCGTTTTTGGTATCTCATCCGTTGTTATTGCATTCTTGGATGGCCAGTCGTGAAACAGCACTGGCACAAGTTTTATCGACCAAGGTTCAAACCGACCAAGCCAATAAATTGGTTGAATTGATTGCACGCGTGTCGGCGCATTTAATCGAATGGAATGTGCCCGATCCAGAAGCCCAAGCCGCGATCGAAGCCACGCGATCCGGTTGGGCGGAATTGACAGATGACCTTGATGTCGATGCGTTAATGCACCCTGATGCTTTAGCCAATTTGCAGGATAAGGCGGCAAAAATTTCACCAGAGTTAGAGGAATTGGCGATAGCCTGGATGTTGGAACCATTCGGTGATTTGGTGGATCCGATTACTGAATGTATGGCCAATCCGTTCGAACCTGAATTAGACGGCCAAATGGATTGCGCGGATGTGCAAGCGATCATCGAAAATCATTGGCCTGAAATCGCTGATCTTGATTTTTCCGATCTCAAAACAACCGCGCAGTTCTGGTATGTTTCAGAGGCCAAATTGGAACCGCGCATCGGCCAGCGCCACGAAGAACCCGGCGCCGATCAAGAAAGCCCCCTTGATATCGCCCGCCGGGTTAGAGCGTTGTCTGATGATTTGGATGGTCAAACCGGCCCAATTTGGAAATTTTTGACACGCAATCCGCACCACAGATTCGCGGTTTGCAGAATGCAGGCTTTGTCCAGAAATCCATATTCTGAAATCCGGGATAATCTTATTGATGCCGATACAGCACCCATCGATATGTTGCGGTGTAAATTATCATTTTTTGGCGCCGGTAAGTTCGATCCGAAATCAAAGCTTTGGACGCGGATTACCTTGATGTCGGGTGCGCCATTGGCATCTGAGTTGGCAGATGGAACGGCAAACGATGATTTCTGGATGCCGGTTTTCGCGTCATGACCAGATCGGTAAATGAAACAGAAATGATGGTGTTAAAAGCCGCCCGTGGTGCCAATGTTCCAATCGGTCAGGCACAGGTGGTTGCGAAGGTGATTGCCGCGAACCCATCCCCCGAAGTGATTGAAGATTTTCTAACAGCCTGCCGTGAAGATTGTTCAGGGGTCGCACAGCTGGCGTTTGATCCATTGGTGTTTTCGAATTTTGTTTTGCTTCGTGATGGGCCATCTGTCTTTGATGCGCTAAAAAGCGGTGTTCCAAAGGTGTCTTTGCGTGGGGTTAAGAATGGGCCATTGTTGCAAGCAATGGCGCAATTTTTCGGTGCAGGATGTGATGAAGCCTTGGATGGCATTGTGCTGACCTGCGGTGATCACCCATCGATGCTGGGTGCCCGTGGCACGATTTCGGATGCCCATTGGGATGCTTTGAACGCATGGGCGGCGAAAACATATGTACCGGAAACTGAGGAAAGTCGTCTTGGCGGCGCGGGCGCAGGCCTTACGGACAATGACTAACCTTTGAAAGGGTCGGGGCTGTATTTCGCCGTTTCAAGATACAATCCATGCGGCGGGCAAACAGGCCCGCAAGCGGATCTATCTTTGGCGTCCAATGCTTCCTTTACACGGAATGGTGACCAGCTTCCTGATCCAACCCGTTCCAAAGTTCCCACAAAGCTGCGAACTTGATTGTGCAAAAAACTGCGTGCTGCCAAATGAAATCTGAATTCAGTGCCTTGGGGATAAGGATGCTGGGTTATTTGCAAATGATCCAATGATTTTATCGGACTTTTTGCCTGACACATGACTGACCTAAAGGTTGTGAAATCGTGATGGCCAATCAGGTATTTTGCACCTTCTTGCATCGCTTTAACATCAAGGGAATGGCGAATATGCCAGGCAAGCCCGGCGTCGTGTGTCAAAGGTGCACGGCGCGCCACCAATCGGAATACATAAGTGCGCCCGACGGCCGAAAAACGCGCATGCCAGTCATCATCTACGTGACAACAATCCACGACTGATACCGAATATTCTTTTAGATGAAAATTCAACGCCCCCATCAGCCGTTCTGGTTGCCAATCTTTGGCCATATCGCAATGGGCGACTTGGCCCAAAGCATGAACACCGGCATCTGTTCTTCCCGCCGCGGCAATGGAAGGTACGTTTTCTTCCAATTTTGCCAATGCCATTTCAACCGTACCTTGAACGGTGGCAAGGTCCGTCTGGCGTTGCCAACCGGCAAAACCGGCACCGGTATATTCGATTTTTAAGGCATATCTGGGCATGAGAGACTTGGTATCGCGGCGCTGGCAAACTGTCCATGCGGGGAAAGCATGCTTTCCCTTCCCCAAGGGCCTTTGCATGTAACATACGAGGGCTTATGTCTGTTCGGGCAGAAATTTGGGGGCGATATGGTTATCAGCACCATCACAACACAAGTAGGACGCACCGTTGAAGGTGTGACCGATCTTGTTACATCACCCTTTACTGATCCGGTTGTGCGATTGGGGGTGACGGGCCTGTCGCGCGCAGGGAAAACAGTTTTTATCACATCATTGGTTGCCAATCTTTTGAATCGGGGTCGCATGCCGCAGCTGTCTGCAGCGGCGACCGGGGCGATAAAGACGGCGTATTTGCAGCCGCAACCAGATGATACAGTGGCCAGATTTGATTATGAATCACACCTAGATGCTCTTCTAGGTCCGAAGCCGCATTGGCCGGATGGAACCCGAACCATAAGTGAGCTGCGCCTTTCTTTTCGCGTTCAACCCGGCGGCCTGATCGGCAGCTTCACCGGCCCCCGAACGGTACATTTAGATATTATTGATTACCCCGGGGAATGGCTTTTGGATTTGGCTTTGTTGGATAAATCCTATGACGATTGGGTGGAAGAGGTTCTTTCCAAAGCCGAGTCCAGACCCCAGGCAAAGTCTTTTTTGAAAGCCCTGTCTGACGTTGATGGCGATAAAAAATTTGATGATGTCACCGCTGGAAAATTGGCGGGTCTTTTTGCGGATTACTTGAAGCAAGCGCGCGAGGATGGTTTCGCAGATTGCACCCCGGGTCGATTTCTTTTGCCCGGTGATTTGGCTGGATCCCCCGCCTTAACATTTGCGCCGATGCCGGCAGGCAAGGATAAGCGTGGGAGTTTACGACGCGAAATGGCGCGCAGGTTCGCATCCTATCAATCCCGAATTGTAAAACCGTTTTTTCGAGATCATTTTTCAAAACTCGACCGCCAAATCGTTCTGATTGATGTTTTGAAATCATTGGCACATGGCCCGGCGGCGGTGGCAGATCTTGAAGATGCAATGGGGCAGATTTTGTCAGCGTTTCGCCCCGGCCGAAATGGTTTTTTGAATGAGATTTTGTTGGGAAAACGTGTGGATCGAATATTATTCGCAGCCACAAAGGCAGATCATTTGCACCACAGCCAACACAGCGCCTTGGCCGCCTTGGCAGAGGCACTGACACAAGGCGCGCGTGATCGTGCAGGGTTTAACGGGGCCGAAACGGCGGCCATGGCCATTGCGGCATTGCGCACCACAACTGAAACAGAGGTTGGGGATGGATTGCCCGCCGTTAAAGGAACTTTGTTGGACACCGGTAAGGCGACGGCATTTTACCCTGGGGAATTGCCGGCATCACCCAGTGCTTTGTTGGCCGAAGCCCGTTCAGGCGCGGATGCTTGGGAAGATGGGGATTTCGCTGCGATGCGGTTTGCCCCACCCGTAATGGATGTGGGGCCAGGTGATGGCCCGCCACACATAAGGTTGGATAAAGCGCTGCAATTTTTAATTGGCGATAAGCTGTCTTGAAGAGGCCGAAATGACGAAACGCAAAAAAGGCCCCGTGGTGGTCGAACTGGACGATCCGCCCACCGAAACCCCGGCAGAAGCCCCCCCCGTGCCAGAGGTGGAAGAACACATGGTGACGACATCGCCGGTTGTTGTTGCCGCGGAATTGGCCAGTCAACCACGCGGCACCTTAACCGCTTGGATTTGGCGGTTGGGATTGGCCCTTTTTACATTCGTTCTTTCTTTGGCTGCCTGGAACTATGTTACGGGGCTTTTGGCCACGCGTCCGATATTGGGCATGATCGCCGCTGGTCTGATCGGTCTTTTCGTTTTTGTATTGTTGTTGGTTGCGCTGCGGGAATGGTTGGCATTGCGCCGATTGCGGCGGGTGGATGCGCTTCAGGCGCGGGCGGTTTCGGCGTTGGCCGATGATGATTTGAAAGCGGCGCAAGGCGTGACGGGTGAATTGCAACGCCTTTATAAGGGGCGTGCAGATGCCGAATGGGGCTTGTCACGTTTGAACGATCAACAAGCAGAGGTTTTCGACGCAGATGGTCTTCTCGCCGTTGCAGAATCTTCGGTTTTGGCACCGCTTGATGCGGCTGCGATCAAACAAGTTGAAGCAGCGGCGCGTCAGGTGGCCACGGTGACTGCCCTTGTACCTTTGGCCCTTGCTGATGTGGTTGCCGCCTTAACGGCCAACCTTCGCATGATCCGAATGATTGCGGAAATATATGGGGGGCGAGGGGGCGTATTTGGAAGTTGGCGCCTTGCCAAATCCGTTTTGGCCCATCTTGTCGCAACCGGGGCAGTTGCCTTTGGGGACGATATGCTGGGATCGGTTGCGGGTGGTGGTATTCTTGGCAAGCTCAGCCGTCGTTTTGGGGAAGGTTTGGTCAATGGTGCCCTAACCGCACGGGTGGGTGTCGCCGCGATTGAGGTGTGTCGCCCATTGCCCTTCATCAAAGAAGACAAACCCAGTGTCACTGGGATACTTGGGCGGGCACTGGCGGGGTTTGTTTCATCAAAGTGATGCGGCCTTTGGAATGCAAAGCGATGCAATCCGAACTGCCCCATTGAACCAAGCTCGTGTCCGCCATATACACACCTTCAACATGACACAGGCTTTGATCATTATTCGAATTATATCCCCGGCGCTGGTGTAACAGTGGCCGGGCCAAGGCGCTGGAACCATCCCGCCGCGAAACGATCAAACCCCCTTCCAAAAGATGAGATGCCCCATGGCTGAGACGCCTGATTATAAAGATACGTTGAACCTTCCTAAAACTGATTTTCCAATGCGTGCAGGCCTTCCGAAACGTGAACCGGCGTGGTTGGATCATTGGAACGAAATCGATGTCTATGGCAGCCTGCGCAAAAAGGAAGGGCGCAAGCCATTCACATTGCACGACGGGCCGCCATATGCCAACGGGCATTTGCACATTGGGCACGGGTTGAACAAAACGATCAAAGATATGATCGTGCGGTCGCACCAAATGCTGGGGTTCGACAGCCGCTATATTCCCGGCTGGGACTGTCACGGGTTGCCCATCGAATGGAAGATCGAAGAACAGTACCGCAAAAAGGGCAAAAACAAAGACGCCGTGCCCATCAACG
>JAHDCF010000062.1 GCA_020630015.1 Planktomarina sp. | reverse complement strand
AAAGGCTTTAACTTCAAAGGCGGAATGCAGGTGCGTGGATCGTTGATCGCACTTTGGTTCGCGTTGGCGATCTATACTGGGGCCTTTATCGCGGAAAACGTGCGTGCGGGTATCTTAGCGATTTCTAAAGGTCAGACAGAGGCGGCTGGTGCTTTGGGTTTGCGCCCGAACCGCATCATGTCTTTGGTGGTTTTGCCACAGGCCCTGCGGGTGATCATCCCGCCGCTGATCTCGCATTATTTGAACATCACTAAGAACTCATCATTGGCGATTGCTGTTGGATATATGGATATCACCGGCACGCTGGGCGGTATTACATTGCTGCAAACGGGCCGCGCGATTGAAGCCATCCTGTTGCTGATGTTGTTCTATCTGACGGTTTCTTTGCTGACGTCCATGGTAATGAACGTCTTTAACAACCGCATGAAGTTGCAGGAGCGCTGATATGGCTGACAAAATCGCATCTTTCGTCCGTCACGACTCCATCCCTCCGTCGCCACCACCGGCGTCACAGGCGGGTATCGTTAAATGGTTGCGCGAAAACCTGTTTTCAACATGGTTGAACGGGGCGTTGACCATCATCGCAATCTTCTTCATCGCACGGTTTGTGATGTTTGCCTTCCCATGGTTCTGGAATGGGGTATGGGACGCAAATACCATCAAAGAATGTCGTGAAATCGTTGCGGCGGCTGGCAAATCAACCGGGGCCTGCTTCGCGGTTCTGGTGGATCGTTGGGATCACCTGTTGTTTGGGTTTAAATACCCGCAGGCCGAATATTGGCGCCCGACATTGGCGTTTGTATTACTGTTGGTCGCGATCATCCCTGTCTTGTTCTATAAATATGTTCCAAGACGTTGGATGTTGTTAACGGCGCTGTATCCATTTGTGGCGTTCTGGTTGATCTGGGGGGGAACCTTCTGGGTGCCTCTGTTCATTCTGGGCGCCATTATCGCCACCATGTTGGTTTTCCGTTTTGTGGAAGGGTTGGATGTATCTGCGCGCCGGGCCTTGGCCGCGGTTGTGGGTGTTCTGGCCGGTATTGGTTTGGCCTATCTTTTGTATCTTGGTGCAAAAGAGCTGTGGTTCATCAGCGATTCAATCGGCACAGGATCAGTATTTACAACCATCGCGAGGCTTTTGTTTAAGGCTTTGTCGATCTTTACCTTCATCTTCTTCATCCCGATGGGCATTTTTGTTGGATATGCCATCTTTGATGACGCAGAAGGCGGTGGATTGGTCACCATCGTAACGGCCCTTTTGGCGCTGTATATTTTGTTGGCCTATGCGTTGGGACCGATTTCCACTGCGTTGAATTCGGTCATTCCTTTGGAACTGCAATCGGTGCCATCGCGTGACATGGGCGGTTATATGCTGTCGATGATTTTGGGTGTGATTTGTGTGGCTTTGTCCATTCCTTTGGGTATTTTGCTGGCCCTTGGTCGCCAGTCGAACATGCCATTGATCAAAGGTGTTTGCGTTGTCTTTATCGAATTTATTCGTGGCGTGCCGTTGATTACCTTGTTGTTCGTGGCAAACGTGATGTTGGCATATTTCATGCCGCCGCAATCAAACTTTGACCTGATCTTGCGCGTGATCATTATGATCACCATGTTCTCGTCTGCTTATATCGCAGAGGTGATCCGAGGTGGTTTGGCAGCCCTGCCAAAAGGCCAGTACGAAGCGGCAGACAGTTTGGGGCTGAACTATACCCAAGCCACACGGCTGATCATCTTACCGCAAGCTTTGAAAATCTCGATCCCGGGGATCGTGAACGTTGCTGTTGGTCTGTTTAAGGACACCACATTGGTATCGGTTATTTCGATGTTCGATATCGTCGGTATGATCCGTGGTCCAATCCAACAGTCGACAGACTGGATCAGTATTTACTGGGAAGTCTATCTTTTCGCGGCGGCAGTGTTCTTCATCGTTTGCTTTTCAATCTCTAAATATTCGCAGTGGCTTGAGCGTGAGCTGGCCACCGATCATCGCTAAGGAAAGGGTCTGAGCAATGGCACAACAAGCCCAAATGACCGTATCGGACGAGGTTGCGATCTCGATCCAGCAAATGAACAAATGGTATGGCACCTTCCACGTGCTGCGCGATATTGACTTGACCGTCTATCGCGGGGAACGGATCGTGATTTGTGGCCCGTCTGGGTCTGGCAAATCCACGTTGATCCGTTGCATCAACGCGTTGGAAGAACACCAAAAAGGTTCGATTGAGGTAGACGGCACATTGTTGTCATCCGACTTAAAAAACATCGACAAAATCCGGTCAGAGGTTGGCATGTGCTTCCAGCACTTCAACCTGTTTCCGCATTTGACCATTCTGGAAAACTGCACTTTGGCGCCGATCTGGGTTCGCAAGACACCCAAGAAAGAAGCCGAAGAAACAGCGATGCATTTCCTTGAAAAGGTGAAAATTCCCGATCAGGCGAATAAGTACCCCGGCCAACTGTCCGGTGGTCAGCAACAGCGTGTGGCGATTGCGCGATCCTTGTGCATGCGTCCGCGGATCATGTTGTTTGATGAACCCACATCGGCTCTTGACCCAGAGATGATCAAAGAGGTTTTGGACACCATGATCGAACTGGCGGAAGAGGGAATGACCATGTTGTGTGTGACCCACGAAATGGGCTTTGCCCGTCAGGTTGCCAACCGTGTGATTTTTATGGACCAAGGCCAGATCGTTGAACAAAACGAGCCGGAAGAGTTCTTTAACAACCCGCAATCTGATCGGACAAAGCTGTTCCTCAGCCAGATTTTGGGCCACTAACGCACGCTGCGTTAACGAATTTGGGGAAGGGGCCTTTTGGGCCCCTTTTTCGTGTGCACAACCCGTACACAGACCGTACACAACCTGTACACCGGGCGGCATTCAGGCCGATTTCGCATAAAGGTTAATTTTCGCTGAGATTTGGTGAAGGATTGGTTAATCTGCCCCAAAGGCCGCTCTAATCAATTTGGCGGAATCTGTGTGGTTGTATAATGTGGCGAGTGGCACATTCGCACCATGAATGCGCAAAGCGGCAGCCACCCGAGGGGCGTGATTGCGTTCAAAGAACCAAATGTAATGAAGAAACTCTGCATCTGGCCATTTTTCGGGACAGCCTTCCGCCATATCATCGCGCACAGATCCATGGTGCTTCCAAACGCGTGACAGCACACCGCGCATCGCTGCCCATCGGCTAGGCCGTAGCCAGATTACCAAATCTGCCAAAGGAACGCGCAGATCAAAGGTGCCAGTATAGGTGCCATCCATGACCCAGCGCTCAACCGTCACAAGCGGTGCCACCTTGTCCCGGCGATCCTGTACCGTGCGCTGCTTCCATCCGGGTAACCATGTCACATCTCGATCGAGCGATATGTATCGCGCGTCCAGTTTTTGAGCGATTATTTTGGAAAGCGTTGATTTTCCGGATCCGGAAACACCGATGACCATCACGCGCTTTGCGCCTTTCAGGATTTGCGCTGCGTCTTTGATGGTAAGGTCGATGGGCATCAGCCCAAATCACGTGGCGTGATGAAATCCAACACCGTGCCACCCGCCGTCATGTCCAGAACGGTTGTGGCCCCGGTGGGATAATCGAAGAAACGCGGGTGGTTTGGTGCATCGGGAACCAGCCCATCCACCAGTTCCGCAATGCCGGGGTTATGGCCCACAACCAAAAGCGTATCCGCCGGCGTCGATTTAATATGATCCAAGATCACGATGGGCTCTGCCAAATAGAGGGAGTCGTGAAATGTCGCAGGGCAATCCAGCCGCAACCGTTCAAAGGTTTCGTGTGTGCGCGTGGCCGATGATACCAATGCGGCGCTGGGCAAATGCCCTTTCATGCGCAGCCAGTCCCCAAGGGCGGTTGCCGCCCCACGCCCCCTTTTGTTCAAGGGGCGGTCTTCGTCCGCTTGGCCGGTGGACCAGTCGGATTTGCAATGGCGCATCAGGATCAGTTTCATAAGACCCAGCTTACTTTAGAAAGACTGACATGTGATAGCCCGATTGTTCCGGATCGCGGCCATAAGTTTGACTGACAGGGCAGGCACGGCGCACACGGCAGCCATGGTTCAGGCAATCTTGCCCCTCTTTGGTTTTCATGAACGCATGGCAGGTGGGCACGTCGTACCCATCTGACGTTAAAGCCCCGACGGGGCAGGCGGTGGTGCAGGGGGCCGCACAGGTGGTGCAAGGTTTTGCGGGGTCGTTCGACCGGTTCGCCCCCGATCCGCCCTGAGGCCGGGGGTGAACCGGCGTGTCAAACACCAACGCCCCACGATAACTGACCATCAGACCCGCCTGATCATGCACCAACATGCCCACCGGGCTTTGCCATGCCTGACCACTGTCCAACGGCAGTTGCAGAAAGTTCCCCGCCTTTGGCCCAAAGGGGAAAAGGGGCGCGGCCCCAAGGGTGCCTGCCATTTCGCGGATCACACGTTCCGACCACCGATCGACCGGGTCTTTGCCACCGTCCTGCCATTCAGGTGTCTTTTGAAACATCGTCCAAAACCCGGGGCCGGTGGGGCCAAGCAACACCGCGTTGCCGGCCACGCCCATCACCATCAATTCATGGGGGGCGCAAAGGGATTTGATTTGATCAATCATTGCGCTTGAAAAACGGCAGGGCCAGCGACCAGCCCAGTTTGGTCGGCGCTTCGTCCTGCCATTGCAGGCCGATGGTCATGTCATCATGGCCCATCGCCGGTTGGTCGGTATAGGTGCCAAACAAACGATCCCACCACGACAGGGCAAAGCCATAGTTGGTGTCATGTTCGCTGCGATGGATCGAATGGTGCACCCGGTGCATATCAGGCGTAACGATGACCATACGGATCATCCGATCCGTCCACAGGGGCAGCTTGATATTGGCATGGTTGAACATGGCAGACCCGTTCAGCAGCACCTCAAAAATAATCACCGCCCATGCCGCGGGGCCAAGGGCGTAAACCAACCCGATCTTGAACGCCATCGACAAGGCAATTTCAATCGGGTGAAATCGTATGGCCGTGCTGACATCAATCTCTACATCCGCGTGATGCACGCGGTGAATGCGCCACAAAAACGGGATCTTGTGGGTGATCAGGTGTTGAAACCAGATAAAGAAATCAAGGATCAAAATGGCCAAAACGAATTCCAACCACACCGGCAAGCCCACCACGTTGAACAGGCCCCAGCCACGGGCGCTGGCATCCACGGCCGCCAACACCGCCACAAAGGGCACCACAATCGCAATCAATCGCAGGGTCAGCGTATCAATGATGACAAAGGCCCAATTGGTAATCCACCGCCGCGCCTGATATTGGCGCGGCCGGCGCGGGGCGAAATGTTCAACCAAGGCCAATACGGCGAACAGGCCAATGAACACAGACAGGCGGAGGATGGCTTCGTTTTGCATGACGCCGTGGTAGCGCAGCAAAGGGGCGAGGGGAAGTCAGGTGTTTGTGAGCACGTGTTCTTAAGTCGTGATTTATTACATTGAAAAAGTAAGTAACGGGTCGGGGCGGATCAACGAAACGGCGATGTCACTTACACGATCCCAAATGCACATCCACGGAAGGTTCAAAGCTAGCGGATTTTGAATTTTGGGTTGTCGCCGCCGTTTGCAACAATGCAATTGTGACGGCTACGAACGTTTTGTTCACTTCAACTCCACCTCAACAAAGCTCATGTCGGCCAAGCCGTCGTTGATCACGTTATGCTCTACCCCTGCGTCGCGGGCATAGGCTTCGCCTGCCATGACGATGACATATCGAACCTCTCCGCCGGGTTCCTCCAACGCCATGTGGCAATCGGTGATGGCGGTGATCACGTAATCCATCCCATGGGTGTGCCAGCCGGTTTGGGCGCCGGCCACAAAATCAAACCGGGTGACGCGGACACGGTCATTGTCGATCAGCTGTGTCGCTGTGGCGTCGGGGCGGATGCGTTTTTCACCCACGGATCAAAGACCCGGCGCCATGATCGGTGAACAATTCCAACAAACACGCATTGGGCACGCGCCCATCCAAAATCACCACGGCGCGTGCGCCACCCTCAATCGCATTCAGGGCGGTTTCCGTTTTGGGGATCATGCCCCCGGCGATAATGCCGTTGCGGGTTAATTGTTTAATTTGGGCGGCGGTCAGTTCGGTTAACACTGTGCCTTCCGATCCTTTGACCCCAGCCACATCTGTTAACAACAACAGACGATCTGCCCCAAGGGCGGCGGCAACGGCCCCGGCGGCCGTATCCCCGTTGATGTTAAAGGTTTCCCCCTGATCCCCGACACCCAAGGGCGCGATCACGGGGATGAAATTTCCTTCAAACAAATGGGTCAGCATCGCGGTGTTCACATCCCGTGGCGTACCAACCAAGCCCAGCTTTGGATCGGTTTGATCACAAACAATCAAATTGGCATCTTTGCCCGACAGGCCAATCGCCCGGCCCCCTTGGGCATTGATCGCCTGCACGATGCGTTTATTCACACTGCCCGACAGCACCATTTCCACGACATTTACAATGGCATCAGAGGTGACACGTTTGCCGTCAACAAACTCTGACGGGATATCCAGACGATCCAACATTGCGTTGATCATCGGACCACCGCCATGCACGATCACGGGGTTCACGCCGACCTGCTGCATCAACACCACGTCGCGGGCAAAGCTTTCCATGCCTTCGTCACTGCCCATGGCGTGACCGCCCAGTTTCACAACAACCGTCGCCCCTTCGTATTTTTTCAAATAAGGCAAGGCCTGGTTCAAAGTGGCGGCCGTGGCGATCCAATCTTGGTTCATGTTTTGTGTTCTCATGATCTTTGTTGT
>JAHDCF010000003.1:118223-145092 GCA_020630015.1 Planktomarina sp. | reverse complement strand
CCATATCCACCGTACAGATCGTTCAGTGCATCACGTCCACCGCCATGCAACATCCAAGCCATTTGCTGGTATGGGTTGGCGTAACCACCCATCAGGTCGCCGGCAAATTGGAACGCAGGGTTTTTACCAGTTTGGTAGCCACCACCTGTCATGTCGCAATCGAGAATACCTGTTGCAGCTGCGTCGAATGTTTCGACCGAGCCAACAACTGATGAGGCATAGAACATCTCGATGTTGATTTCGCCGCCAGACATAACCGATACGTTTTCAACAAACTGACCCGCCATCTGGCCGGAAAGTGTTTCTTGGCTAAAGTGAGTTTGGATGCGCAGGTTTGTTTGTGCAAATGCGCTAGTTGCCAACGCGGCAACCCCAGCGGCCAATGCAGCGGTTTTCATGAATTTCATTTTTTCCTCCCAGAAATTTTTCTTGCGACTTTGTGGGTGAGACTCAGTAAGCCCCAAGGGTATCGCTAACAGAAGGTTAGCCATGCGAATCTTTTCCAGCAAGAAAATTGTCCAATTTCCTTGAATTTCGTAATTATATTGAAATCACGAAATTATTTGATACTTGGACACAAAGTTAGATTTTGATTCTAAGACGGATTTTGAAGTTTGGACAAAGACACCACGCACCACCACATGCTGCGAGAGGCATTGATAACCGGCACCTTTGAACATGGATCTAAGATCAAGGTTGATCCATTGCGCAAGCTGCTTGGATGTTCGGCAAGTACAATTCGTGAACTCTTGTTCCGATTGTCGACAGAAAATTTAGTGGAGTTCCAAGAACAACGTGGCTTTCGTATGCCGCCAAGATCACCAGAGGTTCAACACCAGCTTACTCAATTTCGAATTATGCTGGAATGTGAAGGGACCGTTTTATCAATCCGTTTGGGCGGTGTTTCGTGGGAGGCGCGTTTGTCAGCAGCGCACCACAAACTTTCGCATATCGAAACGCGGGTACGTGACAGTAACGATCCAACACCCTTGATACCAATTTGGACAGCAGCAGAACAAGAATTTCACGAAACACTGATTGAAGCATGTAACAACGCCTATTTGAAAAGCACACATCTTCGGATTTACAGGCAATTCCGCCAGCAACTAATTACTGCGGATCGTACCTTTCGATTTGTTCCTGAAAACATTGCGCAGCATCAAGCAATTTTAAACGCAGCTCTTGATCGCAATGAGGATGCGGTCAAAGCTGCCATTACCGACCATCTCAGCAGAAACCTAACAGCGCCGTTGATTTAATGGAGCTCGTCTTCGATAAAGACTTTAATGATGTCAGAAAAGGAAGTTTCAGACCGAAAGCCAAGCGATTTGGCGCGAACTGGATCAAAGTCCCGCGGCCATCCCTGAACGATCTTAGTAATAAAAGCATCGGACTGTGGTTTGATCAAATTCACCACATCCTGCCCGGCGATATCACGCAAAGCTTCGATTTGTTCGGCGACGGTGCAGCTGACACCAGGCAAGTTTAAGGCACGGTGGTTTTCTAATCCTGTGGTGTTCAACGCTGCGGCATGTGTCAAAAACCCTGCCGCTGAACGTGGGCTGGCATGCCAATGCCGTACCGTATCTGGAACGGGCAGAATTGCCTCTTTCCCCATCAACGGTTCCCGAATTATCCCGGAAAAGAAAGATGATGCAGCTAAATTTGGTTTGCCCGGGCGCACGCAAATCGTTGGCAAGCGTAACGACAAGCCATCGATAAAGCCTTTGCGCGAATAGTCTTGGATCAAAACTTCGCACATCGCCTTTTGTGCGCCGTAACTGGTTTGGGGTGAAATAAAGAATTCGTCCGTGATTTTATCGGGATATGGGCCACCAAAAACGGCAATTGATGATGTGAACACAAGGCGCGGGCGATAAGTTCCACCACTTTTCAGATGCGCGGTTCGCAATCCATCCAAAAGCGTCAATGTCGGTGATAAATTAACCGCATAGCCCTTATCAAAGTCTTGCTCAGCCTCACCGGAAACGACGGAGGCCAAGTGAAAAATTACATCAAATTGTTGCGCCGCAAGGTTTCGAATGATGGTATCATCTGTCACATTTCCTGTAATTTGGGCATGAGCGGGCGCAGCATTCTGGGGAAAGCCAAGATCAAATAAAGTGACCTCCGGCGCGGTTTCGGCAAGCAACCCATCCTTTGCAATTTTGGTGGCAAGCTTTTGGCCAACCATTCCACCGCCACCTAAGATCAACACGCGAGTCATTGCGTTCCTCCATTTTGGGTAAGAAGCTCTAGAAACAACGCTGAATGATCTAAGTCCGATCCATCCATTTTGTGCACTAAATTCTCGAACCTTTTTTGGATTTGCTTTGTCATCGGCAATGAAAGACCCAAGCTTGCGGCCTCTTTCATGACATTATCAAGGTCTTTGAGCTGAAACTTTGACAGACCGCCTGGCTCAAAATCACGATTTGTCATGCGCGCACCATGTTGTTGCAAGATTGTGCTGTCGGCAAATCCACCTTTCAATGCATCGCGCACCGCTTCGGGATTGGCACCGCCTCTTTCCAATAGCAACATCGCTTCAGCAACTGTCCCGATGGTTGACGCGACAATGGCTTGATTGGCCAACTTGGCAAGTTGACCAGCACCAGGCCCACCAACATGAACAGGTCGCCCCAACGCGTTCAGAACCGGCGTTACATAAGCCAAAATATCTTTGTCTCCACCGACCATAATTGCCAGCGTTCCGGCCTCTGCCCCTTTGGTTCCACCAGAAACAGGCGCATCAAGGCATTTCACCCCTAATGGGGCCAGGCTTTGAGCGTGGCTTCGCGCCTCCGTCGGTTTGATGCTTGACATATCGATCCAGACGGAACCCCGAGTTAACTCCGTGCGTACAGCCGGGTCTGAAATCAATGTCTCAACGGTTGGGCCATCGGACACCATTGAGACTATCACATCGGCACCCGATACGCATTCTGCAGCAGAAATCGCAACAGTTGCACCCAAAGTGCTTAATGGTTCAGCCTTCATAGCGGTGCGATTCCAGACCCGCAGTTCAAACCCAGCATTCAACAAATTTTTGGACATGGGTAAGCCCATTAATCCGGTTCCAAGGAACGCAATTCTTTGCACCATTTTCAATCTGCCTCATGGCTTGGTCACACCCATATAACAAACCTATAGCCAATTCTTGGCCTTTGTCCTACGTTCGCGCCTGGAAGTTTTGGTGAAAAATACTCCGCTATAAAACGTGAGGCACCATTGCTGGAAATTGCAACCTTCGCGGATTGACTGATGGGCTGTCATGCGATGTACACAAGGGATTTATATGTCAGGTCAAAGACTTAGCGGTAAACGGGTTTTGGTTACTGCCGCAGGGCAAGGGATCGGCTTGGCCAGTGCCAAGGCCATGGCTGCGGAAGGGGCGCACGTCCTTGCGACCGATTTGAGCAAGGATTTGCTGACTTCGAATCTGGGCACGAATCACGAAAATATCGAAATTTTCGAACTTGATGCGCGCAACGATGAAAGCGTTGCGGCCGGCGTGGAACGCGCGCAACCCGACGTTTTGTTTAATTGCGCGGGCTTTGTGCACAATGGCACGATTTTGGATGCAAAGGACGATGAGTGGGACTTCGCGTTTGATTTGAATGTAAGGTCCATGCTGCGCACGATGCGGGCTGCCTTGCCCGGCATGGTCGAACGCGGCGGCGGGTCGATCATCAACATGTCTTCTGCATGTTCGTCCGTGATTGGGGCCCCAAATCGGTTCATCTATGGAACCACCAAAGCAGCCGTGATTGGTATGACCAAATCTGTTGCTGTCGACTTCATCACCAAAGGCATCCGGTGCAATTGCATTTGTCCAGGGACAGTCGAAAGCCCATCTTTGGAAGACCGCCTGCACGCCATGGGCAAAGAGGTTGGCGGATACGACAAAGCGCGCGCGGCCTTCGTGGCCCGTCAACCGATGGGCCGCATCGCCAAAGCCGAAGAAATCGCGGCACTTGTTGTATATTTGGCCAGCGATGAAAGCGGCTTTACCACTGGGCAACCTCACATCATTGATGGCGGTTGGTCCGGCTGACCCGACCCCGCCCACAAAAAAGAAATTGAAAGGAACATCACATGAAACTTGTGCGCTATGGCGACAAAGGGACTGAAAAGCCCGGTATGATAGATGCGGACGGCACATTACGGGATTTGTCCGCCCATATCGATGATGTGACGGGGGCAATTTTGGGTGACGAAAGCCTCGATAAATTGCGTGCTATCGATCCGGCCAGCTTGCCTGTTGTGGATGGCAAACCACGCATGGGGGCTTGTGTCGGGAATTTCGGTAAGTTTTTGTGCATTGGTCTGAACTATTCGGATCACGCGGCTGAAACTGGGGCCGATATCCCTGAACATCCTATTTTGTTTTTCAAAGCGAACTCAGCCATCATTGGTGCGAACGACGACGTCATCATGCCGCGCGGTTCCACACATACCGATTGGGAGGTTGAACTGGGCGTTGTGATCGGCAAAACCGCCAAATATGTTTCCAAGGAAAATGCATTGGATCACGTTGCGGGCTATTGCATCGTCAACGATGTGTCTGAGCGGCACTATCAGGCAAACCTAACGGGGCAGTGGACCAAAGGGAAATCCTGCGACACGTTTGGTCCCACGGGTCCTTGGTTGGTTACGCGGGACGAAGTCGGCGATCCACAGAATTTAGCGATGTCACTGGATGTGAATGGCAAACGCATGCAAACCGGGAACACCAACACGATGATTTTCACCGTTGCGGAAATTATCGAACATTTGTCAGGGTTGATGACGCTACACCCCGGCGACATCATCACCACTGGAACACCTCCTGGCGTGGGCATGGGTATCAAACCAGATCCAATTTACCTGAACGTTGGGGATGTGATGGAACTTGAAATCGAAGGCCTAGGCAAACAACGTCAAACCGTTGGCCAAGATGCCTGATCTTCTTCAAATCGGGCCAGCAACCGATGAAATGTTGGCCCGGCTTTCCGCCGCCTTTACGCTGTATGATGCACCAAGTGCCGACATCACCCACGTATATATCAATGGGCACGGCACAGTAGATGCGGGGCTTTTGGACCAGTTACCGAACCTCCAAATGATCGGCAGTTATGGGGTTGGCTATGACCATATCGACGCTGCTGCTTGCGCTGAACGGGGCATTGTTGTCACCCACACCCCTGAAGTATTGAACGCCGAAGTGGCCACAACCGCAATCATGTTGATGATGGCGTGTTACCGAGAGCTTTTGCGCGATGATGCCTACGTTCGGGCCGGACGTTGGGCAAAAGAAGGCAACGCGCCTTTGACGCGGTCATGCGACAATCAAACGGTCGGGATTTTGGGGATGGGTCGGATCGGCCAAGAAATCGCCCGCAAATTGGCCCCCTTTCATCCACACATCCTGTATCACAGCAGATCACCCAAAGATGTCGCCTACGAATATTGTGCCGACTTGATTGAGATGGCAGCGCGCGCGGATGTGTTGATGGTGATTACCCCCGGCGGCGCGTCGACGCACCACTTGGTGAACGCAGATGTTTTAAAGGCCGTGGGGCCGAAAGGCACTGTCATCAATGTGGCTCGTGGTTCGGTCATCGACGAAAGTGCCATGGTCGCCGCATTGCAAAATGGCGATTTGGGCTGGGCCGGGCTTGATGTGTTCGAGGATGAGCCAAATGTGCCCGAATCTTTGTTCGAACTTAACAATGTTGTTTTGTTGCCCCACGTTGGGAGTGGGACGTTGGAAACGCGGGCTGCGATGGGATCGCTGACCGTGGATAACATTCTGCAGCACTTGGAACACAAAACCACGAAAACACCGGTGCCAGAATGCCAACACCTGATGTGAATACCATCACTGACGTGAAAGCGCGTTTATTCGCCATTCCCTTGGATGAGGTTTTGGTTGACGCCAAGCATGGGGACCACAGCCATTTTCATCTGATCACCGCAACAGTGACTTTGGCCGACGGGCGCCAAGGCACAGGGTACACCTACAATGGCGGGCGCGGTGGCCATGCGACTGTGGCGATGATCAACCATGATCTGGCGCCATTTTTGAAAGGTGAAGATGCTACGAAAGTCGAAGCTTTGACCGAAGCTATGGACTGGCATATGCATTATGTGGGCCGGGGTGGGATCCTCAGCTTTGCAATTTCGGCTGTTGATATCGCCCTTTGGGATTTGCGGTGCCGGGCAGCGAACAAACCACTTTGGCAAATGGTCGGTGGGGCAGGGAACACTTGCCTTGCTTATGGTGGCGGGATCGATCTGGCATTTCCGTTGCCCAAGCTCTTGGATCACGTCAAAGGCTATGTCGACGCCGGGCTAAACGCGGTGAAGATCAAAATAGGGCAACCAACCGAGGCCGAAGATGTGGAACGCATCCGCGCCGTGCGCGCCCATCTTGGGCCTGACGTTGGGTTTGCAATTGATGCAAATTATTCCATGACGGTGCCGCAAGCGATCAGTCTGGCGAACGCTGTCAAAGATCAAAATATAATGTGGTTCGAAGAACCAATTCTTCCGGACAATTACCCCGGATACGCCGAAATCACGCAAGCCACTGGTATGCCCGTTGCCCAAGGTGAAAACCTGCACACAATCCATGAATTTGAAATGGCCGTGGCCCAATCAAATTTGGGCTTCATTCAACCTGACGCTTCAAACTGTTTGGGCATCACGGGCTGGTTGCAAGTTGCCGATCTTGTGAAGGGTAAAAACATTCCCGTGTGCAGCCATGGCATGCAGGAGCTGCATGTTTCTTTGGTGGCCGCGCAACCACATGGCGGATGGCTTGAGGTGCATTCTTTTCCGATTGATCGTTACACAAAACGCCCGTTGGTCGTTGAGAATGGACGGGCTTTTGCGCCAAATACCCCCGGCGTGGGCGTCGAATTCGATTGGGATCGCATCACCGGTTTCGAGATTTTTTTCTGACAGGCCGGTGTTTGTCGTTTTGCAACAATACGAGAGCTTTCTCAAAGTTCAAACTGTGTGAATGAAACAGCATTTTTTAAGCTTTCTGCACCAGACTCGTTTTGAAGATCTGCCTCGTGATCATATTGAAAAGGCCAAGCTTTGGTTGCTTGATATTCTGGGCGTGGCGGCATCTGGCACGCAAACGAAGCTTTCCAAAACAATCAACGATCATGCCATCAACTTTTTTGGTTCTGGCCAAAAAACGGCGAGGATATTTTACAGTGAAGCCCATGCAAGCGCGGTTGGGGCTGCATTGGCGAATGGGTGCACCATAGATTCAATTGATGCTCATGATGGACATAAAATTACAAAGGGCCACACGGGTTGTGGGTTAATCCCGTCCGTGTTCGCTTTCAGCGATTGTGAGGGGCTGACCTGTGATCAAGAGTTTTTAACTCAGATTGTTCTTGGATATGAAATTGGAACACGTGCGGGAATAGCCTTGCATGCAACTGCATCCGATTATCACACTTCAGGTGCTTGGATTTCCTTGGCGGCGGCTTCTATTGGGGCACGTGCCCTGGGTTTGAATGAGGTGGAAACACGACACGCAATTGGGATTGCGGAATATCACGGACCTCGCAGTCAAATGATGCGGGTAATTGATCACCCAACAATGTTAAAGGATGGATCTGGTTGGGGTGCCATGGCTGGTGTATCGGCAGCTTATTTGGCGCAATCAGGTTTCACGGGTGCCCCCGCCATATCTGTGGAATCGGATGAAGTGGAAGAGTTTTGGTCTGATTTGGGCCAAAGGTGGCGTATTCAAGAGCAGTATTTCAAACATTTTCCAATTTGCAGGTGGGCCCAGCCTGCTGTGCAAGCTGTGTTGGACTTACGATGCAAACATGATTTGAAATCGGAAGACGTTTTGAACCTTGAGATCGAGACCTTTCATGAATCACTTCGGTTGGCGACACGCAACCCAACCACAACGGAAGAAGCACAGTATTCAACGGCATATCCAGCGGCGGTGGCGTTGGTTCATGGACGCGTGACGCCAAACGAAGTGACAGAAGAATGTTTTGAAAACCAAGAAATAAAACGCATAGCTGACACCATGATCATTACTGAGAATAACAAATTTAATCAGGCGTTCCCCGCCCGTAGGATTTCGAAAGTGATCATAAATCTTCGATCTGGAGAGAAACTGATTTCAGCAGAAACAGAGGCGCTTGGCGATCCAGAAAATCCGACGATGTCTTCTGAAATTCAAAGCAAGTTTTATTCGTACACGGCGCCTGTTTTGGGGGTGACCCGCACGCGCGAAGTTGAATCGGCAGTTTTGAATTTGGGCAACGGTAAAGGGCTTAGTGATCTGTTCGACGCTATTTATGCAGCATAAATCGCACGAATGATCGACTTCACCACCGTAAAGCGAGAGCTTTCTATCCAAAAATGCGTTTGAATGTGTCGATGCAATCACGGAAGCCTGCTTCAAAATCCTCGTTGCCTGGATGATAAACGCTCTCAAATGAGACCACCCCAGTATACAAATCCTCTCGCATTGCATTCGCCATCGGTTGGAACTGATCTGCCAATTGGCCCGTACCCATTTTGCGTACTTCCAATGTTGCCCGTGGTGTATCGACCATGACATCTTTGATGTGCACATGACCCAAATAACCTTCGCGCACTGCCTCATACCCGTCTGGAAATGCACGTTCATGGCACCAACAATTGTTCGCGGGGTCCCACAAAACCATCAATGTTCCTTTTGCGCCCAAATCATCAATCAGTCTGCGCCCAGTATAATTGGAGTTAACCATCGTGCCGTTTCCGGTTTCCACAGCCAATTTCAAACCAGCATCTTTGGCCACATCGACCGCTGGTGCAATTAAGGGCAACATTGCATCCCATGCACCATGGGCCACGTTCCATTTTTCTGCGCCGTTTGATCCCCAAAGAATTTGTTCTTTGCGCGGTGTCATGATGCGCACCAGGGGGCTTCCCACGACATGGGCCATATCAATCACCCGCTTTAGCGCGTCCATATGTTTGGTATGCAGGTCATCGCC
This sequence comes from Planktomarina sp., assembly GCA_020630015.1. Classification (GTDB taxonomy): domain Bacteria; phylum Pseudomonadota; class Alphaproteobacteria; order Rhodobacterales; family Rhodobacteraceae; genus Planktomarina. The sequence goes on along the minus strand of JAHDCF010000003.1, from coordinate 136,084 downwards.
CGGCACATTGTCTTTGGTCATTCCTGCAAAAATATGCCGTGAAAGACAGCTGACGGGCTTACCACGATCGCGCAAAAGCGTGTCGATTTCCTTTATCTCTTGTGTGGAATGATCGCCCACTTCGGTGTCACCTACGAACTGAAGCTCGGCATATTCCAGATCAAATTCATCCATCACATCCACGGCGTGGGCCAAATCCCGGCTGATGCCGTCACAAATAACGCCCAGCTTCATGACTTAACCCTTTTTGCCGCATCCCGGTGCAATTCGGCCCCGACGATATCTTCCACCAATTGGGTGCAGGCCCAGTTGTCCCCGTTGGGGAACTTTGATTTGCCCGCGTGAAACAATTGCATCGCAGCGCCGGCTGTGTTCAGCGGCACTTCAAGCTCTGTTCCTAAATCCATGGTGATGGTCAGGTCTTTGTGCATGGTGTTGATGTGGCTGCCTGTCCCTTCAAATTTGCGATCGATGATTTTTTCCAATGCATTGTTGACCACACCGCATCCTGCGCTGGAGGTTGAAAAAACGTTCAACAAGACTTCGCCCGATACACCAGCCTTTGCTGCTAATGCCGCCGCTTCAAACGTGGCCGAAAATTGCGCACCAATCAGGCTTTGCAAGCAGGCCTTAACGGTTTGCCCATCACCTGGTTCAGTGCCGACGTGGTGAATATTGGCGCTGACGGCCTCCATCACGGGGGCGAATTCATCAAGAACGGTATCCGGAGCGGCCGCCATCATCGTCAGGGTTCCACCTTGGGCACCTGGAAATCCACCTGAAACGGGTGTGTCGATCAAATGAATGCCCGACCCATCCATGGCAGCACCAATTTCACGCGCTTCACGTGGTTTGATTGTAGCTGATAAAATAATTGCCCCACCTTGGGGCATTGTGCTGACAAGACCACTTTCTCCCAAGATTACTTCTTTGGCTTGGTCGCCATTCATCACCATCACGAACACGGCTTCAGCGGATGCACCAACCTCTGCTATGGTTGTTTTTAAAGCACCCCCCATTTTTTCAAAGGCGGCAGCACGATCAGGTTTGGGGTCGATGCCTGAGGTTGAAAAGCCATTTTTGATAAGGTTCAGGGCAAGGCCACTTCCCATATCCCCAAGCCCTATGACACCAGCTGTTTTCATTTGACACTCCAGTCTTTTTGCCTTCGGAGGCATTCGAAAAAATGACGCAAATTGCGCCGACTTTCGCGGGGATTTCGAACGTCATTGACGCCCAGGCAGATCCGGAAGACACCCCGCCGCCCGGTAAAATTAGGCTACGCTTTAGATCAAGTCTTATGCAAGTTTTGTTTACGCCTTCTTTAATGAATGCGAACACCTTGAGAAATTAACTTCTGTTGGACTTTTTTGATTTCGACATCATTAAGGGCGCAACCGTCTTGAATAGATATTGCCGACGCAACGCCCGCCCCCTGACCGACAACGGCGCAACATGCCATATTTCTTGTTGCTGCATGGGCAATTTTATCACCGCCAATGGCGCGCCCAGCAACGACAAGGTTTCCAACATCTTTAGGCAGCATACAACGATAAGGGATGTGCATATAGCGACCGGTGGTCGGAATAATCAACACGCCATAGCCATCAATAAACTCAGGATAGATTCCAATCGTATCATCAAACCTTGCTTCATTCCTGACGTCTTTTTCTTTCAAATTGTAAATTGCATCGATTTTTCTTGTGTCGCGAATTCCGATCGACATGCCAAAATTTCGAAGCCGCGCATCCGTGCACCCAGGCGTGAATGCCTTTAGCGCTTCAATGGCATGCATTGCTTGGCGGCGTCCTTCGATTTCAAACTTTGTTAGGCTATCAGGATCGGTGCCATCACACTCAGCCAAATGAATGAGGTTCATGTAAGTCATTTCACCGCTGTCGTGCACCGCACCCCATGTTCCACCAATTGTGTTCAAATGAGCGGGAATGACACCTTCTTTGATTGCCTGTTCAAACGGTTTACCCAGAAAGGGACTGAACATATCATCTTCTTTCCCGTCGGTTTCCACCACCCATTCGCCCGTGGACCAATCTTTATATGTCTGGGGATTTGCTTGAACGCCCGACATGAATTTTGCTTTGTCGACACCCGCCAAGTGAAACATGACACTTGCCGCCTGCATTTCTTCCACGGGTGTTTTGATGGTCGCGGCACCAGCACGATGGGCCACATCGGCATCGCCGGTCGCATCAATGATGCGTTTTGCTAAAATCGCTTCCCGGCCAGACTTTGACTCCACGATCACACCAATAACATGGTTTCCATCCATAATCGGTGCCACGAAATGTCTATGCAACATTGGATGGATGCCGGCATCCAGAACCAATTGGTCGGCGACAACTTTGAAACCTTCGCTGTCCAATTCATAGCTGAGGGACTGGCTTTCGGGCACTGCGGCACCCATGGCTTTTGCCTTATCTTCAAATTCGCGGCCAATTCCTCCGGCCTCTATGGTTTGTTCGTGCCGATACCATGCAAAACCCTCAACACCCACCACGGTAATATTGCCGCCAAAACAACCGAACCGTTCAAGCAAAGCAACCGAAACGCCACATCTTGCAGCTGCGATTGCGGCGGCGAGACCGCCTGGTCCTGAACCGACAACCAAAACATCGGTTTCATGAACAATGGGGGTGTTTCTCGCAGGTTCCTGAATCACGTGTTTGTTCATGAAGTGAAATCCTCAAAGTTAGATCGATGGCAGATTTGGTGGATCTCCTTCGACTTGAATGCCTCAAAATATTTTGGAAGCATACTCTTTCATATAGATTTTGATCCAAGGCGTGAAATTGTCTGGTCTGGTTTCGATCTGTTTGACAAGATCATCCAATGATATCCAGCACGTGGACAAAACCTCGGATGGGTTAATTGACATCTCAATGTCTTGTAAAACTTTACCAACAAAGAGATCGACCACCTCATGTTCGATTAATTGGTTACCAACATCAGCGCGATATTCAATTTGGCCAACAGATTTCAGGTTTACAGATTTTATCCCCAATTCTTCGGTGAGTCGCCGAAGCGCGCAAGTTTTGGGATCTTCATTCCAATTTGGATGCGTACAGCAGGTATTTGCCCACAAGCCTGGCGTATGGTATTTTTCCATCGCCCTTTGCTGCATCAAAACGTTGCGTTTTGGATCAATTAGAAAAACGCTTACAGCTTGATGTTTAAGACCCAATTGGTGAACTTTCAGTTTTTCAACTGGTCTGAGCTCCTCGTCAATCCAAGCAGGTATTAGAATTTCATCTATCATTTTCAGTCGTAGATTCCCAAGACGGGCTTAGGCCCATTTTGCCAATGGTGGCAGGCTCATTAGAACTGCATTTGCATCATGGCCTGTTTCCAAGCCAAATTTTGTTCCACGATCATAAACCAGATTGTATTCGGCGTATAATCCACGGTGAATCAACTGAATATCTTTTTCATCGTCAGTCCAAGGTTGATTCAGTCGCTTTTCGACCAGTGGAAGATAGGCAGGTAAAAACGCTCGACCTATATCTTGGGTCAAAGCAAAGTCTGAAGGCCAATCTCCCCTGTTTTGATCATCCATGAAAATACCACCCACACCACGCGCGCGACCACGGTGTGGGACGTAAAAATACTCGTCTGCCCATTCTTTAAATTTAGGATAGAAAGCAGTGCTGTGCCGATCCAAAAAAGCCTTTTGAGTTTGGTGAAAATGGTTGGTATCTTCGTCATATTCAATGCAAGGATTTAAGTCTGAACCACCGCCAAACCACCATGCATTTCGCGTCCAAAACATGCGAGTATTCATGTGAACTGATGGAGTGTGCGGGTTTTGCATATGCGCAACCAAAGAAATGCCAGATGCCCAAAATTCGGGGTTTTTCGAGATTCCCGGAATTCCGCGGGCCGCCATGGCTTTTTGCGCCCTCTCACTCAGCGTTCCGTATACTTCAGAAACGTTGACACCAACCTTTTCAAACACACAGCCATTGCGCAAAACGCTCATTAACCCGCCACCAGAATCGGTTCCATCCGGTGAATGCCGTTTGGTTTCCGAAATTTCAAATTGACCTTTTTCAAGGCTAGAAACTTTGGAGTGTGTTTCTTCAAGATCTGAAAATGCGGACACAATTTGATCGCGCAAAGTTCGAAACCAAGTCGCCGCCTGCACTTTTTCATCTTTCATTTCTGTCGAAGAGACCATCAGTAAAATCCTTGCTTTATCTGTTGGACCTTGCCCGCACGGTATCGATCATCAATTGAACGTTGTTCGGGTCTGCATCAGGGGTGATGCCATGCCCCAAGTTAAAAATATGAGGGCCATTCGCCAAGCTGTCACAAATATTATTCACGGCATCAACCAAAGCGGTGCCGCCATTAACCATGTGAGAAGGGTCCAAATTGCCTTGCAGACACACCTTTGATTGCAGGTTTTTCGCAGCCCAATCGGTGTCCATGTCTTGCCCCAATGCGAGGCAGGAAACACCATTCATGTTTGCAAAGCTTTCGTAGCCAGCTTGATTGGCTCCCTTTGGAAAGCAGATAATCGGAACGCTTCCGCATTCTTTGTGTACGCGTCTGATGATTTCTTCGGTTGGCTGTTTGGAATATTTGTTGAAGTCATCCGGGGAAAGTGAACCTGCCCAACTGTCAAAGATTTTGATCACCTCTGCACCCGCTTTGATTTGTTCAATTAGGTAAAGGGCCGTTGCATCAACGATGCGTTCCATCAAACCTTCAAACACTGATGTATTTGTCTGCATCAAATTATGTGCTGGCCCCTGATCGGGTGTACCGCGACCTGCAATCATATAGGTGGCAACAGTCCAAGGCGCCCCCGCAAAGCCGATTAATGTAACGTCGTCTGGTAAAGCCTTTGATAATCGTGAAACCGTTTCATAAACTGGTGAAAGAGTTGTGTGAATGCTTTCTATTTTTCCAAGTTTTTGCAGATCTTTGTTTGTTTCAATCGTTGAAAGTCTTGGACCTTCCCCCTGCACGAACCACAGATCTAATCCCAAAGCTTGAGGAATGAGGAGGATATCCGCAAACAAAATGGCAGCATCGAACCCAAATCGGCGGATGGGTTGAAGCGTGACCTCAGTTGCCCACTCCGGCGAATAACAAAGTGATAGAAAGTCACCCGCTTTTGCACGTGTTGCACGGTATTCCGGAAGATATCGACCAGCCTGACGCATCATCCAAACGGGGGGCACATCCAGAGTTTGACCTTCAAGGGCTTTGAGAATTTTCTTTTGTGCCATTGGGTTACCCTCTACATTTTGAAATTGACATACGGGGTTTGCAACCTGTGTGAAAGAGCACCAATTGGCGCACAATGCAAAGCGGGTTTAAACCACTTGAAAAAACACCTAACAGAACCTCAGAATTGGAGTTCGGGCATGGAAAAAAACCTTCCTACTTTGCGTATCGGGACCAGAGGCTCTCCTTTGGCTTTGGCTCAAGCCTATGAAACGCGTTCAAGACTGTCCGTGCAGCACAAGATCCCTGAAGAAGATTTTGAGATTGTTGTTATAAAAACCTCCGGGGACAAAATTCAAGATCGGCCTTTGGCCGCCATTGGTGGGAAAGGGTTGTTCACCAAAGAAATTGAAGAAGCACTTCTGGATGACAGAATTGATTGTGCCGTTCATTCCATGAAAGACATGCCGGTCCATCAACCAGAAGGTTTGTCAATCGAATGCATCCTTCCCAGGGAAGATGTTCGTGATGCATTTTTGACGATATCGGGTGAGCAACTATCAGATTTGAATGCGGGTGACGTTGTTGGAACTTCAAGCCTAAGAAGGCGCGCACAGCTCCTGAAAGCATATCCTGATTTTAAAGTGGTTGAGTTTCGAGGGAATGTTCAAACACGATTGAAAAAACTGGAAGATGGTGTGGCAAAGGGAACTTTTTTGGCGATGGCTGGTTTGTCGCGATTGGGTTTGTTGGAAACTTTGCCTGTGGTGCCGATATCTGTTGATACCATGTTGCCGGCGGTTGCACAGGGTGCCATCGGGATTGAATGTCGTACAGAAGACGAAGAAACGCGCCGGCTTTTTGAACCACTCAACCATTTGCAAACAGAAAATAGATTGAAAGCTGAACGCGCCTTTTTGGAAGGATTGGATGGTTCTTGCCAGACACCCATTGCAGCTCTTGCACAAATTGAAGGTGACGCGCTTCGATTAAGAGGTGAAGTTATCAGACCAGATGGCTCTGAATCTTTTTTTGATGATGTTTCTGGTCCCGTTCAAAATGCCGCTGAACTTGGGTTCAATATGGCCGATAAGATGAAGCGCAAAATGGGTGAGAATTTCTTTTCATAGACTCTTATTCAGTGTCTTGAACATCATGAAGACCGTGTTTGCGCATCTTTACATAAAGGCTTTGTCTGCTTAGTCCCAACATGTCTGCTGCGATGCTTCTGTTATTGTTGGCAAGATATAATGCTGCTGAAATGCATTTGCGTTCGATTATATCGGTCGTCTGGGAAACAATTGCTTTTAATGAAGCCGTACCAACCAGTTGCGACGCCTCTGACGGAGGGTGAGGCAACGTTGAATTTTGACCCTGCTGTTGTTCAGACGCTGGGGTGATTTGGTACATTATTATCTTGTCACTGGCCGATAAAATTTCTTGCCCTTTGATTAAGACATTCATTCCTGTTCGCTTTATGATGCGAGATGTGGGAAACATCTTTTTGATCCCTTGCAAACTCATGTTGATCTTATCGCGTGAAGGTTCAAACTGATCCTCAAAGCTGGGCTGTTCAAAAATATTTGAACTAAGTCTCAACATATTTTCAGCGTTTCGGTTCATTTTTATGATCGCGTCAGAATCCGATGAAACGAAAGCAACTGCGTGATCTGAAGCCTCCATCAAAACTTGCAAACACCTATCAGTGTTGAGGGAAGGCCGATCATCCCTTCGCAAATCCGATTGCGCTTGAATGAGTTTTTGCTGCAAGATCACGATATCCGAAAGATCGCGTCCCAACAAAAAAAGAGATCCATCTGATCTTGTTTTGAAAACCTGATATTCAAACGATATCTGGATTTCATCATCGATGGTATGGTTCAGTTCTAGTACGCAGGTACGGTCATTCGACTTCATGAATTTTGCAATTCGTGTTTCGAATTTCGTTTGGCTTTCGAACGAAAGAGTTCCATGAAATTCGAGCCCAACCCACCCCTCAAGCACAGCGGTTGATTGCAGATTTGAATTGGTGAATACCGATTGAACAGTCATGTCTGACGCGAGTGTTAACATGATATCAGCAGACCTCATCAATATTTCCAGCATCTCGTCTGCATCGAATATTGGTTGGGGACCAAAAGCCCAAAGATTTTCCCCAGCTTCATTCATTTCAAATGGGCCCTGCGCATGGTGTTCGCTTTGAAAAATCGAATTTGGAAAGTCATGTGTCTGTAAAGGAATGGTTGGTGTTGAATGTTAGTTTCGTAATTTCATCCAGATCGTTTGATATAAGGTCAGCACAGTCCTTCAGGATATCGACTGTCTGAAGGTGGAAAAGTGCAGCTCCACCCAGTATCAACTTGGCTTCCGGATTTACGCGATCTCGGATCTGGTGAATGAGCTTTTCGACCTTTTCACACTGTGTTTGGTCAGCTTCTGAAACCAACACCAAGTCAAGGTCGTGGCGCGAAATTTCATTCAAAATTCTAATTTCAGAAAGCCCGAACCAAGAAATAACGGAAAAACCCAACAATCGAAGTTTGTGCGCGATTACCGTCGCCCCATAAGTATGGTTTTGCGATTCTCGGCAAATGATGGCCGCCCTTTTGCCGTTGTGTGATTTGGTTGGCAAGGATTCAAACAATCGAATAGAAGCTGCCTGCAATCTGGCGGTTCCGATTGTCACCTCTGCAAAGTTTCTTGTGTCATCACACCAGTTTTTTCCAAGTAAAATAGCTGAGTGTGGACAAATGGTTTCAGCTAAATCTGTTACAGATACCCCACACTGTAAGAGTTGGTTCAAATATCTTTTGTGGGCTAACGGATCAGGTGAACAGACTGCCTGTGCAAGCTCCGAAATTTGCGATTCAGAAATTGGCTTCGAGCTGCTTGGGTTGGAAACTTCTGAGAATGCGAGCTCAACCAGCGTTTCAAGCACATCATTAGATGCCTTGTGATTTATCAAATTGCCGCTTTGAACTCGTGTTGTCATTTTCAGACTTTCCCGACGTGAAGATTTGATTGAGTTCCTTCTGATTTCCACGTCGCTATGGCTCGAAAATCTGCCAAAAAAGATAACTTGTCAAATACCAGCCATGCCAATGGTGTCGTTGATGGCACAAAGTGTAAACTTTAATTGACACATTTGATTCCTCGCATCAAAGTCAGATGGAAAGAAACAATACTAAAGGGCCTTTCGGCATTCACAACAAATCGGTTGAAAAACTCTTTCTCCATTTTGCGTTTAGAGCCGTGAACAAACATTTCATACGTCGAAACCACGATTACTAAATGCATGAATTTTCGAAAATTTCCGGTTGTACTGACTGTCCTTTGCTTGAACACAGCAGGGAAAATTCAATCTATTGTGGATTGACTGATCTTGCCTGGATGGGGTCACTAGGTGATGAACGATTTTTTTTGATAATCGGTGGAAAACCTTGCGCTGCACATGCCCAAAAGATCTCTGATTTCAGCCCGCGGCACCAACAAAATTTTGCCACAGCGATCTTAGAAACTTCCGATATCCAAGATCACGAACGAGCTTTTAAATCCCTTGAGGGTGAAGTTCGGAAGTTGGGCCAAGATCGTCCGAATATGCGCGAATTGGTACTGATAGGAACTTGCCCAACAGAAGTGAATGATATTGATCTTTCGCTTATGACCAAGAGGCTGAACGACAAACTTGCGCCTGAAATCATGGTAAGCTGTTTTGATGGCTCTGGAATTCATACGATTGCGTCTCAAGGTGAAGATGGATTCATTGCGTCTGAAATTGGAAAAGCCACACAGAGTGAAGATGCCAAGCCTTTGGTCGTTGGAAGTCTGTGCGCAGAATCGGACAAAGAGCTGAACTCCTACTTCGAGAGTTTACAAATCTCAGATATCTGCAGAATCCCAAGAAGATCTGTTGAAAATCAAATCTCGGTTGGAAAAAACACACATTTTTGGATGACCCAACCGTACCTCTCACAATCAAAATCTTTCCTTGAAAATTTGGGATCGCAATATGTTCCAGCACCCGTACCAATTGGCGAACGTGGAACAACGGCTTGGCTATGGTCTATCGCGCAGAAGTTTGGCGTAACCCGCCGCCATTTTGACGAGGTTACATTGCCTGTGCGGGACGCCGCGCGTAGATGCATCGAGGACCAGAAAGAACATTTGAAGGGCAAAACGGTTTTGCTGTTACCAAGCTATGGTCTTGAAATCCCGCTGGCTCGTTATTTGAAGTTGGAATGCGGGATGGACGTGGTTGGTTTGGATGATCAAAACTTTACCAATGAACTTGTTTCAAAAGATCTTGAAAGGCTGGGCCAGCTTGATGTGTCGATTGATGCTTCGGACTTTGCCTCGTGTGTCAAAATCGCACGTTCCCTCAAGGCAAATATTACGGTTGGAGACCATGACATTTCGAGAGCTTTATCTTCTGAGGGCTTTTCAACAATTTCAGCCTTGGATCTGATGATGGATCAAATTCACTTTTATATCGGCTCTAAAAATCTGACTTTGAAATTCGCACAAGCTTTACAATCAAAGCCAAACAAGAACTTGGCCGCCGCAGAATGAAATTGGTGGCCTAAAGTCAGGTCGCGTTTGAAATTAAAAATCCAAAAAAGACCCCAATCGCAAACAATAGAATTGCCCAAAACCACTTTGAACTTTTCCGATCCTTTTGTGTTGGTTCTGGGTTGTGAATTCGAATTAGTGTATCTTCTGCTATTTGGGGCAGCAAAGGTCCAAATCGAGAAATGACCTGTGCAGCCTTGAGCAGATCTTTGGCAAGCGCCTTGGGTCCGATGCTATCCTTAATGTATCCTTCAACTACAGGCTGAGCGACTTCCCAAATATTAATTTGTGGGTAAAGGCTTCTCGCCACACCTTCCACGACTACCATCGTACGTTGAAGCAATATTAATTCAGTTCTCGTCTCCATCCCAAATTTTTCAGTAACTTCGAACAAGTAACTCAGCAATCTGCCCATGCTAATCTGGCTTGCATCCATGCCAAAGATGGGTTCTCCAACCGCCCTAAGGGCCCTTGCAAATTCATCAACATCCTTGTTGGCAGGTACATATCCCGCTTCAAAATGAACTTCGGCAACACGTTTGTAATCGCGGCGAATAAAGCCAAAAAGGATTTCTGCGTAAACGCGACGCGTGTATTCATCAATTCGGCCCATAATGCCAAAATCATAGGCGATGATGGTGCCATCTGATGCAATCTTCAAGTTGCCATGATGCATGTCAGCGTGGAAATAACCGTCACGCAAAGCGTGCGTTAAAAATAAGCGCAAAATATTTTCGCCCAGCACTTTCAGGTCATGACCTTCACGTTTGAGAGCATCAACGTCGCCCGACGAAATGCCATCTGCCCAGTCTAACGTCATCACTCGGCGAGATGACAAATGCCATTTCACTTTTGGCAATGTGATTGCTGGATCATCTTTCGTGTTGTCTGCGAATTCGCTGGCGGCGGAGGTTTCCAAACGCAAATCAAGTTCGCCTAATACAACCCCTTCAAAATGTTCAATGACATCAAGCGGTTTAAGGCGCCGTGCGCCAGGCGCAAATTTATCGATGATACTTGCCGCCAAATAAAAAGCGTCGATATCGCGCCGAAATGCTTTTTCGATTCCTGGCCGTAACACTTTAACGGCGACATCCTCTCCGTTTTCTACCAAGGTTGCGCGATGCACTTGCGCAATGGAGGCTGCGGCGACGGGTGGGCTTAGCGTTTGAAAAATTTGTTCAACCGGCTTTTCGAGTTCTGCTTCGATCGCACTACGTGCTTCTGCAGTCGAAAACGGTGGAAGCTTATCCTGTAGCACACGCATCTGCAGGGCAAGTTCGTCACCCACAACATCAGGTCGCGTCGAAAGCACCTGACCAAATTTAATGTAAGCCGGACCCAATGCAGTTAGAGCCCTGGGCGCAGGTGGCATATCCGGATCACCTTTGTAACCCAACCACTGAAACGGCCATCCCAAAACCTTTGCAACCACGCGGAGGGTCCAAGGGGCCTTGAATGCATCCAACACAACGTTCATTGCACCGGTGCGTTCCAGCGTTGCACCAGTTCGGATTAATCGGAAAATGTTGTGTGGGCCACGCATCTAAAGTTTCCATCCGGAATGCAGGCAAGCCACACCCATAGTCAGATTTCTGTATGACGCATTTTCGAAACCCGCAGATTTTATCATGCGAAGAAAAGTGTCTTGGTCGGGAAATCTCCGAATGGATTCTACAAGGTATTGATAGCTTTCGCTGTCATTTGCGATAAATTTTCCCATTTTTGGTATAACGTTGAATGAATACAGATCGTATGCCCGTTGCATCATCGGATTTGGCAATTGACTAAATTCAAGAACCATCAAACGGCCTCCGGGGCGTAAAACGCGGAATGCCTCTTTCAGGGCATCTTCAGGTCTCGTTACATTACGAATTCCGAAGCTGATGGTGTAAACGTCAAAGGTATTGTCGGCAAAGGGCAATGCCATTGCATCGCCTGTAATCCAATCAAGGCTTTCTGACATCTCTGACGCTTCGGCACGCTTGCGTCCCTCCACCAACATATCCTCGGTTAGATCCAAGACAGTCGCATGGCCACGACCCGCGCGTTTCAAAAATTTGAAGCTAATGTCGCCAGTCCCGCCCGCAACATCCAGAAGCTTTTGCCCAGGTCTTGGTGACAACCAGTCCATCATCGCTTCTTTCCAAATACGATGAATACCCGCGCTCATGACATCGTTCATAATATCATATTTGCTGGCGACAGAGGTGAAGACCCCTTGCACCTTGCCCGCTTTTTCTTCTTCTCTTACGGTTTCAAAGCCGAAGTGAGTGGTGTTATCTTCCGACTTCGTCATTTTGCGCGATCCTTTTGATATGGACACGTTATAGAACGCGTGGCCACCGATACAATCCGATGTCTAAAGATAAGGAAATATCTGAATGCCCGAATTGCCAGAGGTTGAGACAGTGCGTCGCGGCTTAATACCGGTAATGCAAGACGCTGTGATCGAACAGGCCCATGTAAATAGGCCAGATCTCAGGTGGCCACTTCCAAAAAATATGGCTGAAACTCTGACGGGTTGTCGAATAATTTCTATACGAAGACGGGCCAAGTATTTGCTTCTTGATCTGGATCGAGATGAAACATTGATAATTCACTTGGGTATGTCTGGCAGAATACTGATTTCAGGAACTTCGATTGGTGGTGTTTATTATGATCATGAACCGGTTTCGAAGCATGATCACGTGATCTTTCAAATGGAAGATGGTGCCAGGGTAACGTTCAATGATCCTCGCAGATTTGGTGCGATGGATATCGCCTCTACGGTTCTGATTGATGATCATAAGTTCTTTCGAGAGCTTGGGCCAGAACCCTTGAGTAACGATTTTAACCCAAAATACTTGGTGCAAAAACTCAATGGACGAAAGACTAGCATGAAATCAGCATTGCTTGATCAAAAAATAATCTCGGGTCTTGGGAACATTTACGTTTGTGAAGCACTCTTTCGTGCAGGGGTTTCGCCGAAAAAAGAAGCAGGAAAAGTTTCTGAAAAACGACTCCAAAAACTGGTGGCTGTGATTCGCACTGTTTTAGAAGAGGCAATCGATGCTGGTGGATCTTCTCTCAAAGATTATCGTCAAACCGATGGTCAATTAGGGTATTTTCAACATAATTTCAAAGTTTACGACCGTGAGGGGCAAATCTGTGTAAACCCCGGTTGCGACAGAATAATTCACAGAATCGTCCAGTCTGGACGCTCAACTTTCCACTGTTTGCAATGCCAAAGATAGCTTGATCCACCTTTGTGACCACAGTAACCCGTCTACTCAGACGCAACAAAACAGAGTTACCGAATGGCTTACGAGACCATCAAAGTCGAAATTTCGGATCACATTGCGGTTATTAAGTTAAACCGGCCGAAGGCGCTTAACGCGCTCAATTCCCAACTCATTTCTGAATTATCAGACGCAGTCTTGAATGCTGACGCAAATGAAAAAGTGCGCTGCATTGTTCTGACGGGGAATGACAAAGCGTTTGCGGCAGGGGCGGACATCACTGAAATGGTAGATAAATCATTTATCGATGTCACGAATGACGACATGTTCGGCGCAGCACTTGATCCTATTTTGAAAGCCCGGAAACCAATCATAGCAGCTGTTGCGGGTTACGCGCTGGGCGGTGGCTGCGAACTGGCGATGATGTGTGATTTTATCGTTTGTGCGGATGATGCGAAATTTGGACAACCTGAAATTAATTTGGGTGTCATCGCGGGAATTGGTGGCACGCAAAGGCTGACAAGATTTGTTGGAAAATCTAAGTCGATGGATATGCATCTTACCGGGCGATTTATGGATGCTGATGAGGCACTTTCTTCCGGGCTTGTCAGTCGTGTTGTACCGGCAAAAAGATTAATGGAAGAGGTGATTTCGATTGCTGAAAAGATTTCTGAAAAGTCTCAGGTTTCCGTCAAAGCAGCGAAAGAGGCGGTGAATAGGTCTTATGAGACCTCCCTTTCGGAAGGCCTGTTGTTTGAACGCAGGTTGTTCTTTTCAATGTTTGCGACCGAAGATCAGCATGAAGGTATGTCTGCATTTATTGAAAAGCGTGAACCACAATTTCGGGACAAATAGCAAAATCAGTTTGCAATCAGCCGTGAATCACATATAGCGGCCGCAATACATGCGCGTGTGGCCCGCTTTCAGGCTTTTATCGATCCTTCCGTTGCGAACGGAAAGTTGGCTCGCGCGAAGAGGATTTGAATAAAGGACACACAATCATGGCTAATTCACCACAGGCTAAAAAACGTGCTCGCCAAGCTGAACGACGCACGGCCGTAAACAAAGCACGTAAATCCCGCATCCGGACTTTTTTGCGCAAAGTTGAAGAGGCCATTGCTTCCGGTGACAAATCTGCAGCTGCAGATGCTTTGAAAGCCGCACAACCAGAAATCATGCGCGGTGCTTCCAAAGGGCTTTTCCACAAAAACACGGCGTCGCGAAAGATTTCTCGTTTGGCTGCACGGGTCAAAGCGTTGGGTTAAGTCTTCACAGATTTTGATAAAGAAGCCGCTCTTTTTGCCAGCGGCTTTTTTTATTCTTACATCATGAAAAAAGGAATCGGCAGATTCTTATGTGTCAAGATCAAAGGCTTGTTGCGACTCTGTATTAAGGAGAGTTAACGTAGGTTTGCGAGCTTTGCGGCGCACCTGGGAACAACATCAAAACTGTATGTGGGGCGGTTTTGAATTATTAGATCGATCCAATCGATCTGCAGTTTCTCGGTGAAAATTTAGTTTAGTTTAGTTTTGAACTGAATTGCCAACGTGTTCGCGTGTGGAATGAATACTATTTTACGCCAGTTGGCGTGATAAACCTGCGGAAGACGGTTCAAATGGAAGATCAGGGATGGGGTACTGCGTCAGCTTCTTTGCGAGCAGTGGTCGGTGATAATAATTTCAGAACGTGGATTGAACCACTTGATTTTCGTGGCGCAATCGAAGGTGTTGTCACTTTTGGTGTTCCGACCAGTTTCTTTGGAAACTATATCCGTCAAAATTTTTCCGAACAAATTTTGGAACAGCTTAATAACTCTGGCGTCTCAGCTTCTAGATTGAACTTCGATTTGTTGGATTCTGTTGTGAAGACACCAACAACTTTAGATCAAGATCTTCACGTAAAATCTGAATCCATCGAGCATGGAGTACGTGGTGGGAAGCTCGATTCACGTTTTAAGTTTGAAAATTTTGTTGTCGGAAAGCCGAATGAACTTGCTCATGCCGCTGCAAGACGTGTTGCGGAAGGTCGGGATGTGACTTTTAACCCACTGTTTCTATATGGGGGTGTTGGTCTTGGTAAAACTCATCTGATGCATGCGATTGCTTGGGAGCTGCAATCGAACCAATCAAATCTGAACGTAATGTACCTTTCAGCTGAACAATTTATGTACCGCTTTGTTCAAGCTCTTAGAGAACGCAAAATGATGGACTTCAAAGAGCTGTTCAGAAGCGTTGATGTTTTGATGGTTGACGATGTACAATTTATAGCTGGCAAAGACAGCACGCAGGAAGAGTTCTTTCATACGTTCAATGCCTTGGTGGACCAGAACAAACAAATAATTATTTCTGCTGACCGTGCACCGGGGGAAATCAAAGATCTTGAAGATCGAATCGCAAGCCGACTGCAATGTGGTTTGGTCGTTGATCTTCACCCAACGACTTACGAACTTCGTATCGGAATTTTGCAATCCAAAATCGAAATGTATCATGCGTCGTATCCGGGGGTTGAGATTGGTCAGGATGTCGTTGAATTCTTGGCGCATCGGATATCATCAAATGTTCGCATTCTTGAAGGTGCTTTAACCCGATTATTTGCTTTTGCGTCACTTGTTGGTCGTGAGATTACGATCGAACTTACCAAAGATTGCTTGTCTGACATTTTACGAGCGACTGACCGCAAAGTTACTGTCGAAGAAATTCAACGTAAGGTAAGCGAACATTACAACATTCGTCTTTCAGATATGTTGGGTCCCAAACGTTTGCGAACCTTTGCGCGCCCGCGGCAAATTGCAATGTATTTGTGTAAACAGCTTACAACGAGATCACTTCCTGAAATTGGACGTCGGTTTGGGGGGCGGGATCATACGACAGTCATGCATGGTGTTCGCAGAATTGAAGAACTGCAAGAAGCTGATCACCAGATTTCTGAGGACATCGATATGCTGAAACGGGCATTGCAGGGCTAACACAAGTTCATTCTTGGGGCTTGTTTCCTGTTCAAAACCCGTTACGCTTTACCTCCAAAATTTGCGCCACGGAGATGGGCCATGAAACTGTCAATAGAGCGTGCTGATCTTTTAAAAGCGGTGTCACAGGCCCAGTCTGTGGTTGAACGCCGTAATACAATTCCGATCTTGGCTAATGTCTTAATAGAAGCTGAAGGGAACCAAGTTTCTTTCAGGGCAACAGATTTGGACGTTGAAGTTATAGATCGTACGGATGCGACGGTGGACAGGCCGGGTGCAACCACGGTTGCCGCGGTCACTTTGCACGAAATTGTTCGTAAACTGCCAGATGGGGCTTTGGTTACCTTAACTGACGATAGCGCTTCCGGTAGGTTAACAGTAGAGGCGGGTCGATCAAATTTTTCTTTGGCGACTTTGCCGAAAGAAGACTTCCCAATAATGACATCTGCTGAATACACCGCAAACTTTTCTGCAGGGGCGGCAACCCTTCGCAGATTGTTTGATAAGTCAAAGTTTGCGATTTCGACGGAGGAAACACGTTATTATCTCAACGGTGTTTACATGCATGTCGCCGACAGCGACGGTGGACGTGTGTTTCGGTGTGTCGCGACAGATGGTCATCGTTTGGCACGAATTGATGCTGATCTTCCAAGCGGCGCTGCGGACATGCCAGGGGTTATTGTACCCCGCAAGACTGTGGCAGAGCTAAGAAAACTACTGGATGATGACGATGCGCAGATCGCAGTTTCTGTTTCTGAGACAAAAGTCAGATTTGCGACACCAGCGGTAACCCTTACCTCCAAAGTCATTGATGGTACTTTCCCTGACTATTCCCGTGTGATCCCTTCAGGGAACACTAAGCGGCTAGAGGTTGATGCCTCCGAATTTGCAAAAGCCGTTGATCGCGTTGCCACAGTTTCATCAGAAAGATCGCGTGCCGTTAAACTTTCCTTGGATGAAGATCGCTTGGTTCTTTCTGTCAATGCACCCGACAGCGGCGCGGCGGAAGAAGAACTTGCGGTGGCATATGGGGATGAGAAGCTAGAAATCGGATTTAACGCGAAATATCTTTTGGAAATTGCCAGCCAAGTTGATCGAGAAAACGCCGTCTTTCTTTTTAACACGGCAGGCGACCCAACCCTAATGCGGGAAGGCAATGATACAACGGCGGTGTACGTTGTTATGCCGATGCGTGTTTAACACCCGCTTGTGTCTGGGCTTTATACTTCACACTTAACGTTATCCCATTTCCGATCGCACCACGTTGCGCGGATTGAATGTGATGAACGGCCTGTTGCGCTGTTCGGTGCAAACGGGGCGGGTAAAACCAATATACTGGAAGCCGTTTCTCTGCTTTCGCCCGGGCGTGGCTTGCGCCGTGCCAGTGCCGAAGACATGACTCGCAAGCCCGAGGCTTTGGGGTGGAAAATCAAGGCAGAGGTGCATTCGCTTGGGCGCATTCACGAAGTTGAAACCTGGTCGGAACAGGGCAATGCACGCCAGGTCAAGATTGATGGAAAGTCTGCCACCCAAACCATGCTTGGCCGGATTGCGCGGGTGGTGTGGCTGATACCTGCCATGGACAGATTGTGGATTGAAGGGGCCGACGGCAGGCGTCGTTTCCTTGACAGGATGACGTTATCTTTTGATCCTAATCATGCCGAAAACGTCTTGGCCTATGAAAAGGCAATGCGCGAACGCAACCGTCTTTTGAAGGATCAGGTTCGCGATGCGCATTGGTATAATGCCGTTGAAATGCAGATGGCCGATGCGGGCGTTAAAATCTGGGCGGCACGGGCCGAAGCGCTGGATCACATTCGGGGCGCCCAAGACCAGGCCGAAACGGCCTTCCCAACGGCTGACCTTACATTGCAACATGCTGAGGATCTGGTGTTTTCAGATGCTGAAGATTT
>JAHDCF010000003.1:0-118123 GCA_020630015.1 Planktomarina sp. | reverse complement strand
CTGACCTTACATTGCAACATGCTGAGGATCTGGTGTTTTCAGATGCTGAAGATTTACAAGACGCCTTTGCACAAGGCCGGCCCGCCGATGTGCGGGCAGGCCGCACCTTGTTGGGGCCACATCGCGACGATCTATTCGGTGTCTTTTCAGCTAAAGGCGTGCCGGCAAAAGACAGCTCAACCGGCGAACAAAAAGCCCTGTTGATTTCCCTGATTTTGGCCAATGGTCGTGCGCTGCGCAATCTGACCGGGGCACCCCCGCTTGTTTTGCTTGATGAAGTTGCAGCGCACCTTGATGCCAATCGCCGTGCCGCACTTTACGATGAAATCTGTGCATTGGGTGTGCAAGCGTGGATGACGGGCACCGGCCCTGAATTGTTCGCAGAATTGGGTGCGCGTGCGCGCAGCTTTGAAGTTGTCGAAAGTCAGTCGGGGTCTGAGCTTATTGAGACAACAGCTTAAGCGCGGCTTTCATGTGTTCGTCCGAAGCGCTGTACAGCATTTCCTTTGTCAGCGGCATGTCGATATCTGGTGGAATGCCGTGGCCTTCGTATTCTGCACCGTCTGGCGCACGGTAAATCTGATGGGAAAGGCCAAAATCAATGCCATTTGGCAGCTTCCGGCCCAATGAATCTGACAGCGCCCCAGCGGTGGCGCCCCCCAACACAGTTACATTTGGCAAGCCGCGCATTGCAAAGGTCATGATTTCGGCGGCACTGCCGGTGTGTTGACCGGTCAAAAAAACGACTTTTGCATCACTTAGTTGTTCTGCCGGTTCGACAAATGCTTCGAAGGGTTCTGAAAAGTCATTTTCAAGCTGGGTCACTTTGGAGAAAATCATTCGCCGTTGGTGGGTAAAGTACCTCGCGTACGACATTGACACTTCGTCGCTGCCGCCCGGGTTAAATCGGACATCAATAATGATGTTTTGAACGTCGCCCAACGCATTTAGAACATTGCCCATGGCCGCATAGGCAAATTCGTCAGAACGGCGTCCACCTGGCACGTCCAATCCCATATGGGCCATATAGATCAGTGCAGTGTCGTCTTTAATTTTTTTATACATTAGCCCCGTGTTGGGTTCAGAAGTCAGGCTGTCAAAATCGATGAAGGCTGACCGAAACGCTTCCCGCGATCCGGGCTGGTTGCTTATATCTTTTGGGCTGAACCATCCGTCTGGAAAAATCATTCCAACGTGCCCGTCGTTGATGCCTCTAAGCGATTTTTTCAGCACGTTTATTAAGTCGGCGCCTTCGGCCAAGGTATTTAACCCCTCAGTTCGGCGGGCATCCCAATCCACACCGTACATATCAAAAAACGGATAGTGTTCGTCAAAGTTGGCCCAGAATACCTCAAAATTCCATACCGGATCGTTTGGATCTTTTTGGATATCACAGCCTGCGGGTTTCTGATTTATTCGGTTGGCTGTCCATGGGTGAATGCCACCTGTGTCGAGTATCAATTTCCCACCCTCGACATCCATGGATACACCCTCGGCCCATTCCAAAAGAAACAGATTTGACGGGAACGCCATGTTTTCAACACATCCGGCTTTGGTGTGATCAATCAATCTTGAAACAAAAGGCCCGATCTCGATGACATAACCATAGCCTTCGGTCTGCCAAAGACCGCGCAAATGTTTGCCTGGCATGGCCCAGATCCAAAATACTGCCAAAGCAGCCACAAGCACGCCTGCAATCGCAGAAAAAGCGATTGCCACGCGCTTCCAAATTGGGCTTTTTGTTTGGGCCATTTGAAGGCATGATGACACGGTTTTTTGAATGAGGGAACCAATGAGTGTCACACTGCCCCAGCTTTCACTTTATGCAGGCGCGCTCCTCATCTTGTTTTTGACACCCGGCCCGGTGTGGCTTGCGATGATCGCAAGATCGATGTCGGGTGGATTTCAAGCTGCGTGGCCTTTGGCGTTAGGGGTCGCTTTGGGTGATGTTCTTTGGCCGTTGGTGGTGTTTTTGGGACTAAATGCTGTAATCGCCACCAATGTAGATTTTTTGATTATTCTCCGTTGGGCGGCAGGTGGAATATTGATTTTCATGGGATTGGCGGTGATCCGTTACGCAGACAAAATTTTAACTGCCGATAGTGCCTTAACAAAACCGGGAAAAATCGCAGGCTTCACAGCCGGTTTCGTTGCTGTGACAGCAAACCCTAAGGCGAGTTTGTTCTACATCGCGTTTTTGCCATCTTTCTTCGAACTTCCATCCATCGGGTGGATTGATATTTTTCTGATTTGTTTACTTAGCTTTTTGGTGCCTTTGATGGGAAACTTGATTTTGGCACTGTTCGTTGAACAAATTCGTAAATTCTTGAAATCGCCGATTGCCGTTCGCCGCACCAACATCGTCGCGGGTGCTTTGCTTGTATTGGCTGGAATGGTTATTCCGTTTACCTGATCCCACATGGAACACTCAGATTTTCTTGCCAATCTCCCTCCGGAACAAAAAATAGAGCTAACTCGGAAATCAAACTGGAAAGGTTTGATTCATTTGATTGGCCACTTTGGCTTTCTGTTTTTGGGATCGATTTGGATAATTCAAGGTTGGTTTCTTTGGCCTTTGATATTGATAACACATGGGTTTGCTTTGGTTTTTCTGTTCACATTGGAACATGAGTGCACGCATAAGACACCTTTTGAAACACCATGGTTAAATGAATGGATCGGTCGATTTTGTGGGCTTATCTTGCTTCTTCCTTTTGAATGGTTTCGGTACTTTCATTTAGCACACCACCGATGGACAAATATTCCTGAAAAAGACCCGGAGCTTCTTACCCCCAAACCAGAAAATGCGTTGGATCTTGTGCTGTACATTGCTGGATTCACATATTGGATTTCAATGATCAGGCAGTTGATCATGAACGCAAAGGGAAATGCCTTCGTCGATTACATTCCAAGGACTGCAAGATCACGCGTCAAACTTGAATCTCGTATATTGCTGGCGATATTGATCATTGCTCTTTCTTCTTTGGTGATGTCCGAATTTTTGCTTTGGGTTTGGATATTTCCTGCGATGCTTGGTCAGCCCTTTTTGCGGCTTTATCTTTTATCCGAACATGGGGGATGCCCCCACGTAAGCGATATGTTTGTAAATTCTAGAACAATCTACACCCACAAAGTCATGCGGTTTTTTGCGTGGAATATGCCGTATCATGCCGAACATCATACGTTTCCCAGCGTACCATTTCATCGTCTGCCGGATCTAAATATGTTGACGAAAAATCACCTGAGAAGCACTTCAATTGGGTATTTGAATTCGACAAAAAGTCGCCTTTCGCAAATTAAAGAAAATAGCTGACGAACGCACCAATATATTGTGCCAAAAGCGTGACATCATCGCTGGAAACCGCTATAAATTGTGAAAATATACAAAGGTCAGCGGTATGTCAGAGCAGGAAAAAGCACCCGAAGAATATGGCGCAGATTCCATTAAGGTTCTCAAAGGGTTAGAGGCTGTTCGCAAGCGCCCTGGGATGTACATCGGGGATACCGATGATGGGTCTGGCCTTCACCACATGGTGTACGAAGTTGTTGATAATGGCATTGATGAAGCTTTGGCCGGACATGCAGACCATGTTTTGGTAAAGATCCATGCCGATAGCAGTGTTTCAGTCAGTGACAATGGCCGCGGCATTCCGGTTGATATTCATCCTGAAGAGGGCGTTTCCGCAGCAGAAGTTATCATGACCCAGCTTCACGCTGGTGGTAAGTTTGACAGTAACTCTTACAAAGTGTCGGGTGGTCTGCATGGAGTGGGTGTTTCGGTTGTGAACGCGTTGTCCGTTTGGCTTGAATTGCGCATCTGGCGTGACGGCAAAGAACATGTTGCGCGGTTTGAACATGGCGAAACAGCCGAACATTTGAAAGTGGTCGGCGAATGTGGCGATCGCACCGGAACGGAAGTACGTTTCCTTGCATCAACCGACACGTTCAGCAATTTGGAATATTCATTCGAAACGCTTGAAAAGCGCCTGCGCGAACTTGCATTTTTGAATTCGGGTGTGCGCATCATTCTGGAAGATGAGCGTCCGGCAGAGCCTTTGAAATCGGAACTGTTTTATGAAGGCGGCGTGAAAGAGTTTGTGAAATACCTCGACCGTTCAAAATCATCGATTATGGAAGAACCCATTCACGTGGAAGGTATGCGTGATGACATCGGTGTCGAAGTATCGATGTGGTGGAATGATAGTTATCATGAAAACGTTTTGCCGTTTACGAACAACATCCCACAGCGCGATGGCGGCACACATATGGCAGGGTTTCGGGGTGCGCTGACGCGAACCATCACGAAATATGCCCAAGACAGTGGTATTGCAAAGAAAGAAAAAGTGAACTTCACCGGTGATGATGCGCGTGAAGGTTTGACCTGTGTTCTTTCGGTGAAGGTGCCTGATCCGAAATTTAGCTCCCAAACCAAAGATAAGTTGGTGTCATCTGAAGTTCGTCCGGCGGTTGAGGGGCTTGTTGGTGAAAAGTTAAGTGAATGGTTCGAAGAACATCCCAACGAAGCAAAACAGATCGTCGGTAAGATTGTAGAAGCGGCGTTGGCTCGAGAAGCGGCTCGAAAAGCGCGTGAATTGACCCGCCGTAAGACGGCAATGGATGTGAACTATCTTGCGGGCAAGTTGAAGGACTGTTCTGAAAAAGACCCGTCCAAAACTGAAGTTTTTTTGGTTGAGGGTGACAGCGCTGGAGGATCGGCCCAAACGGGGCGGGATCGCCGCACGCAGGCTGTTCTGCCGTTGCGTGGTAAAATCCTGAACGTTGAAAGGGCCCGATTTGACCGGATGCTGTCCAGCCAAGAAATCGGCAACCTTGTGATGGCACTTGGAACAGGCATTGGGCGTGACGAATTCAATATTGAAAAGCTGCGATACCACAAGATCGTTATTATGACTGACGCTGATGTGGATGGTGCGCATATTCGAACCCTGCTTTTGACATTTTTCTTCCGTCAAATGCCAGAGCTGATCGAAGGCGGATATCTTTATATCGCGCAACCACCACTTTACAAAGTTGGTCGTGGCCGATCCGAGGTCTATTTGAAAGACCAAGCTGCTTTGGATGATTATTTAATTGAACAAGGCGTAGAAGGGGCAGTTTTGCGATTGGGTTCAGGAGAAGAGCTAGTTGGCGCAGATCTTACCCGAGTGGTTAACGAAGCCCGGCAACTGAAGCGTGTCATTGATGCTTTTCCAACCCATTATCCACGCCATATTTTGGAACAAGCAGCAATTGCAGGCGCCTTTGTAAAAGGTGCTGTTGATGCAGATTTGCAGGGTGTTGCGGATAAAGTAGCGCAGCGTCTTGATCTGATTGCTTTGGAATACGAGCGTGGCTGGCAAGGCCGCATAACCCAAGATCATGGTATTCGATTGGCCCGGATCCTGCGTGGTGTCGAAGAGGTTCGGACTTTGGATGGAAAGATGTTACGTTCTGGCGAAGCCACAAAGACCGGATCTTTCACGCAGAGCTTGCAAGAAATTTATGGGAAGCCCGCAACTTTGATCAGAAAAGACCGTTCCACCATGATCTTTGGCCCGCTGACCCTTTTGGCAGCAATCCTAGAAGAAGGTGAAAAGGGGAATACTCTGCAACGCTACAAGGGATTGGGTGAAATGAACCCAGATCAACTTTGGGAAACAACTTTGGATCCTGATGCACGAACCTTGTTGCAAGTTCGAATAGACGATCTGGCGGAGGCCGATGACTTGTTCACAAAGCTTATGGGTGACGTTGTTGAACCGCGCCGGGATTTCATTCAACAAAATGCACTCAGTGTCGAGAATCTCGATTTCTAAATTCATCCTAAATCATCGGGTTATTTGAATGGCAGACAAGAAAATTAAAATTGAAGATCTGCGGTCACGTCAGTGGTTTATGAATCCAGACGACCCGGAAATGACGGCGTTGTATCTTGAACGTTATTTGAATTACGGCCTGACCCGAGAAGAGCTGCAATCGGGAAAACCGATCATTGGCATTGCCCAAACGGGAAGCGATCTTTCGCCTTGCAATCGCCATCATTTGGAACTGTCCAAACGGGTTCGCGACGGGATCATTTCTGCGGGTGGTACGTGTATCGAGGTTCCTGTTCATCCAATTCAAGAAACTGGTAAACGGCCAACGGCCCTTTTGGATCGAAATCTTGCCTATCTGTCACTTGTTGAAACACTTTTCGGGTATCCACTTGATGGTGTTGTTCTAAATATTGGTTGTGACAAAACCACACCGGCACTTTTGATGGCCGCTGCAACCGTGAATATACCTGCAATTGCCCTTTCGGTTGGTCCCATGTTGAATGGGTGGTGGAATGGCGAACGCGCAGGATCCGGGACCGTCATCTGGAAGGCGCGTGAATTGTTAGCTGAAGGTAAAATCGACAGCGAAGAATTCATGGAAATTGCCGCTGCTTCTGCCCCATCGGTTGGATATTGTAATACGATGGGAACCGCGACAACCATGAACTCCTTGGCTGAGGCGCTGGGGATGCAATTGCCAGGATCCGCGGCAATTCCCGCTCCGTACCGAGAGCGTGGTCAGATTTCCTACGAAACTGGAAAACGCATCGTTGATATGGTTTGGGAAGACCTGCGTCCCAGCGATATCATGACAAGAGAAGCGTTTGAAAATGCGATTGTCATTAATTCAGCGATAGGGGGTTCCACCAATGCACCCATTCATTTGAATGGGATCGCACGTCATCTTGGTGTTCCTTTAAATAATGACGACTGGCAAAAAATTGGACATGAAATTCCGCTGCTCGTTAATCTTCAACCTGCCGGCACCTATCTTGGAGAGGACTATCAGCAAGCAGGAGGTGTTCCCGCCGTGGTGGGTGAGCTTTTGAGCGAAGGTCTTTTGCCAAATCCTGACGCTTTGACAGTGAACGGTAAAACCATGGGTGAAAATTGCCGTGAAACGAGGTCCTTGAATCAAGAAGTAATAAAACCAGTTTCTGATCCTATGGTTGCACATGCGGGTTTCATCAATTTGTCAGGAAATTTGTTTGAAAGTGCGATCATGAAAACGTCGGTTATTTCTGAAGAATTTCAAGAACGGTATCTTTCAAACCCAGATGATCCAAACGCATTTGAAGGACGCGCGATCGTTTTTGACGGTCCAGAAGATTATCATGATCGAATTGATGATCCTTCGGAGAACATCGATGAAAACTGCATTTTGTTTATGCGTGGGGCTGGTCCAAAAGGATATCCCGGTGGTGCGGAAGTGGTAAATATGCGGGCACCATCGTACCTTTTGAAGCGGGGCGTGAAGGCCTTGCCGTGTATTGGTGATGGACGGCAATCTGGTACTTCGGGATCGCCATCAATTTTGAATGCATCACCTGAAGCTGCTGATGGCGGTGGCCTTGCATTGCTTAAAACTGGCGACATGGTGCGAATTGATTTGGGAAAATGCACTGCTGATATCCTCGTTTCTCTTGATGAACTTGCATCGCGTGCTGCTGACTTAGAGGCCGCAGGTGGTTATGCATATCCAGAAAGCCAATCACCGTGGCAGCAATTTTTCCGCGAAAAGGTAGGTCGCTTGGACGAGGGAATGACCTTGAAAGACGCGCCAAATTATCACGATATCGCACGCAGGTTCAAACCAAGGGACAGCCATTAATGGATTTGCTGAGGAAGGAGAAATTTCATCTCCCGGAAGGTGTGATTTATCTTGATGGAAACTCTCTTGGTCCTATGCCGAAAGATGTTCCTTTGGCCGTCAACTCCATGATTGAAAACGAATGGGCGACCCATTTGATCAAAGGCTGGAATGAATGTGCGTGGATGGATCAACCCAAACGCGTTGGGAACAAGATTGCAAAGCTTTTGGGCGCCCCCGATGGATCTATTATTATGGGGGATACGCTTTCAATAAAGGTGTTCCAAGCATTGGATGCTGCGTTGTCTTTGCGATCTGACCGAAAGGTTATTCTATCCGATAATGGAAATTTTCCTTCTGATCTTTATATGGCCGAAGGGCTCATCAGATTAAAAAGTGCTGGGTATGAATTGCGAACGGTTCCGCCGGAAGACGTTGCAAATTCGATAAATGCTGATGTTGCGGCAGTCATGCTCACTGAGGTTGATTATCGCACCGGGCGCCGACATGATGTGCAGTCCATAACGGAAAAAGCGCATTCAGAAGGGTGCGTTATGATTTGGGACTTGGCGCACAGTGCTGGCGCGTTGGAGGTAAACTTAGAAGGGTCGAATTGTGAATTTGCAATTGGTTGCACATATAAATACCTGAACGGGGGTCCAGGAGCACCGGCATTTATTTACGTGAGACCTGATTTGATTGAACAAATTCAACCGGCTTTGTCAGGTTGGCTTGGGCATCATTCACCTTTTGCTTTTGAATTGTCCTACCGTCCTGGTGAAGCGATAGAAAGAATGCGCGTGGGCACACCGCCGGTGATCCAACTTGCTGCCTTGGAAAAGGCGTTGGACCTTTGGTCCGATGTGGATATGCAAGAATTACGAGATATGTCTCTTAAGCTTTCTCGAATTTTTATTGAAGGTGTCGAAGCACGTTGCCCTTCCCTTGAACTCATTAGCCCAAGAAATAATCACGAACGCGGTAGTCAAGTTTCTTTTGGATTTGAAAATGGATATGCCGCGATGCAGGCGATCATTGCACGCGGGGTGATCGGTGACTTTCGGGCGCCGAATGTGATGAGGTTTGGTTTTACACCGCTGTATATTGACGAAACGGATGTTAAGAAAGCAGTCGATACTATTGATGATGTAATCAACAATCGACTTTGGGATCATCCGAACTTTCTTCGGCAGAACCGTGTGACATAGGCTGAATCTCAGGAACGCTTCGATCTTCTAAAACTGTTTCAAGTTTTTCTTCTAAATCAACCAAACGCTCACCAACTTTTTTCGCTGTCTGTGTAAAAGAATTATTTGCGAAAACTGGTTTTACTGCCTCAACTGATCCGGGTGAAACACCCATCTGAATGATGTTCCGTGACAAAAGATCCTTTTGCACAGCTTCGGCAACAGCCGTGGGTACCTTCAGTGTTTTCGCGAGATGAGAAACGGTTCCATTGTTTTGCGCACGCGCAATCGCTTCTCCCCACATGATATCTATGGGTCTTGCCGCCACACTCTGTGCTGATGTTGCAGCTGATACTGGTAATGCTGGAAGCGTTGCAGCAGCAACCAAACTTCGAGTAAATTCACGTCTGTTCATAATTTACATATGGGAATGCATCGAAAAATTGCGAGTCATTCGCAATTAAATCATTTCAATCACATCACGATCAATCGCCAACACATATCCCCTTCGGGCGATATTCTTAACCAACAACTGGCTGACCATTTGGTTTCCCAACGCATCCCTTAACCGTTTGATACGAACGGCGCCTGCTGCTTCATCACAATCCACTGCGGGCTTACCAACGATCATGCCTTCAAGTTCCGCACCTGAAATCATATCGCCGTCCATTCTTGCCTCTGCAAGCACAGAAAGCGTTTCAATGGCGGCCTCAGTTAGCTTGAATTCCATATTGTTTAAGATCGCCAGATTTTCTTCACGGCTTATCAGCAATGATGAAATCTGAATGCCGGATGCCTCAATTTTTGCCATGCGGCGGTTCATCTGCATTAACATCACAAGAAAAACCAAGGCTGCAATCAACAAAGCCGTAGCGAAAATCATTAAAACAAAAATCACCATTCGATAGCTCGCGAGCGTTTCAGAAAAAGCAGTTCCAGATTGCGCCAATATTTCAAGCAAGCGAATTTCGCCACCGCTGGTCAATGCATCGTTTTCTATGAAAATCCTTTCCACCCGGGAATTGAAGGCATTTCCATCCGGCAGGGTCAAAAGTAACCAAGCGCCGGCAACACAAAGAATTAGAACGATTGCCAAAATGCCAATCGCAACAATACGTCCGCTATTGCGGCGTAAATCAGAAGCGGAGGAAATATTCACCTGCGTTTGCCTGTTCCTCTGAATTGGGATTCTGGGTCGATACTTTCACGATATTTAGTAATGACCAACCTTGAACTGCCAAACGTTCAGAAATCACGCGGTTTGCTGCTTCTATTGTGCAGTCTGCATTGCCGATCTGGCTTATTCCATAGTGTAGCTTTAACGGGCTTTCTTGTTTCGCTTTGTAGTGCACAAAGCAATCCGCCTGCGCCGTAACAGCACTTGTGATCAATAAGAGTGTTGAAAGAACAATGTGTTTCATGCCGATAATGTCGGCCTTTTGTTCACGTTATTCAATAACATGATGTCTGTAATCAAATTACAAAGTGATGTTATTGCCTGACTTTTCCCAGATGCCCCAAATTCGTTTCATCAGCGTTCACGCAGAAAGGAAACGTTATGCGAAATACAATCATCACCACTGTTTGTGCGGCATTGATCTCAACCGCTTTGGTACAACCGGCGTTTGCTGAAACTCAGAAATCGCGGGATGTGTTACTTCCTCTGCTGTTTGGAGCTGCAACAATATATATTCTGAAAGAACGGAATGATCGAAAAAAAGAACGAGCGCGCACACGCACCGTCACTGTGGATCGTGATCCGGTCAGGCCAAATCCATATCGATTTGATCGGAAAGTTCTGCCTGCAAACTGCTTTAAAAGGGTTTTGGATTGGGATCGCAAAATTGGGTTTTTCGGTCTGCGCTGCCTAAACAAAAACTATGCACACGTTCAAACACTCCCAAGTGAATGTCGCACCCGAATTCATGGGGAAAATGGGAAAATGCGAAAAGGCTTTTCCGCGCGCTGTCTTCGCCGAAACGGATTTCGGATGAGTTCCAGCTAAGACAAATGTCTTAGTTTGGGTTGGGGGAAACAGCGATTTTTGGACATGGGTGCTGTTTCCCCCATTTGCTTGCAAGCGTGATTAAAGGGGCTTACCCCCGAACACATGCCAGATTTTTCATTCGAAAAAGAATTGATTGAACAAGGATACACCAACATTTGTGGTGTTGATGAAGTAGGTCGAGGCCCCTTGGCGGGACCAGTTTACGCCGCAGCAGTAATTTTGAACCCAAGCGAGATTCCAGAAGGCCTGAATGACAGTAAGCAACTTACTCAGACCAAGCGGGAACACTTGTACCATTCGTTGATAGAGACTGCGAATGTGTCGGTTGGGAAAGCCACAGTTGAAGAGATTGATGATCTCAACATCCTTCAAGCTTCACATCTGGCAATGGTACGCGCTGTTGCTGGATTGAAAGGTCCCGTGGATCACGCCTTGATCGATGGGAATAAATTACCCAAAGGTCTAAATATCCCATCCACCGCAATTGTTAAGGGCGATACCAAATCACTATCTATTTCTGCAGCTTCAATCGTGGCTAAAATCAGGCGGGATTTAGTCATGTGTGATTTAGCGCAACAGTATCCCGGCTATGGATGGGAAACTAATATGGGCTATCCCACTGAACGGCATCGAAAAGCGCTGCAAGATTTGGGTGTTACCCCACACCATAGACGTTCGTTTAAGCCCGTCCACAATATATTGTATCAAGAAAAAAAACTAAGTCATTGATTCGAAAAAGAATTTGACTGCGAATCGCCAATGAATCATTTTTAGGCCAACGACTGAGTGCGGAAAACGTACCGGGACAGAGGCAGAAATGAACGTGAAAAACACGGAAAACAGCGGCGTTGAATTGCCGCTCAACACAATACTTTCGGGTGATTGCATCGAAGTTATGAACAGCCTTCCAGAAGGAAGCGTTGATCTTATTTTTGCAGATCCGCCCTATAACCTTCAGCTGAAAGGTGACCTTCATCGCCCCGACAACAGTCAGGTTGATGCTGTTGATGATCATTGGGATCAGTTTTCAAGTTTCGCCGTGTACGATGAATTTACACGAGAATGGCTGAAAGCCGCACGCAGATTGTTAAAACCAAACGGTGCCATTTGGGTGATCGGAAGTTACCATAATATTTTTCGCGTTGGTTCGGTTTTACAGGATACAGGATTTTGGATCCTAAACGATGTGGTTTGGCGCAAATCAAATCCAATGCCGAACTTCCGGGGGATGCGCCTCACGAATGCTCACGAAACGATGATCTGGGCCTCAAAATCTGAAGGTGCGAAATACACATTTAACTATGAAGCGCTGAAAGCCATGAACGACGGCGTTCAAATGCGCAGTGACTGGGTTTTGCCCATATGTACAGGACACGAACGATTGAAAGACGAACAAGGCGAAAAGGCGCATCCGACGCAAAAACCTGAAAGCTTGCTTCATCGAATTTTGATGGGCTCGACCAACCCTGGTGATGTGGTGTTGGATCCTTTCTTTGGGACAGGCACAACCGGTGCAGTGGCCAAAATGATGGGCCGTGATTTCATTGGTATCGAACGCGAAGAGGCATATCGCAAAGTGGCGCAACGCCGCATTGATGCCGCCCGACGTTATGACAGTGACGCGATCAATGTTTCTAAGTCGAAACGTGCGGAACCGCGCGTGCCGTTTGGACAATTGATTGAACGCGGTATGCTGCGCCCGGGTGAAGTATTGACCAGTCCGCGCGGAAAAACCGCGAAAGTGCGTGCAGATGGAACGCTTGTGTCTGGGGACGCAGCTGGTTCCATTCACCAAGTTGGCGCAGCCCTTGAAGGTGCACCCAGTTGTAATGGATGGGCTTATTGGAATTTCCGTCGCGATGGAAAAGACGTTTCAATTGATTTGCTGAGACAGCAAATTCGATCTGAAATGCGCCAGCGCCCAAACTAATTCAAAATTTATCAGTTACCGCCCGTGCATCACATGCCTGATGTGATGCGCATAACTTTCGCCCCGGTCCATTGGAACCGGGGCCTTTTTTTATCTGGGCAAAGGATTTCGGCCTTTATTGTAAGGTAGCCAGTCAGAGATTTCCGGATAGTACATAGAACGCCATCTACGAACTCGAGGGTTCATGACGCGCCGCCATAAGGTGGGGGACAAGGCAACGAGTGTCATGATGGGATAACCAAAAGGCAATTGCGGTGCTTCCGCGTCATCATATGTTTGTAAAAGGGGGAACCTTCGATTGGGCTTGTAATGATGATCAGAATGCCTTTGCAAATTGATCAACAGCCAGTTTGATGCCTTGTGCGCCGCGTTCCATGAATGGTGCGGTTTCACATGTTCATACTTTCCGTCGCCTAAATGTTTCCGGGTAAGACCGTAATGTTCGACATAGTTAACAAGTTCTAATTGAAAGATCGCCCAGAAAGCCTGCCATAGGAACAGGGCAAGACCTAACCAACCACCGATAAATATAGCCAATGCGAGGAAAGTAATCTGAAGGGCCCAATACAGCATGAACGGATTAGATAGCGTCCAAAACCCCTTATTTTTTCTGGCCAGCATTTGTTTTTCTGCTTTGATTGCGGACCAAAAGCTTTCGCGAAGAACCCGCGGAAAAAACCGGTAAAACCCTTCATTGAATTTTGCGGTGACCGGGTCCTTTGGTGTGCCAACGTATTTGTGATGTACCAAAAGATGTTCAGAGCGAAAGTGTGAATAAAGGGTCATCGCCAGCAAACAATCAGCCATGGCTCGTTCAAACTTGGGTTTTTGATGCATCAACTCATGGCTGTAATTAATGCCGATTGTTCCGCTTATCACTCCGATCCCTATGAAAAGGCCAACAAGTTCCCACCCGCCCAAATGGTCAGCTTGAATTGCATAGGCCATAATTCCAAAAATTGTAACAAATTGAAGTGGTGCCCAAATCAGCGTGATCATGCGATACCAAAACAGCTGCGAATCCTCTGTTTCGGGATCTTCGTTGGCTTCGTTCAAACCAGCGAAACCATCAATAATCGAAAAAAGATACCAAGTGCACACGGGCAGAAGAAGCACCCACCAGCCACCTAAAACTGCGCTTACCCAAGCGATGGGGATCAAACATAGAGAAAGCCAAAATGGTAAGGCGTATCTGAACTCAGATCTAAAAACTTTGAAGCCGTTTGAAGGGGTCATTGGGCACCTTTTCACATACTTACCTTTGCAGAATATTTCAGATTTTCGTTGGGGCCAAGCCTGACGAATCGTCGCGTGTTTGGGCCAGTTTCCAAACTTTTCGCATTACGGTGGGCAAATCATTTGGCTCAAAATCTGATATTGAAACGAATTGGCCTCGTGTGGGTTGGTTTGTAACATCTGTTCCAACCAAGACGCTTAAAATAAGATGGAAATGGGTGAATGTATGCCTCACCTGTTCGTCCAATAAGACCCAATTTGCTAAAACGGGGGGGGCGTCCGACGGGTTGCCTTCCACCCATTCCGTGGTGGGCCAAGCAAGCATTCCTCCCAATAATCCTTTATTTGGGCGGGTTTCCAATAGTAGTTGGCCAGCGGAACTGTATGCCACATAAGCTGCGCCGTGGCGAATGGGCTTGGGGGCTTTGGGCAATTTCATCGGAAGCTTTTCAGCAATTCCTTCTTTTCGTCCTTTGCAAGGTGTTCGCCATGGGCAAATACCGCAGGCAGGTTTTTTGGGGGTACATATTGTTGCGCCTAAGTCCATCACGGCTTGTGCATAATCCCCAGGCCGTAATTTGGGCGTGAGTTTAGAAGCCGCCTCGACAAGTTGTGGCTTGGCCGTTGGCAATGGGGTTGTAACCAAATTTAGCCGTGACATCACTCTTTCAACATTTCCATCCACCACCGTTGCTGCCTGATCAAAGGCGATGGATGCAATCGCCGCACTGGTATATGGGCCAATACCTGGCAACTTCTGCAGGGCTTCTTGGGTTGAGGGGAAAACCCCATCATGGCTAGAAACAACCATCCTTGCGCATTTAAGAAGGTTTCTCGCACGGGCGTAATATCCAAGGCCAGCCCAAGCCGCCATCACATCATCGTCTCTGGCATTGGCAAGGTCAAATATGGTGGGCCAAGTCTTAATGAACTTTATGAAATAGGATGCAACAGCGGCCACAGTTGTTTGTTGAAGCATGACTTCAGACAACCAAACATGATACGGATCTGGCCGGTGCCCTTGTTTCTTGCTCTCAGGTGAAACACGCCAAGGCATGACTCTGGCATTCAAATCATACCAGTGAAGGATTTCATCGCTTAAATTTGTCATCGGTTGTTGATCACGGTATTTTCATATGGCTTAGGCGTTAGACCAAGCTAATATAGTGTTAAAGGATCAAAGGTCACAAATGTCGCTTCGCCAAGCATACAAACGAAAGAAGGGGTTTCACCGTGCAGGTTCCCTTGTCGAGGGGCGTTTGCGCGCAGCTGGTGAATCGCGCGGTTTTGCGGTGACACGTTTGTTAACACATTGGTCAGACATCGTTGGTGCTGACGTTGCATCCATGTCTTCGCCCGTAAAAGTCAGTTATGCAAAGGGGGGGTTCGGTGCCACTTTGATATTGCTGGTCAAAGGTGCCCAAGCCCAAATTGTTGAAATGCAATTGCCTGCGATATTGGAAAAGGTAAATGCTTGCTATGGGTACAAGGCGATCGCGCGCGTGAAGCTTACGCAAACTGCGCCAACCGGGTTTCGAGAAGGTCAGGCCATTTTCCAACATGCGCCAAAGCAATCGGTGGCGAAACGAAACCCAGAATATGCCAGCCAAGCAAATAATGCGGTTTCGGTAATCAGCGATCCTGACTTACGTGCCGCTTTGGCGGCGTTCGGTGAAAATGTTCTTCATGGAAAGAAAGAAAAATTATGAACAATAAACTTTTTCTAGGTGTCGTTTTTGCGGCCGCTTTGGGTGTGGGTGGGTTTGTCACTGGTACCTTTGATGGGATGTTCGGCACTTCGGTTGAACAGGGTGATGTTGGCCCGACATTTGGTGCTGCAAATGCCCAGAGTGCCGATGTGGATACATCGACAATTAAAGAAATGTCGCTTGGCAACGATGATGCACCAATCACGGTGGTGGAATACGCAAGTTACACTTGCCCACATTGCCGTTCATTTCACGAAGGTGCTTATAAAAATTTGATCAAGGATTACGTTGATACTGGAAAAGTTAAGTTCATTTATCGCGAAGTTTATTTCGATCGATATGGGTTGTGGGCTTCTATCATCGCACGGTGCGGGGATGGATCAAAATTCTTTGGCATCAATGATATGTTGTACTCTGGCCAGTCTGAATGGACGGACGGAAGCCCTGCTGAAATTGCCAATAACCTGAGACGCATCGGTTTGACTGCGGGCCTCAGCCAAGAAGAATTAGATGGGTGTTTCTCTGATGGGCAAAAGGCCCAAACCTTGGTGGCGTGGTTCGAAGAAAATGCTGAAAAGGATGGCATTCGTTCCACACCATCATTCCTTATTAATGGGAAACTCCACAGCAATATGTCCTATGAAGATTTTCAAACTATTCTAGATGCTCAGTGATTGTAACTTTGCATCTATGACCGACCAATCTTCAACTTGAAGACGGACGGGAACCGCAAGGACATTTGGCTTAAAAGACGCGGGCAAACGAACCGCGTCTTTTTCTGTGGTCACAAGTTGTGCGCCTAAGGTTTGTGCCTTTTCCAAAAGCCTGCGTACCAAAGCTGGTGTCAGGTCTTGGTGATCGGCCAAACTTTCCGTGCCGATGAGATTAGCACCCATTTGTTTTAATGTGTGGAAGAACTTTTCTGGATGTCCGATTCCCGCAAATGCCAAAACGGGCAAATCTTCCCAAACCATCCCCGTTTGTAATGGCGTTAACAGAGCCGGTTGTAGTGATATCGATTTAAGAATGGGCCAATCATGAATGAGTTTTTCTTGGGGCTCTGCCGTACCGATGGAAATTACGAGGTCTGCACGGGACAAACCTGTTTGCACTGGCTCTCGCAAAGGGCCCGCCGGTATGCAGAGACCGTTGCCAAATCCACGAAAAGCATCAACAACGATGATTGAAAGATCTTTCTTAACACTGGGGTTTTGAAAGCCATCATCCAGAATGATCACATCACCCAGCTTTTGTGCCTGCTCAGCCCCCAAAGCCCGGTCCTTTGCCACAACCACTTTGCAAAAAGCGCTTAGCAGTAGTGGCTCGTCCCCGACATCCTTTGCGGTATGATGTGTTGGATCAACAAGAATCGGACCTTCAAAATTCCCGCCATATCCGCGTGATACTATGACAGGTGAACAATCCAATGATCGAAGACGTTCAACCAAAGCGATGCATGTGGGTGTTTTTCCAGTTCCGCCAGCGTTGATGTTGCCAACACAAATCACAGGGACGGTGGATCTAAACCCGGCCCCCTCGCTTTTCAGGCGTTGTTTGGTTGCTTGTCCATAGACCCAACCTAACGGACTTAACAAAAGGCTCAAAACGCCACGCTTGTGATACCAAAATGACGGCGCTTTCATCATGTGACATCGTCTTCAAGAATTTCGACAATCAGATCTATTGTCCGGTCAATTCCTTCCGCCGCATTTGCAACCATTTTCCAGCCAGCATGGGCGAATTCGGCGGCGGATTCAGGCTTGATACAATTTGTAACCGCAAGCGAAAGTTCGTTGGAGGATTCAATTTGGCAAAGGGCCTTTGAAGATGCGACACGATTGAATGCCGCAATATGGTTAGGGGGATTAGGACCAACGATGAGTGCGGTTCCAACAGCCACGCTTACCAAAGGGTTTGCACAGTTTTCGCCATTGATGGTGCCGCCCAAATATGTTGCCATAGCAAGCGAATACCAAAGCCCGCGTTCAAATGCACCATCCGTCACGAACACTTGGGTTGATACATCAGGTACACCTTCGACAGAACGTTCATGAACAATGAGACCCCGCTCTTTGGCGATGTTTGCCAAATTGCTCGCTTCATTTTCATCCCATGGGTCAAGCAACAGTGTGAGCTTTCGAACAGATTTCCGCGCTTCTTCAAAAGCGTCCAGCACAATGTCGATCTCAGAATTTGGGACACCTCGAGCAAACCAAATTGGGCAACCAATTAATGCTTTCGAAATTTCTTGTCTTTCTGTTGCATCATATGATGGTGGCAATCCACATCCTTGCAATACGCCCGTGACCTGTATTGTTTTAGGGTTGAATCCAAGTTCAATAAGATAATCTTTATCAGCCTGCGATTGTACCAAAGCAAAGCGAACAGGTTTTAGTGAAGATCTTGCCAATTTGTTGTTCCAAACATCAGGCATGGACCGAATTGATTGCGTGTTCAGGTTGGCCAAAACAATGGGAATGGATTCACGATTGATTTGGGCCAACACGCGAGTGGACAGCTTGTTATCCAACCAAATCGTGACGCTTGGTTTTAAATGACGAGGGTCTGTTTTTGAGAGCTCGTGTATTTTTCGTTGACCTGCATTTAATGAGTTGGGTCCCGTCAAATGCAAATCGCAATCATATCCTTCCAGCCGCAATCGATCGATGACTTCGACGACACCGTCAAGATCGGATTGATCGGCTACGTGCGCCCAAATAATCGGCGGTGAAGATCCACCATCAAACGACATTTGAGTTTTTACTTACCCAGTTCTTCTGTTGGGCCGGCCGGGGTTTGCTCGTCTCGCAATCGATGTAAATGTGCGATGAAATATCTCATATGCGCATTGTCCACGGTTCTCTGAGCTTCTGCTTTCCAGGCATTGTATGCTGTTTCATAGTCAGGAAAAATCCCGACCACATGCAGATCGCTTACATCGCGAAAAACCGTTGTCGATGGGTCTTCAAGTTCGCCCCCAAAAACGAGGTGTAGGCGTTGTGTCATATCGATATCTCCATCCAGGATATTAATAAAACGGTTACCTGTGATTGAACGAACGCGTCAAGTTCCGGTTAGTCCGGAAATCAAGGGAGCATGAATTTGAGGCGTGGTTGCCACCATACCATCAAGCTTGGCAGTTGCGGAATTGAACACCGGCAATTGCCCTCTTTGATCAGAGACCACCCCCCCCGCTTCAGTTGTGATAAGAGCGCCAGCGGCAACATCCCATTCCCATGTCCCACGCAAGGTTAGCATTCCATCGAATGAACCTTCTGCCACAAGGCATAGTCGATAGGCCAAGGAAGATCGGAAGTTCCTTTTGATATTTGGGAATCCACCCGGCCAACACGCTGTTTCAAAATTGGGTTTTGCGGACAAAATGCAAGCGCCTTCAACTTCGTTTCTGTGTGAAACAGAAATATCATTACCATTCAGTTGTGCGCCTTTTCCAATTTCAGCGGTAAACATCAAATCATTCACAGGCAAATATACAGCCGCATGGGTGACTTTCCCATTCTTTGAGATCGCTAAGGAATGTGACCAATGTGATGACCCTTCAATAAAGGCGCGGGTTCCATCAATTGGGTCTACAATGAAAACATCATCATGAACCAACCGGGAAGGATCGTCATCCGTTTCTTCTGATAACCAGCCGTGATCAGGCCGGGCCGATTGCAATGTTGCTTTTAGCATTCGATCAATTTCAAGATCGGCTTCGGTTACCGGCCCGGCATTGTCTGTTTTATCCCAGACTCTAGGGTTTGATCTGAAAAAAGACTTTGCAATTTCACCGGCATCCCGCGCGGCGCGACTTAGAAGTTCAAGATCATTCGCCGGCAAGGGTAAGCCCCTCTACCAATAAGGAAGGGATGGGTCTTGAAATATGTTTGCGAGCGTCATTCGCTGGACGCATTGTTTTCAACATGTCCAACAGATTTCCCGCAATGGTACATTCGCTGACCGGATATTGGACTTCGCCATTTTCCACCCAAAACCCTGATGCACCCCTAGAATAATCACCTGTGTTTTCATTCACAGATGATCCAATCAAAGATGTCAGCAAAAAGCCTGTGCCCATGTCTTTTAAAAGATCATTTTTTGATTGCGGCCCTTGCGTTAAACGAACGTTTCCCGTCCCAGGTGAAGGTGGTGAAGATGTGCCGCGTCTGGCGCTTGCTGTACTTTTCAAATTCAATTTTTCCGCGGTTGTTAAATCCAAGGTCCAACCTGTCAGGATACCATCCTTAACGATTTCTCTGTCTTGTGTTTGCAAGCCTTCCGCATCAAATGGCAGCGATCCAAGAACGCGTTTCCGGTGCGGTTCTTCGTATAGCGACAGATCTGGCGGCAAGATCATTTCACCCAACTTATCGCGCAGAAATGTTGATCCGCGCGCCACCGATGCCCCGTTAATGGCGCCCAAAACGTGGCCGATTAAACTGGCTGAAACCCTTTCATCAAACAAGACTGGAAATTGACCCGTAGGTGGTTTTCGTGGGTTCAGATTGGCAACCACTCTTTCACCTGCAGAGTTTCCGATGTCTGTCGGGCTGCGCAGATCAGATTTGTATACCCGCGCATCGCCGTCATAATCGCGTTCCATTGAGGTGCCAGTGCCTGCCACCGCAACGCATGAGGTATGATGTGATCCCCGACGATAACCACCGGAAAATCCCTGTGAGGTCGCAAGGTGAAATTGGGTACTTCCAAAAGCGGCAGATGCAGATTGGATTTGCGTGACCCCCGCAACTTTCATGGCCGCCGCTTCGGCCTCTAATGCCCGATCTTGAAGGGTTGATGCATCAGGTTCTGGCGCATCTTCGAAAAGATCCAGAACTTCGGCAGAAGTTTCCTTTGTATATTCGCCTTTGACAGCTTGTCGAATGTGTGGATCTTCGGGTGCCACTCGTGCCATTGCGACCGCTCTTTCAGCCAACTTTTGCAGGGTTTCGTCACGAGTGTCTGATGCCGAAATGCACGCCTGACGTTTGCCAACAAATACACGAAGGCCAACATCTCTGCCCTCAGATCTGTCAGCCTGATCTAAAGAATGATCACGAACAGTGATCGATAACGATGTTTCCGAAATTGCAATTGCGTCGGCGTGTTCCGCACCTGCCTTTTGGGCCGCGTGCAATAAACGATGCGTCAGATTTTCAAGTGACTCTGGCATAATTGAATCCCAATCGTTCGATCAGCGCATCCGTACCCCGTTTACCAATACATGACCATCCTGGTTCACTTCTATCTGTGTTTTCAAGCTATCGCTGCCGTCCCCTGGCTGGGTGAACATGCCCATCATCATACGAATGCCCAGAAGATCTTCAGTTTTTACAAGCCCTGTATCAGGGAGTTTGTCCAACAAAGCGTTCGCGCCAAGCAAACTAAAATTGGCACTTCCTTGTGGCTTTGGAAAACCTCCAAAGGTTTCCAAATCCGTGTTGTCAAAAATAAAGCTACCTGATCCTGTCAAAGAAGCACCAAGCGCTTTCACGATAAGGTTTTCCAAATCAAGCCCATAGATTTTTCCGGGGGATTCAAGGGTGGCCGATTCTTCAGGGTTATTTGCCAATACATCGAATGCTGGTTCGACATCCCCAGAGAGTTTCAATGAAAGGGTTAAAGGATCACGTGGAAAAACCTGACCGGCATCAAACAGGTTCCAAATCCCATCGCCCAATTCCAATTGGTTAAGATCAAACCCATAGATCAATTCGCCACGGGTATCTTTTTTCAAGGGAAACGCGAAATCACCCGAACCCTCAGAAATTTTGAAATCCAAAGGGAACGGAAGAACAGGTGTATTTGCCGAAACCCTTATATCTCTTATCTCTGATTTCGCTTTTAAAGTCTCATTGGTCAGTTCGTAAGTCACATTTGAAGTACCCCCGCTTGAGGATATGGAAACGGGTTCTCCATTGGTTGTGACGTTTGCTTCTGTTTGGAAACCGTCGAATTTGTAGGCGATGTTGGCAAATAGATCTTGTGGTGGTTCCGATTGGGAGCCCAGCTGGGACAGAGCCGCCAAATTACCGCTCACAGACACATCTGCACCGTTCAAAATTCCAGTGAATTCCGCAGATTCTTCAATTTCTGGGTCTGCGAAGGCAAGGTCAAATGCAATTGCTTCTGCTTTAAATTTCGCAGTGATCTGCATTTCATTGCCCAGTGAGTGGATCGAAGAGACGTTCTGAAACGTCATGTTCGCTTTGGCGGAAATCGGTCCGCTTTCATCTTGGGCTTCGGTCAGCCTTACCAATAGAACTGGGACATCGGATTCGATTGTCATATTTTCAACGTCACCGCTGACCTTGATGTTGGCATTTTCTTGAACCACCTCAAACGAAAGCTTGTTTGTGTTCTTGCCTGTGCCTTCCACAAAAAATGGAATGATTTCGCTGTTAGTCCAACGAACACTTCCGTCGTTCATTTCGATCAATTGGATTTTATCGATTGAATAGCTGACTTTCAGATCTTCAACCTGTGTGGTGCTCATAAAATTGGAAACCGTGAGCGTGTTTCCGGTTTTCACTTTTGTTGAAAATTCAATTTTTGTATCTGGAACAACGCGAGCCGCGGCGTCGTATTTTTCCCAAACCTCATCTGCGGTTAATGAAAATGAAGGGTTTGCAAACAAAGCCAAAAACATGGCCGAAGAAATTATTTTTTTTGAATTTGACATGCTGCCCCCAAGGAATTGCCGTTGCTGGAGTTGATATAGTGATAAAGGATGCCTTCGTGAAGGTTCCCAACGGTTTTGCGCCCTGTACTATTTTGAATTTGCGAGATATCCAATCAGGTAACTTCACAGCAAATTTTTGGGGATGCTGCTGCAATGGAAAACTTGCAATCAACCATTCAAAGCTATTTGGATACGGGTCTGGGCCAACTTGTTGAATGGTTGCTAAGCCCTCAAGCTTGGGTGCAGTTTGCCTTGGTTGTGGGTGCTTATATATTGGCGCGATTGTTGTCAGCAATGGTGACGCCCAGTATTAAACGTCTTCTCACATTCAAAGCTGATCGTCCGGCTGTCCTGCATTCGATTGGCGGTTTTATAAAGCTTCTTTTACCGCTGTTACTACCGCTTCTTGCTTATGGTTTGACTGCAGCGGCAGAAGTGATTGGAAGTGCCACATTAGGGTCAAGTGAAGTCATTGCCCTTGGCAAACGGATCTTTGTGTTCTTGGCACTTAGAACGTTTGTAAATCAGGTTCTTCAAGTTCCTTTGCTTCGCGCCTTAGGCCGTTTAGTTTTGATCCCAGCCGGTCTTTTGTATGTTTTTGGTGTTCTTCAACCGGTATTGGACTTTCTATCTTCAACCATCGTACCTCTTGGGAACTTGTCGTTCGACCTGCTTTGGTTGATCAAACTCATTTGCTTTGCCGCCATTATCTTTTGGTTGGGTGGTTGGTCCAATTCAAAATCATCAGATTACTTAAACCAACAAGAAGAAATGGAGCCGGCAACACGCCAGCTGGCCGTTAAGGCATCTGAAATTGCAATCTATGGTATTGCCTTCTTGGTGTTGATGAACGTGATGGACATCAGTCTCTCCGCCCTAACCATTCTGGGTGGTGCAATTGGTGTTGGTCTTGGTTTTGGTTTGCAAAAGATCGCATCAAACTTCATCTCTGGTGTTATCCTTCTTTTGGAAGGGCAAGCCACTGTTGGTGACTATGTTGAACTGGATGGAGGGGAGCAGGGCAAAATCGTTAAAATGATGGCGCGCGCCATTATTTTAGAAACCTTCGATGGCAAATGGATCGTTGTTCCAAACGAGGATTTCATTGTCACCCGTGTTATCAATTATTCAGACAGTGGAAGTGCCAATCGATACGAAGCACCTTTTTCTGTAAGCTATGATACAGATATCAACAAAGTGCCTGATATTGTTGAAGCGGCGGTTGCAACCCACCCATCCGTTTTGGACAAACCATTCCCTCCTGATTGTGAATTGCGGGCATTGGGTGACAATGGGATTGAATTTGCAGTTGAATTTTGGGTCAACGGCCTTGACGATGGGCCAAATAAATTCACCTCTGATGTTTTGTTTTTGGTTTGGAATGCGTTGAAAGACAATGACATCGAAATCCCATATCCACAGCGCGTGGTAGAGATTAAGGGAACATTGCCGACCATTTCAAAATGAAACAGGCATTGGTGGTCGGCGCCGGGCCTGCCGGCCTGATGGCAGCGCACACGATGGCCAAACGCAATCTTAAGGTGACGATTGTGGATGCCATGCCCTCCATCGGGCGAAAGTTTTTAATGGCTGGAAAATCGGGTCTGAATCTCACAAAGAACGAACCGATTGATAATTTTCTAAGTCATTTTGCGCCATGGCCAACTGTCGGATCAGCTGTGGCAGAATTTGGGCCCAGTCGTGTAATTGAATTTGCAAATGGCTTGGGCCAACAGGTCTTCACTGGCACATCAGGGCGCGTATTCCCCGAAAAGATGAAAGCATCACCGATGCTGCGCGCTTGGATGAAGGAACTGAACGCCCTTGGTGTGGATGTGCATTCCAATCATGTGTGGGATTTCAATCTTTGCAAATCCCCATGGGATTTTCGAACCCCCGCTGGAACCAAATCAATGAATTGGGATGTGGTTGTTTTGGCTTTGGGCGGGGGCAGTTGGGCCCGGTTGGGGTCTAACGGAAGATG
The DNA here is from genome assembly GCA_020630015.1 of Planktomarina sp. Classification (GTDB taxonomy): domain Bacteria; phylum Pseudomonadota; class Alphaproteobacteria; order Rhodobacterales; family Rhodobacteraceae; genus Planktomarina. Next base: position 93,758 of record JAHDCF010000003.1, on the reverse strand, counting down.
GCTTAGCGCGTTTATGGACCAAGGAGTTCATTGCCAAAACTTTGTCCCTTCTAACTGTGGTTTTCATGTGGATTGGTCTTCTCATATGGAAAGATATTGGGGGCAGCCGGTTAAAAATTGCAAAATCACCGTGGATAACCACACCGCAAAAGGGGAATTTGTCATCGGCAAAAGAGGTGTCGAAGGAGGGATAATTTATGCGGTTTCCTCTGCACTTTGTTCAGGTGCAACAGCGATGTTGGATCTTAAACCAGATTTGACATTGGATCATACGATCACTGCACTTTCCAAACCCCGTGGAAAAAACAGTTTCTCAAATTTCTTGCGTAAGTCTTTGAAACTTAGCCCTGTCAAAACAGCGCTCATTCGAGAAGTGTGTCCAAATCTCCCCAAAGATCCCATTGAATTGGCAAATTTGGTAAAAAAATTGCGCTTAAAAACCAAAGCACCGTTCCCAATTGACGAAGCGATATCGACGGCCGGTGGCATTGATCAAAAAAGCATAACAGAGGGTTTTATGCTTAGAAATTTTCCGGGTGTTTTTTGCGCCGGTGAGATGTTGGATTGGGATGCACCGACGGGTGGTTATTTGATCACAGGGTGTTTTGCGACTGGGCTCAAAGCGGGTCACGCTGCAGCTGATTTTGCCTTTTCAATGGCGCGCTGATAGGCAGGTCTGCTTCGCAATCTTTTGCTATAATTCAGCAGAACCTGAGATGGTTTTGAAAACTTTGCGGAAAATGCCCAGTTTAAGCAATGCACGGCCATGATGTCTGCGATTGTCATTTTATCCCCCATCAAGAAATCGCCTTTAAGTCGATTCTCCAAACGGCTTAACGATCGATCAAACTCCCATTTTAAAATTGGTTTGATTTCGGGCACACGTTGTTCTGGTGGATTCACAAAGCTTTGCTTTGCCGCCGTCCACAACAAGGCATCAAATTCCTCATTTAAAAATTGAATGTGCCCGTCTTGAACCATGCGATCAGCGGTGCCAGCTTGGAAAGTGAATTTACTTTCACGATCAGCCATAAAAGTCATGATTGCGACGCTGTCTGTGTATGTTTTCCCATCCAGAATGAGGGCCGGAACTTTGCCTGTCGGATTATATTTTTTTGCTTGATCTGATCCCGGCTTTGCGAAGATCAGGTCATAATCCACATCCATTTCCTCTAATGCCCAACAAACCCGAAGTGATCGATCTAAACCGGTTCCGACAACTTTCATTTTACACCCTTCCCAACATTGAAAGCCGGATGAAACTGCGTTCGACCACTGCGATTTGAGGTGCAGTTTGATTGGCGGATCGCAACTTCAAATCAGTTTCCAACAATATTGAAATTGCTTGCTCCAGCTTAGATCGCCCCCAGTTTTGAGCTTGACGCAACATGCGATCACGCCGCGGCCCGAATACCGGTGGGCGAAGCTTGGCAATGCCTTGACCGGCACCACCGGGATCGCTTGCCGCAGAATGAAGTGATTTGAAATGCCTCAAGGCATTGATGCAAAGTGCTGTGGGTGTTACCCCCTGAGATTCCAGCCGCTGCATCAGAGGAATTAGGGTATCGGTTCGTGCTTCGGCGACGCAATGTAACACATCATCAACCCCTGCTTCTGTTGATAGGGGTGCGCATTTGGCGATGTGCTCACCGGTAATCGGGCCATCCATTTGCAGCGTGTATAGGGACAGCTTTTCAATGAATTGCTGGAAGTCGCCAGGATCCATTTCACGTGCCATCACATCCAAGACAACTCGTCCGTCACGATCAACTTCGCTAAGGTTTGCTTTTTGTAAAAGGGCGTCTACCTCTGCGCGTGACGGGGGATCGTTGTAAATCGCCAGCGATGCGGCTGAGCTGTGGGTTTCGAATGCTTTGCGAACTTTGGAAGTTGGTTTAAGCGCACCTGCGGTGATAACCAAGACAGCATCACCCGGTTCCCAATCTTCCAAAGCGTTTATTACACCCGCAGCCGCGGTTTCGTTCGCATCTTCGATATGAACGATGCGTGTTCCCGGAAAAAATCCAACAGATTTGATCGCATCAAGCGCCGTGCTTGGTTCTTTTCTAAGTTCAGAACCCAAAATGCGGGTTAAGCGCATTTCATCTTCTGCATTTGGGCCACCGATTTTATCAATAATTTCCTTACGGCGCAGTGCCACGCGCATCGGATCTTGGCCATAAATCAGGATACCCGGAACACCATCCATTGGCTTTGTGATGAAACCATGAACATCTCGGGCTGCAAGTTTCATGGGGATAAATCAGCTATGATTCTGGTGATAGTTTGATCTGCCAAAAGAACCATCAACCTGTTTCTTGCATCCCTTTGTGATCTGTCGGTTGATACAATCGATCCAGTACTCGAATAACCGGTAAAGGCCTTTGATGTGCCGGAAACAACCGCATCACCATTCGTGTCTGCCAAGGTATATTGCATTTCGCCAATCACGTTAAAGCGGGATTGAACTTGATTGATTGAAACAACAACGGCTTCTTCGACAACGTTTAGTGCATAGTTCAAGGTGTAAGTGGCATCGCTTGCCTGTCCCAACCGATGTTCCAATGCGCGCACCAATTCAAACTCATCACGGGTTTGGGGTGCTTGCACCAAAACAGAATTGCGAAGTGCGACAGTTCCTTTTTGGCCGTGAACAGGGGCAAAGCCACAACCGGAAAGGGCTAAGGCCCCCAACAAAAAGGATCTGCGATCAGACAACAACATTTACAATCCGCCCCGGCACTACGATCAGCTTTTTCGGCGTGCCACCATTCAAAGCTTTAACGACAGCATCTTGGGCAAGCACAAGTTTTTCAAGGTCTTCCTTTGGCATGTCTTTGGCCACAGTCAATTCACCACGACGTTTACCGTTGATCTGGATGGGTAGGGTGACTTCGTCTTCCACCATCATGGCTTCATCGGCGATGGGCCAAGGGGCGTTCACCACCAAGCCTTCGCCGCCCAAATGGGTCCAGATGTCTTCAGCCAAATGCGGTGTCATGGGGGCCATCAGTTGGGCCATGGTCAACATCGCCGTGCGTTTGGCGTTGGCGCCGGCCTTGGATTTGGACACCGTGGCGGCATAGCCATAAAGCTTCGCGATGGAGGCGTTGAACCCAAAGCTTTCAACGCCTTGCGTCACTTCAAAGATGGCTTTGTGCATGGCTTTCATCAAAGCGGTGTCTTCCGCCGGGTTGTCTTGCGCATCGCCGATGTTGTGCGCCATGCGCCAAACCCGGCCCAAGTGCTTGAACGCTGCTTCCGCACCGGATGCCGTCCATTCCACGTCCCGTTCAGGTGGGCTGTCGGACAAAACGAACCAACGGGCTGTATCAGCGCCATAGGCTTCGATGATGTTGATGGGGTCCACGACGTTATTCTTGGACTTGGACATTTTGGCAGAAGGAACCACTTGCACCTCCGCGCCGCCGTTTTTCAAAAACGCCTTGCCGTCGCGCAAATCCACGTCTTCTGGGAAGTGGTACGTTGGCCGGCCGTTTTCGTTGGGCGTTTGATAAATTGCGTGGGTCACCATGCCTTGGGTGAACAAGGCATCAAACGGTTCACGTGCGCTTTTTGGCAAATGGCCGGTGTCGTTCATGGCCCGGGCAAAGAAGCGAGAATACAGCAGGTGCAAAATCGCATGTTCAATGCCGCCGATATATTGGTCCACGTTCATCCAATATTTTGCTTCTGCCGCATCGGTGGGCGTGTCCGCGTGGGGGGAAGTGAAACGGGCGAAATACCACGAACTGTCCACGAACGTATCCATGGTGTCCGTTTCGCGCTTGGCCGCTTTGCCACAGGCTGGGCAGGGGGTGTCGCGCCAAGTCGGGTGGCGGTCCAATGGATTGCCGGGAATGTCAAAGGACACGTCATCGGGCAAACGCACGGGCAGGTTTTCTTTCTTTTCCGGCACAACGCCGCAGGTGTCACAATGCACAACGGGAATCGGGCACCCCCAATACCGTTGCCGCGACAGGCCCCAATCACGCAGGCGGAACTGCACTTTTCCGGTGCCCAACCCCTTGGCTTCGGCCCAGTCGATTGTGGCTTCGATGGCTTCTTCGCCTGTGGCTTCAGTCAAGCCAGCGGGCTGATTGATCCAACGCACCTTTTCGGTCTTTGCTGGGACAAATGCCTCGTCCGCGACAGGCGTGTCATCATCCATCGCAAAGAATGTATCGATGACAGGCAAGCCATACTTCCGCGCAAAATCCAGGTCTCGCTGATCGTGGGCGGGGCAAGCGAAAATCGCGCCTGTGCCGTAATCCATCAACACAAAGTTCGCGACCCAAATGGGCAGGGGATCACCGCCCAAGGGGTTTTCAACCGTCAATCCGGTGTCAAAACCCTTCTTTTCCGCCTTTTCCATGGCGGCCTCAGTCGTGTCCATCTTCTTGCAGTCTTCGCAAAACGCAGCCAATTCCGCATTGTCTGCGGCCAAGGCCACGGTCAGCGGATGGTTGGCCGCCAAGCCGATGAACGACGCGCCCACCAAAGTGTCAGGGCGGGTGGTGTACACGGTGATGCCATCCATCCCATGGGCGGGCGTGGACATGGGGAATGTCATTTCCAACCCGCGCGACTTGCCGATCCAGTTTTCCTGCATCAGGCGCACTTTGGCGGGCCAGTTGTCCAAACCATCCAGCGCTTCCAACAATTCCTCCCCCATGGAAGAGATGTTGAAGAACCACTGGGTCAATTCGCGCTTTTCCACGTCGGCCCCGGATCGCCAGCCCTTGCCGTCGATCACCTGTTCGTTGGCCAAAACAGTCATATCCACCGGATCCCAGTTCACCATGGCGTTCTTGCGATAGACCAGGCCCTGACCCAGCATGTCCAAGAACAACGCCTGTTGTTGGCCGTAATACTCTGGATCACAGGTCGCAAATTCGCGGGTCCAATCGATGGACAGGCCCAGCGGCTTCATCTGATCCTTCATGGTGGCGATGTTGCTGTATGTCCATTCTTTGGGGTGGCCCCCGCTGGCCATCGCCGCGTTTTCTGCGGGCATTCCGAACGCATCCCAGCCCATAGGGTGCAATACGTTGTGGCCGGTGGACATTTTGTACCGCGCGATCACGTCGCCCATGGTGTAATTGCGCACGTGTCCCATATGGATGCGGCCCGATGGATAGGGGAACATTTCAAGGACATAATATTTCGGCTTATCCGCTGTTGCAGTCGCTCGAAAAGTTTCGGCATCGTCCCACGATTTTTGCCACTTGGGTTCAATATTGGCCGGTGAATAATCTGACATAAGATGCCTCAGCAATAAGGGCCTGCGCAGACTGCGAGGCCCGATATTCAAATTTGATTTGTGATACTAAAGACGACTGTCTTGAACGCGAAGTTGCCGCGCACGAGATAGGATTGCATTTTCAACGGCACGTACGGTTCCAATACTGGCCGGGCCGTTACGCGTGACCAGCGACAAATGTAAGGATCTCGCAGCCAACGCAGGGTCGCGAACATGCACTGTCGCCTTATATGCGCGGCCGCCGCCGGGCGGTGTTCCAAATCCAGTGATGATGACACCAGTGAACGGGTCTGCTGATTGGATAGGAAGGAAAGAAAGTACATCCAAAGACGCGGCCCAAAGATATCGGTTTACAGCCACGGTTTCTGCACCATTCACGCGTGCCGCTTGTAATGTTGCCGACTTATTGGTTTTAGGGCCGATTATCCCACACCCGGTTAAAACCAAGGTCGCAACCGTACAAGATGCCAAAAACTTCAATGATCGCATGGTAACCGTCCCTAGATGTTTAGACGATTTTACAGCAGGGCAATGTGACTGCCAAGATCAACTTTCCAAAAAAGAAAAGGCGGCCCGAAAGCCGCCTTAACTTGCCTAAATTAACTTACGTTAAATTAGAATGAGAATGACACTGTCAAAGATGTACCTGATTCCCAGTCGTTTGGACCAGTTTCATCATCGCCATCGTCGTCTTCAGTGTGTGTAAGTGCAACTGATGCACCGCCGCCAAGGTCGTACTCAGCGCCGATCCATGAACCGTCAACATCTTCAGTACCAGCCATCAAAGTGATGCCGTTACCCATGTCGTACGCAACGCTTAGACCGTAGTCTTCGTCGCCACCATCATGGTAGAAAGCGCCAACTGTCAGAGGACCAGAAGCGTAGTCAACAGATACGCCATAGTTGTCGTCACCCACGTCTTCCATCACGTAGAAAGCACCCAGAGTTACGTCACCTACAGGGTAAGAAACACCGATACCTGTTGATGTGTCGCCGTCATCGTCAGCATATGCCAAGTGTACGGTTGCACCGCCAACTTCGCCTTTTGCAAACAAACCGAACACTTCACCATTACCTGGAGTTGCTGCGCCGCTGTTGTCTTCTTGGTAAGCAGCACCAACTGTCCATGCACCCAGCTCAGAAACAGCTGCGAATTGCATGTTGTCCAGCTCACCGCCATCCAATGTGTATGATGCTGACACTGTTGTTGAACCGAATGAAACTTCGCCTTTCAGAACGGCGTCTTCACCCAAGTCGCCTTCGTCATTGAAAGCGTCTTCGTTCATGTTTGTTACACCTGACCAATGAGAGTCAGCTGAAGGAGCAACGTCACCGAATGTCAATGAAGCTGTGTCGGATTTCAGACCCAAAACCCAGTCAGAAGTTGTAACACCGCCCAGGTCAAACGTATTGTTTGTGCCTGTGTCGCCGTCGTCATCGTCCAGCAGATCAACGTCCAATGAACCTGTTACTGTCAGGCCGTTGTCCAGTTCTTGCTCAGCAGAAACCGTAAGACCAACACCATATGTGAAGTCGTCGTCTGAGTTCCACTGCAGTTCGGCGTCGCCACCGAAAGTTACTTCAGCAGCTGCGATGCCTGCGGACAGGGTCAAAGCTGTTGTTGTAAGAAGGATGCGTTTCATAATATTCCCTCGTGTTGCATTCCAAAGATTAACCGACGCAACACGAAGGTCGCGCAGTAATGATGGTGTTTTGACTTCGCATACCGATTGGGTCAAGCGCGGCTGCGGGCCTTGTGGTTGCAGAAATGGGATTTGATGCAGCGATGTCACACAAGTTTTGTTGCAAAGATTTCATCTTATTCAAATGCGCTCTAGTTTAAGCCCATATATCAAAATGGGATCTGACCTTATGTCATTGAGTGAAATTCAATCCAGAGTGCAAAAATCAGCCGATTCTGCAGGTCGAAATCCATCTGACATCAAGTTGATAGCGGTATCAAAAGTTCAACCAAATGAACGGGTTAGGTCCGTTTTAGAACAAGGTCATACAGTTTTTGGAGAAAACCGAGTTCAAGAAGCAGCCACCAAATGGCCTGATTTTTCGGAAGAATTCTCTGACCTTGAATTGCATCTCTTGGGGCCCTTGCAATCAAATAAAACCCGGCAAGCCGTAAAATTGTTTTCTTTTATTCATTCACTTGACCGTCCCAAACTTGCAATCACTTTGGCAAGGGTTGCCCAAGAAGAAGGGGTTTGCCCGAATCTTTTTATTCAGGTGAACACTGGCGAAGAACCGCAAAAAGCTGGAATTCTTCCTAATGAAGTGGATGCATTTGTCATCCAATGTAAATCATTGGATCTTCCAGTTGTCGGTTTGATGTGCATTCCGCCAGTTGAAGAAGAGGCAAGCCTTCATTTTGCGCTTTTGGCAAAAATGGCCGCGAGAAACGGTTTGACTGGTCTTTCTATGGGCATGTCAGCTGATTTTGAAAAGGCGATCGCATTTGGTGCCACGCACATTCGTGTCGGATCTGCAATTTTTGGGAATCGCGTAAAATCCGGGAATTAAAGAATCATGAGCCTTGATTCTTTCGTAATCCTTGCCGTGATCCATCGTAAATGCCAGCGATCCAAACCTATGCAACCGGCGGTGGGTGCGCCGGGGCGTCGCCATTGGTGAATGAAGATTGCGGATCCTTTTCCTTTTTCGGCGGTTGGCCAATTCCAATCAGTTGTCAGAACCAGATCATACATCGGGTCGGCCCGACGCATCACCTCATGGCTTGCAGAAAATGGGGCTGACACCAAATGATTGTATTCGATGTGTTCGGGATCATCGCACCAAAGATCACCAAGGTGCACGGGGGTGGCCCAATCGCATGGCGGTAACATCCGATCAGGTCGATAAAATGCATCGACAATTCTGTGCACACCACGTGGCGTCGCGCCATCACCCTCTTTTTTGGAATTGGTGATGCCACCGCGGCCAATTGTACAAGGAAAGTAATGCCCCCTAAATCGTAGCCCTCTTGGACTGACAATTAAATCTTTAGACGTCACAGAAGATGCCCCGATTTTGAACTTTTTACATTGAGATAGTTTTCACTGTGCACGTTCCGCCCCACTTTCAAGGGAACTCTTTCAACCACTTGGATACCAGTCTTTTCCAACCTTTGAATTTTCGCAGGATTATTCGTTAGCAAACGCACCTTTGAAAATCCGAGCTTTTTCAGGATCTCGGATCCTATGTCGAAATTTCGTTCATCATCTTCAAAACCAAGCCGATGGTTTGCTTCGACGGTATCAAAGCCTTGGTTTTGAAGAGAGTACGCCCGCATTTTATTGGCCAATCCAATGCCGCGACCCTCTTGGTTGAGGTATAATAAGACACCTGCGCCAAGCTCACCCATCTGACTCAAGGCGCCATTGAGTTGTGGCCCGCAATCGCACTTGAGTGATCCAAGTACATCGCCGGTAAAACATGCTGAATGTAAACGTGTTAGCACGGCTTCATCGCGATCTGGATTTCCAATTTCTATCGCGTAATGTTCTTCGCCGCCTGGAATTGGCCGAAAAATCGTTAATCGCGTTTTTTCAGCCGCTGCAATTGGAAGGTACGACTTTGCCACGTCCATTAATCCGGTATTGGCAACGACAGAGGTTGGCAAAACTGTTAGCGATGGATCAAATTCTTTGACCGGCGCTGCAACAATCGCAGGTAAGAGATGTGCATCTTTAGCAAGTGAAATCCCAAGCCGAAGGGAATCAACCGAACCAGCGCGAAGGCAATCGAAAGGGCCTTTCATTGGTGTTTGCATATCTAACGTTGGATCCGCCATCGCTTGGACCCAGGTCTGAGTCACATCTTTTGGAAGTCGGACACGCGCCAAATCACCATCGTATGCGGGAATTTTCAACGTTTTTGCCCGCCAATCTGTGATACAAACCATGGCATCCGGTGACTGTGACAGAATTTTTAAACGCGTGTCTGAGATTGTTTCACAGGCAAAAATCAAAAGATTTTCGTCGCCTATTAAGACGACAGGAAGTCCCATTCTGAGATCGGTCAGCGCCCGGGCACGCAATTCTGTTACAGTTGCAGTAAAGCTCATGCGTTTCGGTTAGCTGTTTTGTGACAAGAATTGAAACATTTCCTGTAGTTAACACACGTCGTTGTGAGAGATTTGTCGCAAACCTTGCGAATTATGCCAACCGGGACCATTTTCGAGTTAAGAGATAAAACCCAGAGGAACATCCAATGGCACAGCTAAAAAAGATCCTTTTGATCGACGATGATGAAGACCTTCGGGAAGCGTTAAGCGAACAATTAATCATGACCGAAGATTTCGATGTGTTCGAGGGCGGGGATGGTGCCGAGGCCATAAACAAAGCCAAAGAACAGATTTATGATTTGGTCATATTGGATGTCGGATTGCCAGATACCGATGGGCGTGAGTTGTGCCGCGTTTTGCGAAAGCAAGGCGTTAAGTGCCCCATCTTGATGCTGACGGGGCATGACAGCGATGCTGATACAATTCTGGGCTTGGATGCCGGTGCAAATGATTATGTCACGAAGCCGTTTAAATTTCCGGTATTGCTTGCGCGGATCAGGGCGCAGTTGCGCCAGCACGAGCAATCGGAAGATGCCGTTTTCACAATGGGACCTTATACCTTTAAACCTGCGCAAAAATTGCTTCTGACCGAAGATGAAAAGAAAATTCGTCTGACCGAAAAAGAAACGAATATTTTGAAGTTCTTATATCGATCAACTGACGGTGTCGTTCAGCGGGACATCCTTTTGCATGAGGTTTGGGGATACAATGCTGGTGTCACAACCCATACGCTTGAAACACACATTTACAGATTGCGTCAAAAGATAGAGCCTGATCCTTCAAACGCACGACTGTTGGTAACAGAAAATGGCGGCTATCGCTTGGTTGCGTGATCCAAACGGGCCCGTACGCCGTAACAATAGTGTTGTTTGAAAAAACATCTCCCTTTCGACTGCCCGGGTTTTAAACCCCGGGCTTTTTCTTGGGCGAAAAGCAAGGCACTATGCAGCCATGTTTATAGAATCCTTTGGCGTCGAAATGTGGATGAACCGGTATGAAACAAAATGCCGGTTCAATTTGGCTGAAACCTGCGTTGCTTCATTAACATTGAATGAATTGCGAGCTCTTGCAGAGGTGAAAAACCCTTTGGCACAGCTGGAAGACGTGGCGATGACATACGGGGCAATTACAGGCTCTGAAAAACTGCGTGGTTTGATTTCTGGTTTGTTCGAACGCCAAAATGCATCAAATGTACTGACGACGCATGGAACCATCGGAGCAAATTCACTGGTGTACCAAGCATTGGTTGATCCGGGTGATGTTGTTGCAAGCGTTGTTCCAACCTACCAACAACACGTTTCATTGCCCGAAAGTCTTGGTGCCACTGTGCGACAAGTGAAATTAAAAGCAGATCAAAACTATGAGCTTGATCTAACGAAACTGTCTGAGGCAGCGGCGGGCGCGAAAATCATATCAATAGTGAACCCCAACAATCCAACTGGTGCGGTTTTAAGCCCTTCTGTCATGGGGCAAGTCGTCGAGATTGCTAAAGCAAACGATGCATGGATATTGGCCGACGAAGTTTATCGGGGTACGTCCCAAAACAATGATGCCTTGGGGAAGTCGTTTGTTGATATTTATACCAAAGCAGTCAGCACCGGCAGCATGTCCAAAGCCTTCGCACTTGCCGGTCTGCGTTTGGGATGGATCGTGGCATCCCCAGAATTCTTGGAAACATGCGAACGTCATCGCGACTACAATACCATCAGTGTTGGAATCGTAGATGATCATCTTGCCACCCTTGCTTTGGGGGTCGCTGACAAAATTTTAGAAAGATCATCACAAATTGTGCGCGGGAATCATGCTATCGTTTCAGATTGGATGGCCAGCCAGAATGCGGTCACTTGGGTGCCGCCTCAGGGTGGCACCACTGCGCTTTTACAATATCAAAACGGTGGCCCTTCCTATGAACTTGCTGAAAACCTTTTGGCTGAAACGGGGGTTTTGGTCACACCGGGCAGTGTGCTTGGGGCGGAAGGAACTTTGAGACTTGGTTATGCCAATCATCCTGATGTATTGCGGCAAGGTTTGTCGCGAATGGGCGAATTTCTTTCGAAACAATAGATCCCAGTTCCTTACCGAATGAAGATGGGCTTAATGCGGATTTCATCCCTTTTCAAAATCTCTCACTCAGACTAGGCCTTTAGTAGATTTAAGGGGGCAAACAGATGGCATTTACTTTGGCGACGTGGAACATCAATTCGGTGCGGCTGCGTGAACCAATTGTTCTGAAACTTCTTAAAGAAGAAGTTCCCGACATTCTTTGTTTGCAAGAAACAAAATCCCCTGTGGAAAAAATTCCTACAGCTGGCTTTGCTGAATTGGGATATGAACACATGGTTGCCCGCGGGCAGAAAGGATACAACGGCGTGATGATCCTTTCGAAGCTTCCCTTAGAAGAGGTTTCCGCGTTTGATCTGGCATCTTTGGGACATGCACGGCATGTTGCAGCCCGACTTCCGAATGGTGTGGTCATTCACAATCATTATGTTCCGGCGGGTGGGGATGAACCTGACCGCGAAAAAAATGAAAAATTCGGCCAAAAGCTGGATTATTTGACGGAACTAAGGGATTTGTGCGTGGCAGATCAGCCAAAACAATCCATTTTGGTGGGTGACCTGAATATTGCCCCTCGCGAAGACGATGTTTGGGATCACAAAAAACTTTTGAAAGTGGTGTCCCATACCCCGGTTGAGGTGGATCACTTTCAAGATGTCATGAATGCCGGGAATTGGGTTGATATCACTCGAAAAGATATCCCTGACGGCAGGTTGTACAGTTGGTGGTCATATCGCGCAAAAGATTGGGATGCCGCTGACAAAGGACGACGATTGGATCATATTTGGGCAACTTCAGATATCGCAACATCCGCACATTCCAGTCGTATTCACCGCGAAGTTCGTGGTTGGGAAAAACCTTCAGATCACGCGCCGGTTTTTGCGACATTTGATTTGTAAGTATCTTGGCAAAATTGGTGATGAAGCGCATATAAAGCTTTGAACACAAAAGGATTGATCCATGCTTGAACTTGGTGGCGGCGCAAGTGCACCCGCAGACGATTTGATTAAAGATAGCTCCGAAGCATCGTTCATGCAGGATGTGGTGGAAGCAAGCCAAGAAGTGCCTGTGATCGTTGATTTTTGGGCACCTTGGTGTGGGCCCTGTAAAACACTTGGACCTGCACTTGAGGCCGCCGTCACAAACGCCGGTGGTTCGGTCAAAATGGTAAAGATCGACATTGATCAAAATCAGGGTATTGCACAACAACTTCAGATTCAGTCGATCCCCACTGTGTATGCTTTCTACAAAGGTCAGCCAGTTGATGGATTCCAAGGGGCTTTGCCGCCCTCCGAAATTCAAACCTTCATTGATCGGGTTATCGCCGCTGGTGGGGGCGAACAATCCGATTCAGGCTTGGAAGAGGCGATAACCGCCGCCGAAGCAATGCTGGATGAGGGGGCCGCAGTGGATGCAGCCCAAACTTTTGCAGCTATTTTAGGCGAAGATCCAAACAATGTGACTGCATATGCAGGCCTTGTTCGATCACATATTGCGATGGACGATCTGGATCAAGCAGAGGCGATTTTGAACGGTGCGCCTGCTGAAATAAGTGGTGCGCCCGAATTAGAAGCGGTTCACGCCCAGATCGAATTGGCACGCCAAGCCGCCGATGCTGGACCGATTGTTGATCTTCAGGCGGCTCTCTCCCAAGATGAAAACAACCATCAGGCGCGTTTGGATCTTGCCACAGCTTTACATGCATCTGGGGATGCACAGGCGGCGATCGACCAATTGTTGGAACTTTTCAAACGGGATCCGGAATGGAACGATGGCGCAGCCAAAACACAGCTTTTCACAGTGTTTGACGCCCTCCCTCCGAATGATCCTGCGGTATTGAACGGACGACGGAAATTGTCCTCACTGATATTTGCATGATGGATGAATAGGGCTATTTCTTCTGATATGAGCCTTAGTTTTGATCTTCCAGAGCAGATACCGGTGTTCCCTTTGCCGGGTGCATTGTTATTGCCGCGAACAAAGTTGCCGTTGCATATTTTTGAGCCACGTTATCTTGCCATGCTGGATGATGCCTTAAAGACAGATCATCGTTTGATTGGGATGGTTCAGCCTTTTGAAAGCCAATCAGGAAAAACCCAATTACACAAAATTGGATGTGCTGGACGCGTCTCGCAATTTACAGAAACAGAAGATGGTCGATACATGATCACGCTTTCCGGAATCTCTCGGTTTCGCGTGATGGAAGAGGTGGAAGGGTTCACCCCTTATCGCCGATGCACCGTATCTTGGCCGGGATTTGAAAGGGATTTGGGCAAACCTGAACATGATCCAGAATTTGATCGTCCTCGTTTTCTGGAAACGTTGTCACGCTACTTTGATGAACAACAACTGTCGGCGGATTGGGACACATTGAAAGAAGCAGAGGATGAATTGCTTTTGAATTCTTTGTCCATGTTGTGCCCTTTGGATCCAGAGGAAAAGCAAGCCTTGTTAGAGGCTCCAAGTTTGCAGACCCGCCGTGAAACACTGGTGACACTACTTGAATTTGCCCTGCGTGGCGGCACTGATGAGGATCCTATGCAATGAGCGATTTTGACTCCAAGATGCTGGAAATGCTTATATGTCCGCAATCAGGCGGACCATTAAAGTATGATGCCAAATCACAAGAACTGATTTCTAAATCGGCACATCTGGCCTATCCCATTCGTGATGGCATTCCCATCATGTTGGTGGGTGAGGCCCGCGAAATCGACTAATGGTCTAAAATATTTCACCCCAGTTGCAGGATGCAGACATACTCAATGCATATTGAGAGTTTGGTTCAAATCTTATGTCGCGAATTTTCAAACAATCGCGAGGCAATCTTTTTTCCATGCCAATGCGCCGCGCAAATGGTTTTTCCAACGCACCCGGGAAATTGTTGATATTTATGTCATAAGTTACGATCAGATCCCGTTCGGAATGATCGATCAGAATTGTTGCAGAAAATCGTACTTTGGTTTCAAGATATTTATTCAATTGTATCTTGGCTTCACCTTGTGCCAACGCAGTGCGGGGACCTGAAAATTCAAGCGATGTAATGCGTTGATCGCTTACCTTGCGATGAATCTTGGCCGATGCAAATTCCGCGCTCAGAAATTGCAGCAATTCTGTTGAAGACAGTTCTGCAATAAGTTCGGGTCCCGCACGATTTAATCGCAATTTTTGTGAGACTTCGTATGGAAACGTTAATGAACCGGATGTTGCGACATCTGCCTTTTTTCCAAACGGCAACCCAGGGCCAATCAACAAAAACCCAATCGCCAGCAAACCCAACAAAATAATTAGCCTAAACAGTTTGAACATTTACAACGTCTTACCTTGTAACAGTTTTGGAAGATCACCCGTGGTGCCCGATGCCTCTTGCATAAATGCCCGTCTAAACGAAGGGATGGTGTTTACGATCCCCATTCCCAAACCCCGCAGGGTTCTTAACATCGAACTTTGATTTGAAAACAACCTATTGAACCCATCCGTGGCAATGGCCAACGTCAGGTTATCGGAACGCCGCCACCTTTGATATTCTTGCAAGATGCTTGCTGACCCAAGATCTTGCCCCCTGCGTTTGGCCTCAACCAAAAGTTGGGAAATGGCTGCAACATCTTTTAATCCTGCGTTGAGCCCCTGGCCCGCGATCGGATGCATCCCATGGGCGGAATCCCCGACAAGGGCGATCCGATCTGTGATTAATTCATGCGCCAAAACCAATCCCAAAGGATATGTGTATCTGTCACCGGTCAAAGCGATTTCGCCAAGGAAATCACCAAATCTGGGGCGCAGTATATCTAAATACGCCGCGTCATCCAAAGCGTTGATTGCGGCGGCCGTATCTGATTTTTCGGTCCAAACGATTGAGCTGCGATATCCGGTAAGGGGCAATATGGCCAGTGGGCCGGCAGGCATGAAAAACTGATGTGCAATACCATTGTGAGGTTTTTCGTGTTCAATTGCGCAAACAAGGGACGTTTGATCATACCCCCATTTCAGCCGCTTCAGTTTTGCCCGTTCAGCGGTGCCAGAGGTTCGTCCATCAGCGCCGATCAAAAGTTGCGCTTCAACGCGCTTTCCTTTTTCTGTTGTCACTTCAACCCCAACTGGGCCAACCCTTTGGTCGACCACTTTGGTCTGAGGTAAATATTTTATTTTGGCCAGTTCGACCATTTTCAAAAGCGTTTGCCGAAGAAAACGATCTTCAACAATATATCCCATCGGGCCGTCGCCGGCTTCGACGTGATCGAAGTGTAAAAAGAAAGGCCCGGGCCCTTCACCCACTTGGCCATCGGTTGCTTTGATTTCGAACATGGGTTGAGCATCTTTTGAGATTTGATCCCAAATGCCCAAGGCGCCTAACATTTTGCTACTCGCAGCTGAAATCGCATAACTTCGTCCGTCAAAATTATTTCGTCGAAGGTCAGCGGGATCAGAGGCATCAATCAATGTTACACCTATGCCGGCACCTGCAAGTGCCAAGGCAAGGGTGGAGCCGTTCAAACCGCCCCCAACAATGATCACGGAACTTTCCATATCCTGCACTTAGAAACGACTTGCCCCCATTGTCCAGCACCTGCGGCAACGTTACGCTGTTTTCAACGAAAGGGATTGATCACATGAAACGTTGGTTGGAAATGAGTGCTGCATCCCTTGGTCGTGGGATACAGACAGGAGATATCGATCCCATCGACCTGACAGAGGAATATCTGGGGGCAATCGAAACACATCCCTTTCGCGATCGAATTTACAGTGCCGTCACACCGGATCGCGCGCGGGCTGAGGCCGCGGCCGCAAGCGCACGTGCAAAATCTGGCTCGCGGTTGTCGCCATTGGATGGGGTGCCCATCAGTTGGAAAGATCTTGTCGATAGCGCCGACATACCGACCGAGGCGGGAACTGCTTTGCTTAAAGGACGTGTGCCTGAACATGATGCCCCCATTCTTACGAATGCGACCGCATTGGGTTTGGTGTGCCTCGGAAAGGTGCATATGTCGGAGTTGGCATTTTCAGGATTGGGTTTGAATCCAATTACTGCAACATCACCCTGTGTGAATGATCACGATGCTGTATCTGGAGGATCGTCGTCAGGGTCAGCGGCATCCGTTGCTTTTGGGCTGGCAGCGGCCTCCATTGGATCTGACACGGGGGGATCCGTTCGTATTCCTTCGGCTTGGAATGATCTTGTTGGCCTTAAAACGACATCCGGCCGAATTGCATTGGATGGTATCGTCCCCTTGTGCGCCCGATTAGATACCATCGGGCCGCTGTGTCGAACCGTTGAAGATGCTGCCCTTATGCTGGCTGCGATCGAGGGAACCAAACCTGTGAACCTGACCGGGGCAACCTTAGAGGGGGTGCGTTTGGGGGTTTGTGAAACCATTGCGATGGATGACATTCGTGATGCGCCAATGGCGGGATTTCGAAGCGCAGTTGAACGGCTTGAAAATATGGGTGCGCGCGTCGAAGGGATTGAACTGCCAATGGTCAGTTCGGCGATGGCACTTTCGCCGATCCTTTTTGCGCCTGAGGCATACGGCACCTGGAAAGATGAAATCGAGGCAGCGCCCGAAAAAATGTTCCCCGAAATTTTGGCGCGGTTTCGGGGTGGGGCGGATGTTTCTGCTGCAGACTTCGTTGCCGCGTGGCAAACCATCGATACCTGTCGTGCAGAATTTGAAACGGCAACGAGTGGATTTGACGCTATCATCATGCCATCGTCGCCAATTTTGCCACCAAACTTGGATCGTTTAATGAGCGACAGTGAATATTACGTCACAGAAAATCTGTTGGCTTTGCGCAATACGCGGATTGGCAACTTGATGGGGTCTTGCGCCTTGACCTTGCCCACAGGATTGCCATCAACTGGGATTATGTTTGTGTCGTCACCAAATTCAGAAGAGCGGCTGTTGAGATTAGGTGCAGCAGCAGAAGCGGCACTGGCATAGGCATTGTCAAATCTATGAATTGGTCACGGCGAGGTTATCGGTGGTGGTTTTCGTCGCTTGCCTGACAGTGCATTGCCAACAATTGCAATCAAAAGGATGAATCCGCCGATAAGCGTATTCACCCCTGCACCCTCTCCCAAAAACATCCAGACCCACAAGGGGCCAAGCAACACTTCCGCCAATGACAAAAGCGCAAGTTCGGCTGCAGGTAAACTTCGTGATCCAAGGGTGTATAGGATCAAGCCCGCACCAACTTGGAAAACGCCCATTCCCATCGCAATTCCACCATCACGCGGGTTTAAGATCAAAGACAAACCCAGTGTTTGGCAAACAACAAACGTGATGCCGATTGCAAAAAGGCCTGACAAAAAGACAGAAGGCAGCATTTCCCCGGTTCGCCCCCAACGCAACGCAACGGTAAATATTGCGAAACCGAGGGCTGATCCGACGGCTGCCAAACATCCGTGTATGGTGTTCAGTTTATCGCCGCCAGACACCATGATTGCGATGCCGCAGATGGCAATGGCGATTGCGGCCCATGTTGCTGAGCGAACGGTTTCTTTCAGAATAAATCGGCCTAAGATTGCTGTGAAAAATGGTGCCGTTGCAAACAATAGAAGGGCATTCGCGACAGAGGTGTGTTGGATTGCATAAATACCACCTGAATATGCGGCCACCAGCGCCAATCCAGCAACAACCGATGGAACGCCAGCCTTTCTTATTTGTTCAAACGGGCTTTGACCGGTGCGTATTCGAATAACGATGTACAAAAAAATCGATAAACTGATCGAGCGATAAAATAGAATCTGCCAAACCACAGCGTCCTCTATCATTCGAATTCCAAGACCGACCGTTGACCACAAAACACCAGCTGCGAATACAAAAAGAATACCCGTCGTTCTGGTGGATGTATTTCCGGCAGGTGCAGAGGATGCAGTCATTTTATAGTCCCGTTTGACAGGAACTTGTCATATATCCGCAACCCCAACGCTTTACTGTTTGCGACACAAGCTTGGGAAGCACTGGTCCTATGTGCCAGTTACTGACAGATCGGTAATTCTTTGCGTGGACTTGGTGTTAGGGATCTGCGCCACCGTTTAATCATCGGTTCCAATTTTCGCTTTGACCAGAATTGCGGAGTTCCGATGTTGGCCAAACAGGTTGCGTTCCAGTACAGCCCAGCCGCCGAAACCGACTGACGCTTTTTCACAGCACTTGCCACGGCTTTGATATCTTTGGATTCAGGATAGATATACAAAGTTGTTGGATTATCTTTCGCCAAACGCATCATAAGATCAGAACTTTCTGACGTCCAAGTTGTGCAACCGTTGCTACGACCGGCAGAATAATTAACCAAACGCCCAAACCGAACGAAGCCATCATCATTTGCATATTTGCTGTTAGGTCGTTTCAAAAGACATTGTGACCGCAAAAATGTGGCCTCATGCCCACCGATGAAACGCTTGCGTGCATTCTTGTTTTCGCCTTCACCATCAAACGCCAAGAAGGGACGTACAAATGGTTTTGTCTGGCCACCTTCACTAAAATATCCTTTGTATGAGGTGCGCACCTCAGACGTTACATATGACCCTCCTGAGGTCAGATTGGATCCTTCAGCGTTGCTGAAATGTTTGGCGCATTGGCGACCATTTCTGAAGTTCGCTTTGGGAATATCACGACCGCTGCCATACCCAGATGACACCGCACGAAATGTGCGTTGCCCCTCACAAATCACATAAAACCTGCGGCTGACGTCGCCATTCGGTGTTGTGCTGGGCCGGGTTGCATCCATGGCAAAAAAGCAAGGGTTTGTTACTTTGCCGGAACGCAATTTTTCCTGATGTAGAGCGCGCGCCCGTTCCAGAACCACCGGGGCAATTTGGCCGTCATTAAAACCCACATGCGGGGCCAGCCACTTGGGCACCGAAATGCTTTGGGCTGTTGCGTGCAAAGGCAGAGTGGCAAAAGCCAAGATGGCAACGATCGGGAAACGGGGAATGTAAGCCATGAACAAAACTTCCTGTAGAAAACAAAATAAACACTGCTGATAGCGGCTGGTCCGCTCTTCTTTTTTGAGAGAGTTTATAGGCTTTATCGAGATTGGCAAATAGATAGGCTTGCGGTTGGCCCAATCATGTTGTCGTTTGAAGGGTGGGAATTAAAGTGCCAAAGCAAAACTAATCGCGGGCGCCAACAGACACTTTGGAGATGACCGATGGCAGAGTTCACTGAAATACCGGTCCTTGATTTGGCACCATTGATAAGGGGCGAAGATACAACCAGTTTGGCCGCTGCCTTTGCAAAAGCTTACGGTGAAACAGGTTTCAGTTACGTCATTAATCATGGGGTGCCCAACAAGTTGCGTCAGGCTGTATTCGCCGTATCAAAAGATTTTCACCGTTTGGCTTTCGCTAAAAAAAAATTGATTGCGCTCAATTCAAACCATCGTGGATATATCGCCATTAATACGTCGACAGATGTGAATTCCGAATTGGCAGAAGTCACAAAACCAAATCAATCTGCATCCTTTATGATGATGCGCGAGGATGCAAAAACCGATCCAGAGGTTTATCTGTCCGGACCAAATCAATGGCCAGCCAACCCACAATTTCGTCAGACATGCGAAGCCTATGCAGACGCAATGACGCAGCTTGGTAGAAGCCTTTTGGAGTTGGCATTGGATGCAATCGATGTTTCGGACAAAACCATCCTCAAAGCCTTTGAAATCCCAACAATTTGGCTGCGATTGCTGTATTATCCACCACAACCTCCACATGCCCCAGAAGATCTGTATGGATCTGCACCGCATACTGATTTCGGCTGTTTAACTTTGTTGGCGCAAGATGATGTCGGTGGGTTGCAGGTCCAAACGCCCGCCGGTCACTGGATTGATGTGCCTCCGCGTGAGGATGCCTTCATAGTA
This sequence comes from Planktomarina sp., assembly GCA_020630015.1. Lineage (GTDB taxonomy): Bacteria > Pseudomonadota > Alphaproteobacteria > Rhodobacterales > Rhodobacteraceae > Planktomarina. The sequence goes on along the minus strand of JAHDCF010000003.1, from coordinate 73,503 downwards.
AATGTTGGTGACATGTTGCACAGAATGTCGAATGGAAAACTGCGTTCAACGCCTCATCGGGTGATTAACACAACCGGGCGGGACAGGTATTCTGTTCCATTTTTCTTTGATCCCCACGTCAGTGCAAGCATCGCCCCTTTGCCCGGAACAGGTGAATCAAAATTTGACTCCATAAATTTTGGAGAGTTTTTGAAAAGCGAACTTGAAGCAGGTTATGAAGCACATCAAGCTAATCAAACAGATCTTTGAGGACCTGCATTGTTAGCGAGATGAACGTATCTTGGTTTTCCAAACTATCCAAATTGGTGTTGAGATTTTTGTGCGAACTTGAAAGCAAAAATTCGTGTCGGCCTGATGGTTTCTAAAGCGTTCCTTGAACCATACCTCTAGACACCCCCCCAGAAATTCGCATTAAAATGTCGCAAAATAGGACGCCTTTGCCATGACTTACCCAACCCGTTTCGATGCCCTGCCAGAGGCGACTTGGCCGCGCCTGCGGGCCCTGTTGGATGGGCACAAGCCCGGTGGGCCTGTCATCAACATGACGATTGGTGAACCCAAGCACAAATTCCCGACGTGGGTGGGCGAAGAGTTGAATGCGGCGATTTCTGGGTTCAACAGCTATCCCGACAACAATGGCATTCCCGAGTTGCGCCAGTCGATTGCCAACTGGTTGAAGTTGCGCTTTGAAGCGACTGTTGATCCCGACACGCAAGTGATGGCTTTGAACGGCACGCGCGAGGGGCTTTATAATGCCGTGATGGCTTTGGTGGATGGGGGTAAGATCCTCATGCCTAATCCGTTTTATCAAGTTTATACCGTGGCAGCGATGTCGGTCGGGGCCGAATCCGTATACCTCCCGTGTACGCGAGAGACGGGATATTTGCCCGATTTGGATGCATTGGATGCAGAAACCTTGGGCGCGACACAGGCTTTTTTCCTGTGCACACCGTCCAATCCGCAGGGCGCCGTCGCAGATCGTGCCTATTTGGAACGTCTGATCGGGATGGCCGAAGCCTATGACTTCAAGGTTTTTTCAGACGAATGTTACTCAGAGATTTACCGTGCGGACGCACCCCCCGGTGCGTTGCAGGTGGCCCAACAACTTGGCGCTGATCCGGAACGTGTTGTAATCTTCCATTCACTGTCAAAACGATCGAATTTACCGGGGCTTCGATCGGGTTTTGTGGCGTCAGGCCCTGAAAACATTAACCGAATCAAATCGTTGCGGGCTTATGCCGGTTGCCCAGTTCCGGGCCCAATTCAGGCGGTTTCTGCCAAAGTTTGGGCAGATGAAGACCACGTTGTTGCCAACCGGCAACTGTATTGTGACAAATTTAAGGCGGCTGACCACATTTTCGCCGGGATTAATTCGTATGTCTCTCCTGAGGCCGGATTTTTTCTGTGGCTGCCCGTCGAAGATGGCGAGGCTGCTGCGTTAAAACTTTGGCAAGAAACTGGGGTGCGGGTGTTACCGGGATCATATCTGGGACAAACCGCAAATGAGCAGAACCCCGGTGACGGCTACATAAGGGTCGCTTTGGTGGCTCCAATAAAAGAAACGCAGCGCGGGTTAACTATTATTCGTGACTGCCTGTACGAATGATGTTGAGGGTTACATGGCATATCCAACCCGCGGGCGAGACCCGCTTTTGGACGCAGGTACACAAGCTTTTCTAGAAAAGCGTGGTCGCGAACTAACAGGCGGGCTATTCATAGCGGTTGGTCTGTTTTTGACGTTGATGATTGCAACTTATTCTTCTGAGGATGCGACATGGCTTGTGTCAGGGGAAACAGGCGTAAACAATTGGACTGGCCGTTTTGGTGCCTCGGTTGCTGCGCCACTTTTGAAAATCCTTGGGTTCGGTAGTTGGGCCATTGCCATTGTGTTTTTGGTTTGGGGGATGCGTCTGCTGTTGCTACGCGGTCTTGACCGTATGTTTAACCGCACCATGTACGCGCCTGTTTTTGTGGCGGTCAGTGCGATTTACGCTGCAACTTTGACGCCTTCAGAAGTTTGGTTGCACAGTTTTTCTTTGGGTGGGCTGTTTGGTGACAGTGCGCTGCACATGCTTTTATTGGTATTGCCGGGATCCGCTGGATTTGGGGCTAACCTTTGTTCTGTGTTGTTTGGGATTGGTTCCCTTGTTTTGGGGCTGTTTGTTTGCGGTGTCACCATCGCTGAGCTTCAAGCTGCATTCAGAAAATCCATTCATTGGGGGTCCTTGGCTGTTGCCGGTGGTGTTGCCCTTTGGACAAGTATTCGTGGATTTGACCGGTCTTCATTTGGTCAATCCAGAGAGCCGGAATCACCTTTTGATCAACAAAGCTTTGGGCGGCAAAAAACAATTGAAAACCAGAGAGTTGCATCGATTATCCGTGCAAATCCACCTGTCGAAAATGCACCCGTGCAAAGCGTTGTTGAAACACCGATTGCAGCGCCGATTGCACAACCAGTCGAAGTTGCGCCGCAGAAACCTTCAGTCGCGCAGACGATGCTGGCTAAAATGCCCAGCCTTTTGAAACGTGATCCGGAACCGCAAACGGTGCAGAACGAAATTCCGATGGGCCATGCAGAGGTGCAAGCAGTGGCACCTTTGAATGATGATCGAATTCGTCAAAAAATTACGCATGCGATTAATGCAAAAATGTCGCAAGCACCGTCGACAGAGCCATCATTGCGATCTGAACCGATGTTGTCAGCAAAACCTGTTGGTCCTGATCCGATGATCTTGCAAACCGCTTCAACTGCGATGCAGCCCAATATTCAAACACCGGTCGAAACAGGGTCGCCGTTTGCGCCGATGCCAGAGCGAGCCGTACCCGAAATTGCAATTGCCGAAGAAGCGCCAATGGTTCAAATCGAAGAAGATGACAACATCTTTGATGATGCATTTGAAGCGGTTCCAACGGAAGAACCGCAATCATTGACACCCGTTGCCACACAAATCGCGCAGGTGGCTGAAGCGATGCCGCAACAACCGATGACCCAACAACCTGTGGCACCCGTCTCAGTGGCGGAGGCAAATACAATTGCCCCAGAGGAAGAAGTTTCCTCGACCCCAATTCATCAGCCGTTGATCAGACCCCGGTCACAAAAACCAGTTCCAAAATCCAAGCAAGCTGTTTCGGAAGCAGAACCAAAGATGAAGTTCGAAGCGCCTGAACCTACGGCGTACGAAACACCCCCATTGTCGCTTCTAATGAATCCTGATCGCGTTGAACGTCATGTTCTGTCGAACGAAGCGTTGGAAGAAAACGCCCGAATGCTTGAAACTGTTTTGGATGACTACGGTGTAAAAGGGGATATTGTTTCGGTTCGTCCCGGGCCAGTGGTGACCATGTATGAATTGGAACCAGCACCCGGTCTGAAGGCAAGCCGTGTAATCGGTTTGGCCGATGATATTGCCCGTTCCATGTCCGCATTGGCAACACGTGTCAGCACCGTACCTGGACGTTCGGTCATTGGGATCGAATTGCCTAACGAAAATCGTGAAATCGTTGCTTTGCGCGAAATCCTTTCCGCACGCGATTTCGGTGATGGAAACCATAAACTCCCGCTCGCTTTGGGCAAAGATATTGGTGGTCAGCCGATTGTGGCAAACTTGGCTAAGATGCCCCACCTGCTGATTGCTGGGACCACTGGTTCAGGTAAATCGGTGGCGATCAACACAATGATCTTGTCGCTTCTTTATAAGCTGACACCAGATGAATGCCGAATGATCATGATTGATCCCAAAATGCTGGAACTGAGTGTATATGATGGAATTCCGCATTTGTTGTCACCTGTGGTGACAGATCCAAAGAAGGCAGTTGTGGCTTTGAAATGGGTCGTTGGAGAAATGGAAGATCGCTACCGCAAAATGTCTAAGATGGGCGTGCGGAATATCGACGGGTACAACAGCCGCGTTAAAGACGCCCTTGAAAAAGGGGAACTGTTTAGCCGAACCGTTCAAACCGGATTTGACGACGAAACAGGCGAACCCATATTCGAAACAGAGGAATTCGCACCAGAAAAACTGCCGTATATCGTTGTAATCGTAGACGAGATGGCAGACCTGATGATGGTTGCCGGTAAAGAAATTGAAGCTTGTATTCAACGATTGGCGCAGATGGCGCGGGCATCCGGCATCCACTTGATCATGGCAACCCAACGCCCGTCGGTGGATGTCATTACGGGCACCATCAAGGCGAACTTCCCAACCCGGATTTCCTTCCAAGTGACATCCAAAGTCGACAGCCGGACAATCCTTGGGGAAATGGGGGCAGAACAACTGCTTGGCATGGGTGACATGTTGTATATGGCGGGTGGTGGAAAAATCACGCGCGTGCACGGACCCTTCTGTTCTGACGAAGAAGTAGAAGAGGTGGTGAACCATCAAAAAGCCTTCGGACCACCAAAATACCTTTCAGGTGTTGTGGATGGCCCTGATGAAGACAAAGAAAGCAGCATTGATGCGGTTCTTGGCCTTGGCGGAAACACAGACGGAGAAGATGCACTTTACGACACGGCCGTTCAGATCGTGATCAAAGATCGCAAATGCTCCACCAGCTATATCCAGCGCAAATTGGCGATTGGATACAACAAAGCCGCACGTTTGGTTGAACAAATGGAAGACAGCGGTCTTGTGAGTGCAGCTAATCATGTTGGGAAACGTGAAATTCTGGTACCAGAACAGGGATGACCATATTTGGTCATCCTTCATGACCTTTGAATGCCAGAATTCCCCTGTCAATTTTGTGATGTCATGTGAGATGTAATCGCAGACATTGATGCATAGGTTGCAGTTATGAAAAAGATTCTTATTGCCTTGTTCCTTTTGGCCAGCCCAGCGGCTGCTGAAAAATTATCATTGAATGCCATCTCGAATTATCTGAACGGTTTGCAAACCGCGAAAGGAAAGTTCACCCAAGTGAACGGGGATGGCTCCATTTCAACTGGTACGATGTATCTGAAACGACCTGGGCGTGTTCGTTTTGAATATGCGCCCCCGACAAAATCATTGGTCATGGCCGGCGGTGGTCAGGTTGCGGTGTTTGATCCCAAGTCGGATGAACCAACTCGGTTCCCACTGAACCAAACGCCACTAAAGATAATTCTGGAAAAGAACGTCAACCTCGCGCGGCGAAATATGGTGACAGGACATAAATCTGACGGAACCAAAACGGTTGTTACGGCGCAAGATCCCAAACGCCCCGATTACGGTTTCATCCAAATGGTTTTCACAGGAAATCCAGTTCAATTGCGCCAATGGATTGTGGACGACCGGACCGGAAACGTCACAACGGTGATTTTGGGGGATTGGACCGAAGGGGTAAGTGTTCCGAACCGCCTGTTCAATATCCAGTCCGAAATGAAAAAATGGAGCCGCTAAAGTTTAGCGGCCCTTTTTCTTTAGATTTTACCACAGTCTTCAAGTTGGATGTGATACATGATCGCACGGTCTTGTAACCCGTTTGCGATATTCACAAGCCAAGCCTTTTTACGATATGTTCCGCGGCGGAAGCCGTTTCTCCCATCGTGATAGGCAAGATATTGGTTTCTGGTGTCATTCATTGCCAAGCCAAGCTCTTTGTTGGATTGGGCCATGTACCATCCCATGAATTCTGCTGCGTCAAAGATATTGTTTCTTTTGGCGCGGGAACGACCGGTCAGATCTTTGTATTCTTCCCAAGTCGCATCCAAAGCCTGCGCATATCCATAAGCTGAACTTTGTCTGCCAACGGGAATAACGCCAAGCTTATACTGATTTGGGGTTCGGGCCTCTGCCTTGAATTTGCTTTCCTGCCAAATCATCGACATCAACACGGCGATAGGCACGCCATATCTGTCTTGGGTTTTGCGAAACGCCGGAAGGAAATTTTTGCGTTCGTCTAGAATGCCGCAAGCATCATCCAATGCATTGGGTGCTTTTGGATTTCCGCCTTGTTTTGCCCCACAGCCCGCAACCAGGGCTACTATGAAAAGGGCACGAAGAGTATTACTCATGTTGCCTCACGCTTTTTGTTATATTTATCAGGTAATTATATACTATTTTTTGGGATTTTACACCCCCTTGTTGACGATTTGAAAACAGTAATTCGTTGTTTTCTCGATTGTTTTGAAGAGCGAACTGTGCCCGCGATGGGCACAGACTGTTTCGGCCCAAATTGCCCGTAAACCATGGACTCCGAATTCGTCAGGTTCTAATAAGGAAAAATGGAAAAGCAGATGACAACAACACGCGCGAAGTATCATTTGGGGCAAGTGGTTCGCCACAAAAAGCATCCGTTTCGCGGGGTTGTTTTTGATGTTGATCCTGAATTTTCCAACACGGACGAATGGTACGCCGCGATCCCAGAAGACAGCCGGCCCGTTAAAGAGCAGCCGTTTTATCATCTCTTGGCTGAAAATGATCAAAGCTACTATATTGCTTATGTTTCAGAGCAAAATTTGATCGCCGATTATTCGGGTGAACCTGTGGATCACCCTGATATCCATGATCTTTTTGGCCCGTTCGAAGATGGCGGTTACCCGCTGCATGTTCAGCTAAACTAATACCCGATTGCGCAGCCGTCTTTTCTTGGGTCGGAAGCTCCAATTAAAGTGCCATTTTCCGCAATTGTGATAGATTGAGCACCCCCAATCGGGCCTTCGGGAACCAGAATTTTATGACCCTTTTTGATAAGGTCTTGGTGAACTGATTCCGGATACCCGCGTTCCAGTTTCAATATTTCACCTTCAGCAAAGCTTCGTGGTGCGTCAATTGCTGACTGCGGATCACATCCAAAATCAACCAGATTTGAAAGGTACCTGACATGGCCATTTGGTTGGTACGCACCACCCATGACCCCAAAACTTGCAATCAGATTTTGATCTTTCATTAGCATACCGGGAATTATGGTGTGCATTGGGCGTTTGTTTGGACCCAACTCATTGGGATGCCCCGGCGTTAAGTTGAAGCCGGCGCCTCGATTCTGGAACAAGATCCCGTATTTTTGCGATGCGATGCCAGAGCCAAAACCATGGAAGATTGAATAAATCAGAGAAACTGACATACGATTTTCGTCAATGACGGTAATGTATACGGTGTCTTTATGCACAGCTTCACTTCTTTTCATTGCAGTTTTGATCGCGGCTTTTGGATCTATCAAAGCAGATAGATTTTTTGCCAACTTGGGGTCCAAAAGGTATTCAGTTGCATTCAAAACATCTGGATCAGAGATAAAGCGATCACGCGCATCATAAGCAAGTTTGGCAATTTCAGCCTCCAAATGAATCCGGTCCGGGCCCCACGGATCCATTGATTTGATGTCAAACTCTTTCAACATGTTCAGCATCAAAAGCGCCGTCGCGCCTTGGCCATTTGGCGGATGCTCAAGCAAGGTAACACCGCCATAATCCGCTGATATTGGGGCTGAGAAAGTTGGCTTATTTTGGGCAAAATCGTCCAGAGTGTGACGACCGCCTTGTGACTGCAAGCTTTCGACCATATCCCGTGCGACATCACCTTCATAAAAACCTGATCTTCCATTTTTCGCAATCATTTCAAGAACATCAGCTTGTTTCGGCGCACGAAAAATGTCGCCCATAATCGGTGCTTTCCCATTTGAAAGATAGAAGTTTTGGGCAACCGATCCCAATACATTCGCATCGGTCTTCCAATCAAAAGCAACACGAGGTGCGACAGGAATACCTGTTCTGGCATAGTTTATGGATGGGGCAAGGCATCGATCCATACCCCAGGTACCATAAGATTCTGACAAGGTGCAGAAGCCGTCTATTGCACCGGGAATGGTTACTGCATCCGGTGATTGTAAATCGATTTTGGTATGGCCCTGCTTTCTTAACCTATCTGGATCGGCCGCTGCGATTGCGCGTCCGGATCCATTCAATGCAACGGGCAATTGATCAGGGCTTGGTTGGACCAGTGCAAACATGTCCCCTCCAATCCCGGTCATTTGGGGTTCGCAGAGACCTAAGAGGACAGCACCCGTGATTGCGGCATCAACGGCATTTCCACCTGACTTCAAAACTTCTAGGGAAGCTTGAGCGGCAACAGGGTGTGATGTGGCCACCATTCCATGGCAAGCATGGACCGCTGATCGACCTGGCAAATGAAAATCACGCATAATGAAGGCTCCTTCTTCCCCGAAAGAAGCCTAGCGTTTTATCCATGATGGACGAGTGTTTTTTGATTATTTTTTCTGAACTTTGAACATCATGCTTAAACAAGTTCCCCCTGCGGTTGAATCAATCTTCAACCGATGGGCAATACTTCCCATCAACGTCATGCCGCGACCACGTTCCCCACGTCTGTAAGCCATTTCAGAATCAAGGTTTCGAGAACCGATACCTGTTCCAAAGTCTTTGATAATGCATTGTAATTCAGAATCAGAGCTTCGAACGATTTCAACTTCACCTAAGCCATTTTGTGGATAAGCGTGATCCACCACATTGTTGAGGGCTTCGGCCAATGCGATCTCTATGTCATCGCAATTTTGGGAAAGCCCGCGAATAAACTGCATGCAATCTGATAAGGTTGCAGCGGCCGATGCAGGTGTATTGGAAAAACTTCGGAACAAAACTGTTTTGTCAGTCATGCAAGCTAGCTCAAGTTAGCAGTCGCACAAATGCGAAAGACTTTGTCCATTTGAGTAAGTGTGAAAACGCGCTGCACCAATGGGTTCAAAGAACGAATGTCCAAACGTCTTTCCGAACCCAAAACCCGTGACATGGCCACGATGGCGCCTAAACCAGAACTGTCCAAAAATTCCACCATCTTTAGATCCAGCATAAGAGGGCCAGACGTGTCAGAGATGGCTTTGCGCATCTGTTCTTTGAATCCCAATGTATGAACGGCATCCAGTCTTGGTCCAATCGGTGTGAGTACCGTCAAATCTTTTTCAAAGCTCACCGTGACGTTCATATGTATAATCCTTCGTTGTCTTGGTAAGGCTAAACCGAAGTGGTAAAAAAAATGTATTCTTGCATTTTTTAAGATTGTCGCAGCGACTAAGCGCTCGTATTTCATGCCAAAGTTTGTTCGAAAGCGGGTAAAATGAACAAAATCGACTATGATTTTATTGGGAAATCGATTGCAAGTTTAACGCATGGTGAAACAGACGAAGTCGCGTTGATGGCCACGGTTGTTTGCGAATTGCATCATGCCGATGATCGGTTTGATTGGACCGGGTTTTATCGTGTGACGGAACCCAATCTTTTGAAAATTGGACCATACCAAGGTGGTCATGGTTGCCTGGTAATCCCGTTTGATCGGGGGGTGTGCGGTGCCGCAGCAAAATCAAAAGAAACCCAATTGGTAGAGGATGTTGATCTTTTTCCTGGCCATATTGCCTGCGCAAGTTCGACGAGATCGGAAATTGTGTTGCCTGTTTTTGATACCAAAGGTGAGGTGATCGCGGTTTTGGATATCGACAGCAATCAACCCGCTGCATTCAACCAATCGGATTCCGAAGAGCTGGAAAAGATCTTACGACAAGTATTTACGAATTAGTTTTTCTATCAAATACCCGTGAAAAATTCTTGCATTTTTTCACGAATTATATCAGCGTGAAAATAAGTTAAAAATTTTCACGGGCGATTCATGTTTCAATCGAACCAAAGTCAAACTCTGGGGGCCGACATCCGCGCGCTTCGTAAGGCGCGGGGGATGACTCTCTCGGATTTGGCTGATCGATTGGGGCGTTCAGTTGGCTGGCTAAGCCAAGTCGAGAGAGATTTGTCCGAACCCGGCATCAGCGATCTTCGTGATTTGGCTAAGGTGCTGGATATTTCGGTTTCGTCCCTTTTTGGATCTGGTCCTGCACCTGCTCATGAAGCTGGGTTTGTTGTGCGCCAAAACAGCCGACGCCCGATCGGTAGTCGTGAAAATGGTTTGGTAGAGGAGCTTTTGTCACCAGACTTAACGGATGATTTTGAAGTTGTTCATTCCACTTTTGAACCTGGCGCAAAACTTATCGACGCCAATCAAAGGCCCACCCAAGAAGTTGGGTACATTGTTTCAGGATCATTGAAATTGTGGATTGCAGAAAAGTGTTTTGATCTTACCCAAGGGGACAGTTTCCGCATTCGGGGTGAATCCTATCGTTGGGAAAATCCGTCAACCCAGACACCTTGCGTGGTGATTTGGGTGATCGCACCACCGGTTTATTAAGGATGTGATGATGCAGGGATCATGTTTGTGCAAAAAAATAACATTTAAGGTTGGTCAAACAACATCGGCCACTGCGTGTCATTGCAGTCAATGTCGAAAACAGTCTGGGCACTATTGGGCATCTGGCAATGCGCCTTTCGATAGTTTCGAAATCTCGGGTGATGTGAAATGGTATCGCGCCAGCGATGTCGCCCAACGCGGTTTTTGTTCAACGTGTGGTTCGTTCCTGTTTTGGAAACACGATGACGAAGATAAAATGAGCTTCTCGCTTGGGGCGATAGATGACCCTACGAATGTAAAAATTCAGCGGCACATTTTTGTTGCGGACAAGGGTGACTATTATGATTTGACCGATGACTTGCCTCAGAGGACTGACTGATGCTTTGGGATGTGTTGATCGGGTTGGATCCAACCCTATTGTTGACCTTTATTGTTGCTGGTCTTCTTCTCAATATCACGCCGGGGGCCGATTTCGTTTTCGTTTCTGCAAGTGGAATTGCAGGTGGTGCTAAGATCGGAATGGCGGCGGCGCTGGGTATCAACCTTGGCATTCTGATCCATATTGCGTTGGCTGCTGCAGGGGTATCTGCATTACTTTTAGCTTATCCTGCATCTTACGATATTATCCGATATGCAGGTGCTGTTTATTTGTTGTTTATGGCTTGGCAGGCGTGGAATTCATCCGATGAACTGGGGCAAGGCCGGGCCGCGCCCTCCATAGGGCAGGCCATCCGTCGGGGCTTTGTAACGAATGTTTTAAACCCGAAAACAGCCTTGTTTATTTTTGCGTTTATCCCGCAATTCACAGACCCGACGATTGGTCCAGTTTGGATACAAATTATTCTGTTGGGGGCGATATTCGCTTTCAACGGCTTTCTGTTCGTTTTGTGTTTGGGGGCTGCTGCGGGCTATTTCGCCGATGCCCTTCGGGCGCGGGTTACGATTCTAAATAAAATCACAGCAATCTTATTCGGCGGGCTGGCAGCCCGTTTGATCATCGACTGAGGGAGTCTTTAAATGGCTGATATTCCTAGCACGGCCCGCGTGGTCATCATCGGCGGCGGGGTCGTCGGAACCTCGACTCTGTACCATTTGGCGAAAGAAGGTTGGACAGACTGTGTTCTTTTGGAAAAGAACGAACTGACAGCCGGTTCAACCTGGCATGCGGCCGGAAACTGCCCGAACTTTGCACCCAATTGGGCGGTGATGAACATGCAGCGGTATTCGGCCGAGATGTATCGCGGTTTGGCCGAAGCCGTAGATTACCCGATCAACTATCACGTCACGGGTTCGGTGCGTTTGGCGCATTCCAAAGAACGCATGATGGAATTCGAAAAGATCTGCGCACAGGGTCAGGCGCTGGGCCTTCCGCTTGAAATGATGACCAATGAGGAAATGAAGGAAGCCCACCCCTTCATGGAAACTCATGATCTGGAAGGCGGTATGTGGGATCCCTACGACGGTGACATGGATCCCGCGCAGCTGACGCAGGCAATGGCAAAAGGGGCCCGCGATCTGGGCGCAAAGATCGAACGGTTCTGCCCTGTCAACGGTATTGAACGTGACGGTGATGAATGGATTGTGAAAACCGACAAGGGCGACATTCGTTGTGAAAAGGTCGTGAATTGCGCCGGCTATTATGCTCAGCGCGTGGGCGAGATGTTCAAGCCGTTCGGCGGGCGCACCGTGCCTATGGTTGTGATGAGCCACCAGTACTTCCTGACCGATGAAATCCCCGAGCTTGAAGCATGGACCAAAGACGTTGGTCACAAGGTGCCTTTGCTGCGCGATGTCGACAGCTCTTACTATCTGCGTCAGGACAAGCACGGCCTGAACTTAGGCCCATACGAACGGAACTGTAAGGCACATTGGGTCACGCCCGAAGATCCGATGCCCGAAGATTTCAGTTTCCAGCTTTACCCGGATGATCTGGAGCGGTTGGAATGGTACATTGAAGATGCCATGGCCCGCGTTCCGATTTTGGGTACCCAAGGTGTCGCGCGTAACATCAATGGCCCGATCCCTTATGCCCCTGACGGCCTGCCAATGATTGGCCCAATGCCCGGTGTGCGCAACGCATTCGAAGGGCATTCTTTCACGTTCGGCATCGCGCAAGGCGGTGGCGCGGGTAAGATCCTTTCAGAATGGATCATCCATGGGGAAACCGAAGCCGACAATTGGTCATCTGACCCCCGCCGTTATACCGATTACACCGACCACGATCATTGCCATGCCAAAGCGCTGGAAACCTATGGCCATGAATACGGCATCCACTTTCCGCAAAAGGAATGGCCCGCAGGCCGTGACAAGAAATTGTCACCAGTTGACGCTAAAATCCGCGAACTGGGCGGCGTGATGGGCGCGTACAACGGATGGGAACGGGCCAACTGGTTTGCCAAAGATGGCGACGACACGTCGGTTGAAACAACTGAGACATGGAGCCGTTCCGGCCCGTGGGAACAGCGCATCAAAGAAGAAGTCGAAGCCGTTCGTGATGGTTGCGGCGTTTTGGATCTGTGCGGGTTCAGCCGGTACAACCTGTCAGGTGAAGGTGCGGCTGAATGGCTGCGCGGTATGATCACAGGCGCCTTGCCAAAGATCGGTCGGATGAACCTTGCCTATTTTGCCGACAGCAAAGGCAAGATCCTGACCGAGATGTCTTTGGTGCGCCACGAAGAAGATAAGTTCACGTTGATCACCGCTGCTGCTGCGCAATGGCACGACTTTGAAGTTTTGTCGAAAGCGCTGCCAAAAGGTTTGTCATTGATCGATCACACCCGTGACTTCAACACTTTGATCGTGTGCGGTCCGACCACACGGGAAACTTTCGAAAAGTTGGGTGTAGAAGCCGATCTTTCACTGGGTTGGCTGACCCATCAACCCGGCAAAGTGGCTGGCAAAAATGTGCATCTGTTGCGCGTTTCTTTTGCGGGCGAACTCGGTTGGGAAATCCATTCTTCTATGGAAGATACGGCTGAAATTTTTGATGCGGTTCTTGGCGCAGGTGCTGTGCCGTTCGGAATGTACGCGCTCAATTCGATGCGTGTTGAAAAGGGCTATCGCGCTTGGAAGGGTGACCTTTCAACAGACTACAGCATCTTGGAAGGTGGCTTGGAACGCTTTGTTAAGCTGGACAAACCGCAAGATTTCCCGGGTAAAGCAGCCATTCTGGCCGAAAAGCAGCAAGGTGTGACACAACGCTTTGCCACGCTGGTCATGGATCACCATGATTGCGATGCGCCTTACATGTCGCCGATTTACCAAGGTGATAAGGTTGTGGGTGCCGTAACATCATGCGCCATGGGCTACCGGTCAGGCCAGATCAACGTTCTGGCCATGCTGGATATCGGCTTGCACGCTGTTGGCACAGAGGTTGAAATCAACGTATTTGGCGATCGTGTCAAAGCGACGGTTCAGGCGGATCAGCCCGTGTGGGATCCTGAAAACGTGCGCATCCGCGCTTGATCAAATTGGGTGGGCGGGTCAATCCGCCCACACCACATATTCGGGGCAATGCCTCATTCAGCAAAGACTTCTTAGTCTTGAAGAAAGGACAAGCGATGATCATTCTGGACGGTGGATTGGGGCAAGAGCTGATTGCCCGCGCGGGACGTGCGACGGGCCTTTGGTCAACGCAGGCTTTGTTGGATGCGCCTGAATTGGTGCGTGCTGTTCATGATGATTACTTTGCCGCAGGGGCGGATGTCGTGACCACAGACACATATGCCGTTCTTCCAGATCGATTGGAACCTGAAGGGTTGTTGCCGCGCATAGATGAATTGACCGAACTGGCCTGTGAAATTGCGGTGGCAGCACGGGACGCAAACGGTGGTGGGATTGTGGCCGGATCAATGGGCCCACAGGGGTTTTCTTATCAGCCTGACAAAGCCCCTCCAGCTGCGGATGCGGCGGCGGCTTATGCCCCGTTGGCCAAACGCCAGTCACAATATGTGGATGTGCACATACTGGAAACCATGGCAAGCGTGGATCAGGCGCGCGGCGGTCTTTTGGGGTGTGCTGAAACGGGCTTGCCGGTTTGGTTGTCTTTGACGGTGGATGATGCCGAAGGGACAAAACTGCGATCCGGAGAGGCATTGGAAGAAGTGTTTCCATTGATTGAAGAATTCAAACCGGCCTTTGTGAATCTAAATTGTTCATTGCCAGAGGTGGTTTCACAGGGCCTGCCAATTTTGGCGCAAGCAGATGTTCCCTTTGGGGCGTATGCCAATGGATTTACGGGCATCCACGCGGATTTCAATAAGGTGGGTGCCACCGTTGATATTCTAAAGACGCGCACTGATTTGGGACCGGCAGATTATTTGGAATTTGCTAAAACTTGGGCTGATCTTGGGGCCACAATGATTGGTGGGTGTTGTGAAGTGGGCCCGGCGCATATCGCAGCGTTGGCAGCAGAGTTCAAAGGAAAGTGATGTTAAACCCGTCCGCCATTCAAACAATCGAACGTGTCCGTCTTGGATTTGTGGCCAGCGTCACACCCGGCGGGCGTCCGGCCGTTAGCCCCAAGGGCACTTTTGTGGTGTTGGATGATGCGACAATAGCTTTTGGTGAAATCAGATCACCGGGAACTTTGCAGAATATTGGCCACAGTCCAGAAGTGGAAGTTAACTTTGTTGATGCCTTCACCAGAAAGGGATGCCGGGTACGGGGTGACACACGGGTTATACGGCGGGGAACACAAGAATATGAAAAGCTCGCCCCACAATGGAGTGATGTGTGGGGTGAACTTGAAGGTCGAATAAACGCAATTGTCTTGATCGATGTGACGGCCTGCAAGCCCCTATCAACGCCCCCGTATGACGATGGCGTGACCGAGGAGGAGATGATAGCCCTCTACAAGACCAAGTATTCGGAAATGTATCCATGAGCTGGATCAATAGTCACGAATCCATTTGGACCAGAAATTTTATGGGCCTCAAGGTGCTGTGCACGATCTATGTTCTGGGGATCATTGTGACTCATGCGAGCTTGCCAGTTGAAACGGTTTGGCCCTTGGCAGTGTTCTTTTCAGTAATAATGAATTTCACCTACCCTTGGGCTGCCGTCAAAGCTGGAAATTTCTTCTCACTTGAGACAACAATTGCCTCCGGTTTGATTGCAATGTCGATCCTCGGCCTTTGGAACCCTCTTTTTGTCGTTACCGCGATCTTTTTGCATGGGGTTTGGGATTTGCTAAAGCACAGCGGAAACGGAACCGTGTTTTTCAAGTGGTATACCAGCGGGTGTGTGACCGTGGATTGGTTCTATGCTGGATGTCTGTTTCTTTATTGGGCTACGACATGACGTGGGAGGTCTACAGCCTTTATCTTGTCACTTTGGCGGTCTTTTTCACAGGGCCGCCGGACAGTACCGAATTGCTTTCGATTGCGAATGGTATGCGTCATGGACCCAAACGGAACCTCGCGACGATTGCCGGTGATTTATCTGCAAATATGGTGCAGATGATTGTGGCGGCCTTTGGTTTGGCAGCCGTGTTGGCCACAACGGCTTGGGCACTTATGGCGATCAAATGGGCCGGTGTGGCCTTTCTTTTGTATCTTGGCCTGAAAATGCTGTTTGGCCAGGTTGAACCGCAAGGGTTGGAAGCCGCCCAACACACACGCCTGCGCAAGCTGTTTGGCCAAGGTTTTGTGACTGCAATGGCAAACCCTTGGGCAGTGATCTTCTTTGCGGCCTTATTCCCCCAGTTTCTGGATCCATCTGCGCCTTTGGTGCCCCAGCTTTTGATCTTGGGCGCGACCTATGTGCTGGTCGATGGGGTTCAGCTGTTTGCCTACGGCTGGGGGGCTGATCGCGTGAAAACAAAACTGGTTTGGCTTCAGGGGCCGGTGCTTACGCGCGTCTCTGGTGGCCTGATGATTGCGGCCGCCGCAGTGCTGGCCTTCAAAGACTTCGAGATTGAAAAGGGATGATGGGATGAGCGTACCAAGCAAAGCACGCGTCGTAATTATCGGCGGGGGTGTTATCGGATGTTCCGTGGCCTACCACTTGGCCAAAAAGGGTTGGAAAGACGTTGTACTGCTGGAACGCAAGCAGCTGACCAGCGGCACAACATGGCACGCAGCGGGCCTGATTGCGCAATTGCGCGCGACTGCGAACATGACCAAGCTCGCGAAATATAGTCAGGAACTGTACGGTGACTTGGAAGCTGAAACCGGTGTTGCCACAGGCTTCAAACGGTGTGGTTCGATCACCGTTGCCCTGACCGATGAGCGTAAGGAAGAGATTTTTCGCCAAGCGGCCATGGCCCGCGCCTTTGGTGTGGAGGTTGAAGAAATCAGCCCTGATGAAGTGAAGGCGAAATACGAACATCTGAACATCGATGGTGTGACGGCGGGTGTTTGGTTGCCGCTGGACGGGCAAGGTGATCCGGCCAACATCGCATTGGCATTGGCCAAAGGTGCGCGCCAGATGGGTGCGAAAGTTATCGAACGCACCAAGGCTGTAGCCGTGGCCAAAGAAGGCCGCCGCATCAAAAGCGTTGATTGGACGAACGAGGCCGGCGATAGCGGCACCATCGAGACTGAGATGGTCGTGAACTGCGGCGGCATGTGGGGTCACGAAGTGGGCCGCATGCTGGGTGTAAACGTGCCCCTGCACGCGTGTGAGCACTTCTATATCGTGACGGAAGCCATCGAAGGGCTGACACAACAACCGGTGCTACGTGTTCCGGATGAATGCGCGTACTATAAAGAAGACGCGGGCAAAATGCTGTTGGGCGCGTTTGAACCCAACGCAAAGCCGTGGGCGATGGATGGTATTCCGGCGAACTTCGAATTCGATCAGCTGCCGGAAGATTTCGACCACTTTGAACCAATCCTGGAAGCCGCGTGCGAACGCCTTCCGATGTTGGCTGAGGCGGGGATTCATACCTTCTTTAACGGCCCTGAGAGTTTTACGCCTGATGATGCCTATCACCTTGGCCTTGCACCCGAGATGGACAATGTTTGGGTGGCTGCGGGCTTTAACTCAATTGGTATTCAATCCGCAGGTGGCGCGGGTCAGGCGCTGGCGGAATGGATGGACAGCGGTGAAAAACCGTTTGATCTGGGCGATGTGGACATCAGCCGGATGCAACCATTCCAGGGCAACAAGACCTATCTGTTCGAACGGTCAAAAGAAACCTTGGGCCTGCTGTATGCCGACCACTACCCCTATCGCCAAAAGGCAACGGCCCGCGGTGTGCGCCGCACGCCGTTCCATCACCACCTGATGCAAAACGGTGCGGTAATGGGCGAACTGGCCGGTTGGGAACGGGCCAACTGGTTTGCGAACGAAGGCCAGACACCGGAGTACGAATATTCGTGGAAGCGTCAGAACTTCTTTGACAATGTGGCGGCTGAACACAATGCGATCCGCACCAATGTCGGCATGTATGACATGTCATCCTTCGGCAAAATCCGTGTCGAAGGCCCGGATGCCACCGCCTTTATGAACTATGTTGGCGGAGGGCAGTACGATGTTGAAAACGGCAAGATCGTTTACACGCAGTTCCTGAACCGGACTGGCGGGATTGAGGCTGACGTCACCGTCACGCGCCTAACAGAAACGGCCTATGTCGTTGTAACACCTGCCGCCACACGCTTGGCAGACCAGACTTGGATGGAGCGCCACAAAGGTGACTTCAACGTTGTCATCACCGATGTGACAGCAGGCGAAGGCGTACTGGCGGTGATGGGGCCGAACAGCCGTAAGCTGCTGGAACTGGTTTCACCTGCGGATTTCAGCAACGACACCAACCCGTTTGGTACGGCGCAAGAAATCGAACTGGGTATGGCGATGGCGCGCGCGCACCGCGTGACCTATGTGGGTGAACTGGGTTGGGAGATCTATGTTTCTGCAGATATGGCGGGCCATGTTTTTGAAACACTGCATGACGCCGGCCAGTCACTGGATCTGAAGCTGTGCGGCATGCACATGATGGATACATGCCGCATCGAAAAAGGCTTCCGCCACTTCGGGCATGACATCACGTCGGAAGACCACGTTGTTGAGGCGGGCCTTGGCTTTGCCGTGAAAACCGACAAGCCTGACTTCATCGGCCGCGACGCTGTGTTGAAGAAAAAAGAAGAAGGCGTTTCGCAGCGTTTGCTTCAATTCAAACTTAAAGATAGTGAGCCGCTTTTGTATCACAACGAAACCATTCTGCGCGATGGTGAGGTTATGGGCTACCTGTCATCAGGCACCTATGGCCACCACATGGGCGCGGCGATGGGTATGGGCTATGTGCCGTGTCAGGGTGAGAAGCTGGCTGATGTTCTGGCTTCAACCTATGAAATCGACGTGGCAGGCACACGTGTCGCGGCTGAAGTTTCGTCGAAACCTTTCTACGATCCGAAATCGGAGCGTGTTAAAGTCTGATTGGCATGCCCATCATTGGTGGTGGAAATTGATACATGCCCCAAACGCATGTGAAAGGGAGGGTGACCCCTCCCTTTTCAATTTGAACCAAGGTATTCCCGGCATCCAGAAAATGGAGTAGGGGCCGTAGAATGACCCTGTATTCACCGCCCCAAAGCCCATTGGACATAATTTATGACGACCATGAAATCATTGTCGTGAACAAGCCCAGTGGCCTGCTGAGTGTGCCTGGCAAAGGGGAACACTTAGCGGATTGTCTGTTATCCCGTGTTCAGGCGGTGTTTCCCACTGCTCTTTTGGTTCATCGATTGGATCGCGATACATCTGGTGTCATGGTCTTTGCTGTCACACCTCATGCTCAGCGTCATCTTGGCTTGCAGTTTGAAAAGCGTTTCATCAAAAAAACCTACGTTGCCCGTCTTTGGGGTGTGGTTGCGCAAGATTCTGGTGAAGTTGATTTGCCTCTGATTGTGGATTGGCCAAATCGGCCAAAACAGAAAGTCTGCCATGAGACGGGACGCAAGGCATTGACGGAATGGAAAGTTTTGTCGCGGTCTGAATATGAAACACGCATGCAAATGTTCCCTAAAACTGGGCGTTCGCATCAATTGCGGGTACATATGTTGGCATTGGGTCATCCCATTTTGGGTGATCCGTTTTATGCCGATGGTGCAGCTCAAGATTTTGACAGGCTCATGTTGCACGCGCATCGATTGCGATTAAAGCATCCTGATGGCGGAAAGTCGCACCAGTTTACGGCACCTTTGCCTTTTTAATGACGATTGAAAAAACAACCTAAGCACGTATAGTTGGAAAAAACACAACGAGGTAGTGTGCGTGCGGTGGTTCTCCAAATCTGATTATCGAGACCAGTACCAATATCTGGGTCAAACGGATATGGTGCAGAATTCAGAATTTCAACTTCGAATGGTTTTGTTGGCAATTCCGATTTTTGCTGCTTATTTTGCTTATGATCTCGTTTTTCCCATGGTTTGGTTTTTTCTGTACAGCCTGTGCCTTGGCGTCCTTCAATTCATAACGCATCAAGCGCGTAAGCGATATCGCCGCAAAATTTTTCAAACAGCCGTAATCTGCAATACGATTACAGCCGTCATATTCATATCGCTCCCCATTTTTCTGTGGATGACCGGCGATTATGTGTATCGTGTAGCTGCTGTTGCACTTTCGTTTGGTGCGATGATGCATTCCGTTTCGCAAAGGGCCGCCCTGCCCAGTTTTGCAATCGGTGATGGTTTTGCGAATGGGTTGTTCATCGTTTTGGTAACAATTGATATATTGCTTGGTGTCTTAAGTTGGCCCGACAAATTGATAATCGTGACATTGGGCATCGCTATAATGTCTTACTATTGCATTGCTTTGTCTGCGGCATTTCGTGTTCGGGCCCAACTGCGGCTGGCAACAAATCGTACGGCTGAAATCCAAAAAATGCAGCTGGTTGGACAGATGGCCGGTGGGATCGCCCATGACTTCAACAATATCTTGACCGTGATAATGGGGAATCTGGACTTATACAAAGAAGTTCAATCCAACGAGGAAAAGTTGAGTTTGGTGGATGGAGCATATGAATCTGCCAAGAAAGCTTCGGTGCTTATTTCGCATTTACTGTCGTTTTCAAGGCAAGCGCATCTAAGCCCCAAGTTAGTTGATTTGCGTGACTTTGTTCCAACTTTTGTGAAGATGATTAGGCCAATCATATCAGACAAGGTGGTAATCAAAGTTGATATTTCGGGAAAACTGGATTTGATCAACGTTGATATTGGTCAATTCGAAACAGCGATTTTAAATTTGGTGATCAACGCCCGGGATGCAATCCCTGAAAAGGGAAGTATTACGATTGCCGCTAAAATGGTTGAAATCAAATCAACAGATAAGCAAGCGCGTGAAAGATCACTCGAAGATGGTGATTATGTTGCCATCTCTATTTCCGACAGTGGAAGTGGGATTGATCAGGCTCTACAAAAGCGAATATTCGAACCGTTTTTTACCACAAAAGACGTGGGCCAGGGATCTGGGTTAGGTTTGTCCATGGCAAAGGGATTTGCTGAGCAATCATACGGCGGATTGTATCTGGATATTGATGATGAACGAAGGACCCGTTTCACCTTTCTTTTACCATCCGCGGGAAAGGCGACCGACCTAAAGTCAGCCGCCTAATCGAGAAGTATCAATCGTCCCAGTTGCTGACGGATTTGACTTCCAAAAATTCATGCAAGCCGAATGCGCCGCCTTCGCGCCCATTTCCGGATTGCTTGTACCCACCAAAGGCAGAACCTTGGCCAAAACCAACACGGTTGATTTCCACCATTCCTGAACGCAGTTGACGTGCGACACGGCGTTTTTGATCTGCGTCTTGGCATTGAATATAATTTGTGAGCCCGTAATCAGTATCATTTGCGATTGCGATCGCCTCTTCCTCTGTTTCAAAAGATTGAACACAAAAGACTGGTCCGAATATTTCTTCACGGGCTATGGTCATCTCGTTGTTCACATCGGCAAATACCGTGGGTCGAACATAATAACCTCGGTTCACGCCTTCAGGCCGGCCGGGCCCACCAGCCACCAGTCGAGCGCCTTCCTGAATTCCTTTTTCAATCAAGTTTTGAATTTTGTTAAATTGCACTTCGCTGACGACTGGCCCAATGTGGCGCCCCTCTTCATGCGCGGATTTAACCTGTGTTGCATCTGCCGCTGCGACAACGTCTTCAATTGCCTGATCATATCTGCTGGAATGCACCAACATGCGTGTTGGTGCGTTACAGGATTGACCTGAATTGTTGAACACGCGCTGCGCACCTTGCGTTGCTGCGTTTTCTTTGGCGGATGGGAATATCAAATTCGCCCCCTTGCCGCCCAATTCCAAACTTACGCGTTTGATCGTGTCTGCCGCGTTTTTTGAAATCAGGGTTCCTGCACGGGTTGATCCCGTAAAGCTGACCATATCAACATCTTTGTGACCCGACAGTTGCGTTCCAACGCCTGGCCCGTCCCCATTAATCATGTTGTAAACACCGGCCGGAACACCAGCTTCGTGCATAATTTCTGAAAACACCATACCAGACAAAGGTGCAATTTCTGAAGGTTTCAGAACCATGGTGCACCCGGTTGCCAAGGCTGGAATGCATTTCAGAATGATTTGGTTCATGGGCCAGTTCCACGGGGTGATCAGTGCGCATACCCCAATCGGTTCATACAGGTTCATTTCACCTGGGGCATGATCGCCCAATGGCTTTTGAAACTCAAAGTTTTCCAAGGCGCGTTGAAAACCGCCAATGTGCCAAGTTCCGGCACCCACTTGTTGGGTGCGTGCCATATCAATGGGGGCGCCCATTTCCAGACTAATAGCCTGTGCCATGTCTTCGGCACGTTTTTCATAAGTTGAAAGGATCTCGGCAATCAGGTCTTTTCGTTCGCCAACCGAAGATTGTGACCAACTTACGAACGCTGATTTTGCCGCTGAAACTGCCGCATCCGTATCTGCTTGATCCCCAAGTGAAATCACTGCGACCTCTTCTTCGGTCGATGGGTCGATCACGGCAAGGTCGTTTGCCTTGGCGGGGCTGACCCATGCGCCATCTATATAGAATTTTCTTTTGTCCAACATCGTGACTGTCCTTTGAACTTGAAATCCTAAGAACAGTTTCATGCATGCGCATCATCTTCAAGCACATCAGTTTCTGTCACGAAGTAAAAATCAGGAAATGGTTTTATTCCCTATTCCTTCAGCGTCGTCTCGTCCTTCATTTCCCAAAGGCAGTTATAATTCGCAATAATTGCCTTAAATTTAAACAGACGGTTTATGGATGAAAGGATTCGAACCATGGCTTTGCGGATTAACGACACGGTACCTGATTTCACTGCACAAACTTCGGAAGGGGAAATCAATTTCCACGAATGGTTAGGGGATGGATATGCCATCCTATTCTCCCATCCAAAAGATTTTACACCGGTTTGTACGACAGAATTTGGGGCGGTGGCCCAATTGGCAGATGAATGGGAAAAGCGAAAAACCAAAGTCATTGGGATTTCAGTCGATGGTGTTGAAGACCATAAAAAGTGGAAAAGCGATATTTCTTCTTTTGCAGGTGCGCCGGCCACATTTCCGATCATCGCGGACGAGGGTTTAGAAGTTTCAAAACTTTATGATATGTTGCCAACCGAGGCGTATTTGCCTGATGGGCGCACCCCTGCCGACAGCGCCACAGTTCGTTCCGTATTCATTATCGGACCGGGTAAAAAATTGCTTCTTTCAATGACATATCCAATGACGGTTGGTCGCAACTTTGCCGAAGTTTTGCGCGCACTTGATGCATTGCAATTTTCTGCAGGGCACGGGGTTGCCATGCCGGCCAACTGGCAACCGGGTGAAGATGTTATTATCCCAGCCACCGTTTCGGATGCTGATGCGAAGGAAAAATTTGGTGAATTTACGACGCATTTCCCATACCTGCGCACAACAAAACAACCAGGTTAAATGCGCTTTTGATAACAGGCGGCTTGATCAAAGATCAGGCCGCCTATATCCGTTCTAAGAGCTTTCATTCATTCGGGGGAATTCAGCCATGGACGGAAACAATATGGGTGCGGGCACAGGATGCCCAGTGAACCACACAGAGCTTGGATCACGGTCAAACAAAGACTGGTGGCCAA
Organism: Planktomarina sp.; assembly: GCA_020630015.1. Classification (GTDB taxonomy): domain Bacteria; phylum Pseudomonadota; class Alphaproteobacteria; order Rhodobacterales; family Rhodobacteraceae; genus Planktomarina. The sequence continues at coordinate 50,299 of JAHDCF010000003.1, read as the reverse complement.
ATCAACTTAACCTCAACATATTGCACCAAGGTGCACCTGCTTCTGATCCGTTGGGCGGCGATTTCGATTACGCAAAAGCCTTTCAAGATTTGGATCTGGATGCGGTGAAATCAGATTTGCATGCGTTGATGACCGACAACCAAGATTGGTGGCCAGCGGATTATGGGCACTATGGTCCCTTTTTCATTCGCATGGCTTGGCACAGCGCGGGAACCTATCGGACGGCTGATGGTCGCGGCGGTGCGCGCAGTGGTACACAAAGGTTTGCACCACTGAACAGTTGGCCTGACAATGGCAACTTGGACAAAGCTCGTCGTCTTTTGTGGCCCATCAAAAAGAAATACGGAAACGCGCTTTCTTGGGCTGATCTAATGATTTTGGCCGGAAATATGGCGCTTGAATCCATGGGTTTCAAAACCTTTGGGTTTGGTGGCGGCCGTGAAGACGTTTGGGCGCCCGAAGAAGACATCTATTGGGGTTCTGAAACTGGTTGGTTGGATGACAACCGTTACAGCGGTGACCGTGAATTGGAAAACCCCTTGGCGGCTGTGCAGATGGGTTTGATTTATGTGAATCCAGAAGGCCCAAATGGGAACCCTGATCCCGTTGCATCTGGTCGGGACATTCGTGAAACTTTTGGCCGAATGGCGATGAACGACGAAGAAACCGTTGCTTTGGTGGCCGGGGGGCATACGTTTGGTAAGGCTCATGGTGCTGGCAATCCTGATCTTGTTGGACCCGACCCCGAAGCCGCACCAATTGAAGCACAGGGCTTTGGGTGGATCAACGATCACAAAAGCGGCAAAGGTGTGGACACAACGACCAGTGGTTTCGAAGGCCCATGGACGGCCAAACCCACAACTTGGGATATGGGCTATTTCGAAGTTTTGTTCGGCTATGAATGGGAACTGACAAAAAGTCCGGCAGGTGCACAACAATGGCAACCAGTTGATCTGAAAAAAGAAGATCACGCCCCCCAAGTTGATGGGAAAGGCACAGTTCCAATTTTCATGACAACTGCTGATATGGCCATGAAAATGGACCCAATTTATGGCCCTATTTCAAAACGGTTCATGGAAAATCCGGATGACTTTGCCGATGCATTTGCACGGGCATGGTTCAAGTTGACGCATCGCGACATGGGGCCCAAAGATCTTTATCTTGGGAAGGATGTGCCGGCGGAAGACCTGATTTGGCAAGATCCAATTCCTGCGGTTGATCATAAGTTAATTGGTGAAGCAGAAGTTGCTGAGCTAAAAGCTGCAATTTTGGAAACTGGAACCCCAGCTGCGGATTTGATTGCCGCTGCTTGGTCATCAGCGGCCAGTTTCCGCGGATCGGATTTGCGCGGTGGATCAAACGGCGCACGCGTCGCCCTTGCACCGCAAAAAGATTGGGAAGCGAACGAGCCTTCCAAGCTAAAAGCGGTTTTGGGTGCATTGACCAAAGTGCAAGCTGATTTCAATTCAAGTCGAAGTGACGGCATGAAAGTGTCTTTGGCTGATCTGATTGTTCTGGGTGGGAATGCCGCTATTGAAGCCGCGGCTGATGGTGCCACCGTCCCATTCACACCTGGACGTATGGATGCGACGGCCGATCAAACAGACGCTGAAAGCTTTGACCCAATGGAATGCAAGGCGGATGGTTTCCGCAACTATCAGGCAGCTGAATTTACAGTTCCTGCGGAAAAACTGTTGGTGGATCGCGCACAGTTGTTGACGTTGTCTGCACCGCAAATGACGGTGTTGGTTGGTGGCCTTCGGGCATTGAACGCAAACCACAGTGGTAACAGTTCAGGCGTTTTGACAGATCGCCCTGGCACATTGTCCAATGATTTCTTTGTCAACTTGTTGGATATGGCTGTGGAATGGAAAGATGCCGGCGACGGTATGTTCGAAGCACGAGATCGCGCAAGCGGTGATGTGAAGTGGACAGGGACACGGGTTGATCTGGTGTTTGGGTCGAACTCTATTCTTCGTGCGGTGGCTGAAGTATATGCCCAAGATGATGCACAGGATCGTTTTGTGGCTGACTTCATTGCAGCTTGGTCCAAGGTTATGGATTTGGGTCGGACTGATCTCGGGTAAAACTAAAAAAAAGGCCCCGATTAAGTTTCGGGGCCTTTTTCATTCACATCAGTGAAGAATGACACGGGTTCCGATTGGAACCATGCTATACAGCTTTTCCACATGCGGATTTGCCAATCGAACACACCCATTTGAGACTGCCGAGTTAATAGTCCAAGGTTTGTTTGTACCATGAATACGAAGATACGTATCCCGACCGCGGCTATCATACAGATACAATGCCCGAGCCCCCAGCGGATTATCAGGCCCACCCGGAACACCATCTCTGAATTTAGCATATTGCTTAGGATCGCGTTCAATCATCTCATTCGTTGGGCGCCAACTGGGCCAACGCGCCTTGCGCCTTATGGTGAAAGTACCACTTTCATAAAGACCTTGTCTTCCAATTCCGACCACAAATTTCATCGCCTTTTTGTGCTGAGTAACAAAATAGAGTCTTCTTGATTTCGGCAGAACATGAATTGTTCCGGGCGTCCAATTTGATTTGAGATTGATCAGACGCGGTTCAAATTCTTTTGGCAACTTAGTGTGGTGGGCCAAAGCGGGCGACGATAGCGTTGAAGCAACAATCGCACCCATAAAACCCCTTCTTGTGAAGTCGTACATTTTTCCCCCCGGAAATCGTTAATCACAAGCAGCGACATTAAATGAGAATCGGTCACAAAAAAACGCCCCAAGAATCTGGGGCGTTTAGTCATGTTATTTTGGCAACGATTAATCGTCGTCTTTTTCTTCTTTAGCAATCTCTTGGCCAGTCTCTTGATCAACCATTTTCATGGCCAAACGAACTTTACCGCGATCATCAAAGCCCAGCAATTTAACCCAAACTTCCTGACCTTCTTTCAGAACGTCAGAAGGGTGGTTCAAACGGCGGTTTTCGATTTGGGACACGTGAACCAAACCGTCACGCTTGCCAAAGAAGTTTACGAAGGCGCCGAAATCAACGATTTTTACAACGGTTCCCTTGTAAATCACACCTTCTTCAGGCTCTGCCACGATCGAATGGATCATGTCATATGCCTTCTGGATGGCTTCACCATTTGGTGATGCAATCTTAATTGTACCGTCGTCGTTAATGTCGACTTTTGCGCCTGACACTTCAACGATTTCACGGATCACCTTACCGCCGGAACCGATGACCTCACGGATTTTGTCGGTAGGCACTTGCATTGTTTCGATTCGAGGAGCGTGGACAGAGAATTCTTGCGCGCCTGTAATGGATTTCGCCATTTCACCCAGAATGTGCAAACGACCTTCTTTGGCTTGGGCCAAAGCTTTCTTCATAATCTCTGGTGTGATGCCAGCGATCTTGATGTCCATTTGAAGCGAGGTGATCCCAGCTTCTGTTCCGGCCACTTTAAAGTCCATGTCACCCAAGTGATCTTCGTCACCCAAGATGTCTGTCAAAACTGCGTAGTCACCATCTTCTTCCATGACCAGACCCATCGCAACGCCGGCAACAGGGGCCTTCAATGGAACACCTGCATCCATCATCGATAATGAGCCACCGCAAACAGAGGCCATGGATGATGAGCCGTTGGATTCCGTAATCTCGGACACCACGCGAATGGTATACGGGAAATCAGTGGCAGCAGGCAGAACAGCTTGCAATGCACGCCATGCCAGTTTTCCGTGCCCGATTTCACGGCGTCCCGGAGGGCCAACACGACCAGCTTCGCCAACCGAGTAGGGAGGGAAGTTGTAATGCAAAAGGAAATTTGATTTGAACGTACCGTGCAGTGCGTCAATCATCTGTTCATCATCACCGGTACCCAGTGTGGTAACAACCAAACCTTGGGTTTCGCCACGCGTGAACAACGCAGATCCGTGGGTTCGGGGCAAGATACCAGTCTGACAATCAATTCCACGGACCGTATCAAGAGCACGTCCATCAATGCGCTTACCATTCTTAACAACATCGCCTCGTAGGACAGATGATTCCAGCTTTTTCATCGCCGGGCCAAGATTGGCGTCTTCAAGTTGTTCCTCGGACAAAGAGGCTTCGATACCTTCACGCGCCGCTGCTACTGCTGCTGTGCGTTCTTGTTTATCGGTGATTGCATATGCAGACCGCATCGCATCTTCGCCTGCGGATTTTACAGCTTCGTACAGGTCACTGTAATCCGGCGCTTGGAAATCAAACGGCTCTTTCGCGGCTTCCTCTGCGAGGTCAATGATTAAGTCGATGACCGGTTGAATTTGTTCATGCGCGAATGTCACCGCACCCAGCATTTCTTCTTCAGTAAGTTCGTATGCCTCTGATTCAACCATCATGACGGCGTCTTTGGTGCCGGCAACAACCAAATCCAAACGCTGTTCTGGATTCAAACGCAGATTGTGCATGTCATCAACGGTTGGGTTCAAAACATATTCACCATCGACATATCCAACGCGACACCCACCAACAGGACCCATGAACGGTGCGCCTGAAATGGTGAGGGCTGCTGATGCGGCAATCATTGCCACCATGTCTGGGTCATTGACCAAATCATGGGATAATACGGTGCACATTACCAAAACTTCATTCTTGAAGCCCGGTACAAATAAAGGGCGCATCGGACGGTCGATTAAACGGGCCGTCAATGTTTCTTTTTCTGTGGGACGGGCCTCACGTTTGAAAAATCCGCCGGGAATTTTACCAGCAGCGTAGTATTTTTCTTGATAATGCACGGTCAAAGGGAAAAAATCCTGACCGGGTTTTTGCTTTTTCGCAAAAGTAACGTTTGCCATGACACTGGTTTCACCCAATGTGGCAATGACGCTGCCGTCAGCTTGACGCGCAACTGTTCCTGTTTCGAGAGTGAGTGTTTCTTCTCCCCACTGCATCGATTTCTTTGTATGTGTAAACATGTAAGTTTCCTGTTTGGCCCTTTGGCCAGTCACGTGGCGGCCCCATTGCCGCCGACCCCGGTATCTTATTTTCGGGCGCTGGGGTCCGGGCGCCACGTTTCAGATGGGTGCCAATACCGCAGATCGCCTTCAAGGGGAAGGGGGCGATCATATCGAACCATTTCGGTGGCCAGCTTTGCTTGAATGTTTGAAAATGAACTCTTGCAAATTGAGTTTCTTCAGCGCATGTATTTAGAATTGCAAGCGGTTGCAAAAAAGGGGTGAAGTGATGACATTCGATGATTTCAAACAACAAGTTTCTGGTCAAACAACAACGGCGGTCGCACCTTCAGCAATCGAAATTCACAAAAACGTGCCGATTTATGATGGCGCGATGGTTCGTGATGCGGCAGGTTCTAAAGCGAGCCGGGCAAAAATTTTGTTGGAATGGGCAAACATATTTCTGAATGGCCCCGGTGTTCTGGCGATACGGGGTGCCATGCAGGATTTGCAAGTTGTCGACCGCGCCACCCAAGTATTTGAACACCTGATCGATTTGGAAAAAAATCAGCAAGCGGGTGGGGGTGACCACTTCGCCAAACCTGGTTCGAATGATCGGGTTTGGAATGCAGTCGAAAAACACTGTATGGCAGACCCTGTAAATTTCGCATCATATTATGCGTCTGATGGTCTTGCGATGGCGGCAGAGGCGTGGCTTGGCCCTGCATATCAAATGACAGCGCAAGTCAATCGAGTGAATCCAGGGGGGACGGCGCAAGTCCCACACCGGGATTATCACCTTGGATTTATGACGGCTGCTCAAATTGACCAATACCCCGATCATATTCATCAGACATCGGCGCAACTGACGCTTCAAGGTGCCGTGGCCCATTGTGATATGCCATTGGAGACAGGCCCTACACATCTTTTGCCGTTTAGCCAGAAGTTTGAAGACGGCTATCGTCGTTTTGGTGATAAAGAGTTTCAAGATTATTTTGCTGAAAACTTTGTTCAACTTCCATTGCAAAAGGGCGATGCTTTGTTTTTCAACCCGGCTTTGATGCATGGCGCTGGAAACAATACTTCAAAGGACATCTTTCGGATGGCGAACTTGTTACAAATCTCGTCCGCATTCGGAATCGCAATGGAAAATCTGGATCGAACTGCGATGTGTAAAAAGGTATTCCCAGTTTTGAAAGAAGCATTGAAAAACGGCACATTAAGCGACCGGGAATTAGAAAATGTAATTGGATCCACGGCGTTTGGTTACCCCTTCCCCACCAATCTTGATACTGACCCACCATCAGGAGGTCTGGCACCAAAGACCCAATCCCAACGCCTTAAAGATGCACTTACAAACAACCTTTCAGAGGCAGAGTTGAGTGCAGAGTTGGATGCATATAACCAAATGCGGCTTTCTTAAGTTTAGGATTTCCCGCGCATTGGTGTCTTTGTAATACCAAATGCCTTGCGCGCCGTTATCAACCGCAGATCATACGGATCCATTCCCAATGACAACAGGGTGTCGCGGTCAAATCTTTTCTTGGCTTCTTCTTTATCATGTGCAGTGCCGAACAACTTGTCGATCCATCCCATCCCAAGGCTGACGTGAAATGTGGCATGGTGGTCTTGGTAATGATGTAAAAGATGGCTTCGTGTGATTGTCTGACCAATGCGGCCTTTTGGAACGTTAAGGTGCGCAATGGTGTGGCAATATTCATAAAAGGTGAATGCCAATACAGACCCAACAAAAAGAGCGACACAGCTGTATGTAATTCCGGAAAGCAAACCAACGAAAGGCCAAAGGATAATGCTGTGGATCGCAATCGCTTTGAGGCCAAATCGGACAGGATACCAATGGTCATCCCCTGTAAAAAATTCAGGGTCATTTGGAAATTCGTGGTGCGCGATGTGGCTGCGATACAATGCGTTGAATGGGCTTTGTTCGGTTGGTGGTTTGCGATGTAACAAAAATCTGTGCAACGCGTATTCAACGAAAAACTGTAAGATGATGCCATATGCCACGGCAATCAGGATCCCGGCATCAAATCTTACGATCGAGATTACGAGGCCCAATAAAAAGAAGGGAAGCAACCGATGAAGGCTTCCCATATTCATCAAAACTTTGATTGCTGGCAGCATGGCGCACCTTTGGAGTTTTCATTTCTTAGCAAAGCAGACTGAAAAACCATTGGTCAATGATGACGTGTCGGCAATAAAAAAGCCGCGCATCGCGTTGATGTGCGGCTTCTTGTAAAAAATTTGGATGCGTTTAACGGCGCAGACCCAATTTTTTGATGAGATTCTGATAACGCTCTTCGTCTTTGGCGCGAGTGTAATCAAGAAGCTTGCGACGCAGGGCCACCATTTTCAAAAGACCGCGGCGGCCGTGATTGTCTTTCTTGTGCGTTTTGAAATGTTCAGTCAACGTCGCAATGCGAGATGACAAAATTGCAACCTGTACTTCGGGAGAACCGGTGTCACCCTCTTTGGTTGCAAATTCTTTCATAATGCGTGCTTTTTCTTCAGCAGTAATCGACATCGGGGTCTCCTTTTACGGTTAATGATGATGGCGAAAGCCGGGATGTCGTCCAGCAGTGCCCGTGGAGGTGCCGCACAAAGGCGACGCGGGTACTTAAACCGATTTGTCCTTCAGGGGAAGACTGAATCTTTCGAATTCACTTTATGGCTTCTTTTCAATGGTTTGCTTGAAAATCTTTCATCAATGGACCTGATTCGAGTGCATTGTTTCCGCCGCTTCGGCAAATTTGCGAAATACCGCCGATGCGATGCAGACGTTTTTAAATAGATTTGACCGAATCTGGTCTGATGTGGCCATTCAGATGGCAATGCCAGGTTTGAAAGGTTTCCCCATGGGCTTAGAGTATTTTCCGTTTTTGTTGGCACTGTTGCTTATGGCAGTTGGTTCAGGTGGCGATGTTGCAGCTGCTGAAGATGATGACATTGCAGACGAAGATGACACTTCGGATGATACTGTAACTTCCGATACTGTTGACGACACTACCACTGGTGACGATGACGAAAGTCAGAATGACGATACTTTGAGTGTTAACCAAACTGGTTCGGCGAATGCGGATGTCATTTCGACTGGGTCAGGTGATGATACGTTATCAGGTCTAGATGGAGATGATACTTTGACAGGGGGATTCGGCAAGGATCTGCTTGATGGTGGTCCGGACTCCGATGTCTTAACCGGCGAAACTGGTGACGACACACTGGAAGGAGCGTCGGGTGATGATATTCTAAACGGTGGTTTTGATATTGATTTCCTTTTTGGCGGTGCAGGATCAGACCTGATTGCCGGTGAGGTCGGGGATGACTTACTTTCAGGGTTGTCTGGTGATGACACCCTTGGTGGCGGATTGGGTGATGACAGCCTTTCTGGTGGATTCGGAAATGATGATCTGCGTGGTGGAACCGGCGATGATACGTTGTTGGCAGGATCGGGTGATGATCGGTTGGCCGCTGGAGATGGAAATGATTTTCTGTTGGTCGGTTCTGGTGCAGACACAGCCACGGGTGGGCAAGGGGACGACAGCATCTCTGCCCTTGGCACAGATGGGGCCAACATCCTGAACGGTGAAGACGGAAGCGACACCCTTCACGGGGGCAATGACAACGACAATATTTATGGCGGAGATCGTTCGGACACCTTGTTTGGGAATGCAGGTGCAGACGCCCTGTTCGGTGGCGATGGGGCTGATATGCTTTATGCTGCGTCGCAACTTGAAAATGACTCTGATATTCCGTCTGAGGATACGCTGTCGGGAGATGACGGTGACGACACCCTTCGAATGGATTCAGTCAGTGCAGGTGCGCAAGCTTTTGGTGGCGACGGTGATGATGTTATAACCACTGATAGCGCAATATTGGCTGAGGGTGGTCGCGGCTCCGACGTAATAGAAGCGCAAACAGCAGGTATCGTTGCGCGCGGTGGTGATGGTGATGACACAATAACCGGCGGAACAGGCGGAACCAATGAACTGTATGGTGGCGCGGATCAAGATCTGATCTATGGTGGCGAACTGGATGACACGATTGTCGGGGGCACCCACGAAGATACAATCTTTGGTGGTGAAGGCGCTGATCTGATCGATGGATTTGATTCAGAAGCCGATGAAATGTTTGGTGGAGAAGGCAATGACTCCGTTCAGTTTGACAATGCTGATACTGTAAGCGGTGGTGCGGGCGCCGATACGTTTACGGCACGCCTTGATTTAGCTGAAACAGGGACGGAGGTCGCTGGTTCAAGAGTTACGGATTTTGATCCAGCCCAAGACTCATTGGTTATTTCCCTGCAAAGCTCTGAATTCGACCCTGAAGCAACCACCGTTGCAGTGACACCCGGAGAAAACGCCGGGGAGTATCTGGTACGCGCAAATGGAATACTTTTGCCATTTGTGATCGTCAGCAATGCCGTTGTCTTGGCGGATGATATTCAACTGGCGTTTCGACAAGATGAAACTTAGGAAGTTGATGGGATAACCATAATGTCGTCCAAAGTGGGGGGGCGTTCACCAATCACTTGAGCGACCTCGACTCCATTAAATAGGATCGATGAAATGCCAAGTTGGTTTGTCTCGATTCTGATGTCACTTTGTATTGTTTCTGACGGTACTTCGATCAGAACTTTGTCTTCACTTTGTGTGAAGTCAGAAATCGTGGTGCTTTGATCTGTTGTCGCTGTAAATTGAAACACATCTGCACCCGCACCGCCATGCAGATAATCACCCGCGCCGGATATCAATGTATCATCCCCGTGGCCACCATTCAGAAAGTCAGAATTTGTGGGATCATGCCGCCCATCAATAAGATCGTTTCCAAACCCGCCAAACAACACATCATCGCCTGTCGCCCCAAGCAGGGTATCGTTTCCAAACCCACCGTTCAGACTGTCTGAACCCGGTCCTGCCGTTAGAAAATCATCCCCAATCCCACCATAAATTGCATCATCGCCTGATCCGCCATTTACCGTATCATCTTGATTGCCGCCGTAGAGGGTGTCATCCCCAATATCCCCCAAAAGGTGATCATCGCCCGACTGCCCTTCCAAACGATCGTTTCCAGTATCACCGTACAAGCTATCGCCGTTTGCATTACCATAAACGATGTCATTTCCTGCACCGCCGAAAGCCGTATCGTTACCAACACCCAGACCAATTTGGTCTGCCCCCGCTTGGCCCGAAATCCAATCATTTCCGATGCTTCCTTCCAATGTATCTGCGTCGTCGCTGCTGGCGAAAAGCCGAGTTTCGGAAATACCATCTCTATCTTCAAAGTCGCTTTCGTCAAAATACCCACTGTCGCGATCACCAGTTGAATTGGACGCATTTTCTTGTTCATCGGTATCAAGAGTTTCTTCATCAGACGCGAAATCCTGATCAGGCCCGTCATCCCCCATCAGAAGAGATGTCAGCAATAAAACGGTCACCATGCCTGACAAAAAGAACATTTCGCGGCCCTTCATTGAAAGGCCCAAACATTAGTTCAGAATTCTTCGTAAAATCAAAGGTTTCCTGGAAACGTGGTTACCAAAGTCTTATTGATCAACAGTTTGAATCTGTTCCGCAATTTGTGCGGCCCAATCACCAAGAATAGGGATAAAATCCATTCCACTTAAAAAATAAGCAAGGATCGATACAAGTATTGTTGCGCCCAAAACAGATCCTAGCCCAAAGGCCAATCCCCGAATGATTTGATAAAAAATCATTCGCAAAATTGTTGCATTATTTACAAGGTATGAATGGCCATTGAGGCGTTTCAATTCCGACAACAGGTTTGATAACGTTTCTGCATCGGTTTTCGTTGATTTCGGCTTTGTCACAACAATGGCTTTCGACAGTTAAACCCAGATTTCTGGTTTTTTTGAATAAGAAATATACAAAGGATGTTTGGGGTGGCCCGCTTGCGTCAACCCGAGATGCAATAGGGTTTGTCCGGAATTGCGCAACAATTTTTCGACTTCTAAACCGCGTTCAAGGTGTTCACCATGCGTGCCCCACGCAGCAACGATATCATCGGCCCAAGCACAACTTTCAGCAATCATTTCATCATTTTCCGGACCAATTGGATCGGTGGCTGATCTCATTTTTTTGGGGTCGGTATCACGCCACGCAAATATATTGGTTACGCGAAACGCCCCATACCCCAAAGCACGCGCACGTCGTTCGCATCTTTCTACGGTGGGGTCGTTTTGCACTTCGGTGGCCGTGGAAGGGTTCAACATAACAAAAAGAACTTTGCTCAAAGTCACATCCCACTCACGCGTTAACGTATAGCGGTATTTCTCACAGTCAGAATAAATTGCTGTGGATGGCGCGTCACCTTTGGTGTGGTTTCTTGTAATCATTAGCTACAATTCGTGCGCTAAGGCGTTTGGCTTTTCAATGGTTGAATTTAACTTGAATGGTCACGCACGCTAAAAGTTAAAGACGCGGGACGGATGAATTTCACCAGATTTGAACTGACCGATTGCAATTGGCTGATCAGCATGGCTTACCCAAATTTCTTCACCGTATTCAGCATCGACAAAGCAGATTGCGGGGTTTCCATTTTTTAGTTTTGCAGCACCTTCCAAGGTTGTTGTACCATGTGGAAGTGACATCAAACCCATTTCCATTGGGTTTAACAAATCGTCAATTTCTTTGGTTTTCGAAAGACGTTCGATTTCTTCGACTTTTACACAGTGCGAAAGATCAAATGACCCTGACCCGGTTCGCCTCAACCATGTAACGTGCCCCAAACAACCAAGCAGATTACCAAGATCGCGAGCGATCGATCTGACATATCCACCTTTGCCGCATTCCATTTCCAAAATCGCCAAATCGTCTGAAGGGCGATCATGCAAAATCAGGGATTTCACGAACAATGGGCGGGCGGCAATTTGCACGTCTTCCCCGTTGCGCGCTAACTTATAGGCGCGTTGGCCATCAATCTTTACCGCAGAAAATTGCGGAGGAACTTGTTCAATATTGCCAATAAAGTGTTGAAGCGTTTCTTTGATTTGTTCATCGCTTGGACGGTTCTCTGATACTTTGATCACTTCGCCTTCCGCATCGTCTGTGTTGGTTGCTTCCCCAAACCTCACCTCAAAACGATATGATTTCATGGCATCAGTTATGTATGGGATCGTTTTCGTCGCTTCACCCAACGCCACTGCAAGAATACCAGTTGCCGCTGGGTCCAATGTTCCCGCATGACCGGCTTTTTGGGCATCGAAGGCCCATTTAACTTTATTCACAATTGCCGTGCTTGTTGGGCCTGCTGGTTTATCAAGTATTACCCAGCCTGAAACGTGGCGGCCTTTTCGTTTGCGTCCCATCTGGCCCTCAATGTTTTAGCAGTGCTGCGCTATGATAATGCAATGTGTGGGTCAATCTGTGATCGCCACGATGGGGCCCATCTGCACACCAAAATCGGAACGATTGATTTGAGGTGCATAAAGACGGGAAATGCGCCCGTCGAAATAAAGGGCATTGGGCAACCCCAATTCGTCACGATAAAGGCGCCCAAAGGTTTCGAAATTGACCGGTTGGTTGGAAATTGCAAAAATCGTGATTTGCCCATCTTCGCTTGTCCCGACACCATTGCGAATTTTTTTGTAAGAAGACCCAGGAATAAAACGAGAGTGCAGTTTTCCGTCAACAACCAGCATCGGCCCTGATTGACTTGCGTAATCGCAGCTTAGTTCTTTTTCCATAAAATTGCGTGTTTCAAATACGCGGGCTGAATTATCGGAAACGCAAAACACCCCATTTGGTAGCATGCCAAAATTTCCGGGCCCGGCGTTTGGGACAATCCGCATGATTTCTTGCCCATCTTCGACGTAATGACCAACCGGACTGCGATCGGGGTGATACATGCCTGCGTTCATGGCGAACTTAATGTTACCGGGCAACGCGCTGAAGGTTCCATATGGTTTCCCCGTATCGCGATACAAAAAGGTACGAATTTTGTCGGTGGTGGCATCCGCTTCGCAAATCGTGAATGAAACTTCGTCAAATATCACATCTCTGCATTCAACTGCGGCAAGGGGCCCGGACAGTGCGCACAAAAGGAGACTAATCCTGAAGATCACGTTTTACCTCATTGCGATTAAATAGCTCTCTTGATTGATCCATTCTGTCGAATGTCTCGTCTATTCGAAACCGAAGGTCAGGCGTGAACTTTAGCGCTGATTTTTTGCCAATGGCCCTGCGCATCTCGCTCTTATTTCTGGCAAGCGCTGCGATCGCATCTTCATGGCCTTGTCCGCCAAGGGGCATCACATAGGCCGTTGCAACTTTCAGATCAGGCGATGTGGTTACTTCGGAAATTGTGATCGACATCCGATTAAGATCCGGGTCATGGATATCGCCGCGTGCCAAAATTTCTGAAAGTGTGCGACGTATCAATTCACCAACACGAAGCTGTCTTTGACTGGGGCCGGGGCCATCATGAAATTTGTTCTTTGCCATAACCATCACATAGGCGCGGCATCAGAGGGTTTGCAAGTCCAACCCTCTTAAGGTCATAAGCAAAATAAGGAGAGTCGTGATGAACAAAAAGCCAGGAATTGTTGTAACCGGCGCAAGTGGCCGAATGGGTCAGATGTTAATTGAAACCATTCAAGCAAGTGGATCAGCAGAACTGGTCGGCGCTGTTGAACGCGAGGGGCACGCTTGGGTTGGGAAAGATTTGGGCGAGGTTATGGGTGGTACTGCCATCGGGATTACAGTCACAGACGATCCAATTGTTGCGTTTTCCAAGGCACAAGCCGTGATCGACTTTACAGCCCCCAAAGCGACTTTGGAGTTTTCTTCGATTGCAGCCCAGGCGCGTGTTGTGCATGTGATTGGAACAACAGGAATGTCTGATGAGGAAATTGCCCAGCTTGAACCTGCAAGTCGCCATGCAGTGATCGTTCGTGCTGGCAATATGTCGCTCGGTGTGAATTTGCTCACGAAACTGACCGAGAAGGTGGCGGCCGCTCTTGACGAAGATTTTGATATAGAAATTATTGAGGCGCATCATCACCACAAGGTTGATGCACCTTCTGGAACTGCTTTGATGTTGGGTGAAGCGGCTGCATCAGGTCGGGGTGTCAAACTGTCTGATGTACGTGACAGTGGACGTGACGGGATCACAGGCGCACGCCGTAAAGGTGATATTGGTTTCACGGCAATTCGTGGCGGGGATATCGTCGGAGAGCACGATGTTCTTTTTGCTGCAGCCGGGGAGAGAATTGTTCTGCGGCACATTGCAACCGATCGAGGTATTTTTGCCAGAGGGGCGTTAAAAGCCGCTTTATGGGGTTTGGATAAAAAGCCGGGCCAATATGACATGTTGGATGTTTTGGGGCTTTAATTCGAATAAATTTGAAACTTTACACTGGCGAAAACACGTGTCTGCCATATCTTTTGGTGCGAAGGAGCAAAGATATGTACAGATTTTTATTGATTGTCAGCGTTTTTCTTACCTCAAATTCTGCGACGGCAATGTCGCCCATCAATGACAAAGCTGAATTTTTGTCATTGATTTCAAACAAATCCCTTGTTCTGCGTCTTTATACAATTCGGCTTGATGTTAAGCCGAATGGGATGATCGAAGGATCCGCAGTCGGCCGCAAAGTTACGGGTGATTGGAAATGGTCGGACGGTTATTTCTGTCGGACGATGTACTGGGGGGAGCGTGAAATCCCATATAACTGCCAGCTTGTTTCATACGACGGGAAAAAGATGCGGTTCACCACAGATCGCGGCACGGGGCAAAGTGCAGATTTTGTTTTGAAATAATCAAAAATCGACGGCTATTCCCTTTTTCTCCCAGTCGCCGAACCGAATTGGTTCGGGCCCATCACGACCACCCAATTCAGTAGGGCGTTTTTCGTTTACTTTGGCCTTTTTTCTTTCCGCCGCCTCGGCAAGAGCGCGCTGCGCCGCCGGGGGAAGTTCTGATTTGTTGTCATCTTGCATAACCTTGTTATAGCCGTTCTCACAACCAACGCCAAGGAGATGGCATGCCAAAACCCAAAAAGTCACCAGTAAATGAAACTAGGGCAGAGGCATGGCGTCTTGTGGACGGGGTGGTCATCGGCGGTAAAGTTATCTCTGATTTGGTTGGTATGGATCAGCACCACAAGTTGGATGCGCCACAACGAGCAGCCTCGATGCGGATAGCGCTGCAAACCTTGCGATTTGCAGACCGTGCTGATTGGGTAATGAAACCCTTTTTAAACCACGCCCCCCATCCAACAATTCGCAATCTATTGCGGCTTGGCATTGTTGAAGTTTGCGCTGAAAGCGCTGCTAGCCATGGTGTGGTGAATGATCTTGTTTCTCTTGCCGGTCGATCCAACCGAACGGCGGGACTTAAGGGTTTGGTCAATGCGGTAATGCGGAAATCCCTAGAAAAGGTCGAGGGAAATTGGGACAAGGCGCCTGTACCCAAACTACCAAAATGGTTGCGAAAACCATTGGCAGTGGCATACGGAAACGCGGCTCTTCAAGGAATTGAAGTGGCGCACATGAAATCCCCACCTCTTGATTTGACGGTAAAATCGGACCCTTCGCACTGGGCGGAAAAGCTTAATGGTACATTGCTGCCGAATGGAACTGTACGTTTGGCTTCTGGGCAACAGGTTTCAGCGCTGAATGGATTTGATGCGGGGGAGTGGTGGGTGCAAGATGCCGCCGCCGCTATGCCTGTGCAAATATCAGGTGTTCAAAAGGGTGAAAAGGTGCTGGATTTGTGTGCGGCCCCCGGTGGGAAAACACTTCAAATGGCCAATCTTGGGGCCGAAGTAACAGCAGTGGATATCTCTGAACAACGTTTGGTACGTCTTCAGGAGAACCTGACCAGAACAAAACTATCTGCAGATATCAAAGTCGAAGATGCAATGAAGCTTCCGAAGGATCAATTCGACGTCGTTTTGTTGGATGCGCCTTGTTCTGCCACTGGAACAATCAGACGCCATCCTGATCTTTGCCATGCCCGAGATGGAGCCGAAATCAACGGCCTCATCCAGCTGCAAGCAAAATTGTTAAGGCATGCTGCGAAACTTGTTTCGCCAGGTGGGACTTTGATCTTCTGTACGTGCTCTCTCATTCCCGATGAAGGAGAAGTCCAAGTCGAAGAATTTTTAAGCGCCAATAAGGGTTTTCAGGCAAAGAAAATCACACAGCCTTGGATCGAAGAAAGCTGGCGAACTGAAGAAGGTGGCGTACGATTGAGACCTGATTATTGGTCTGAATTGGGCGGGATGGATGGTTTTTACATCGCTTGTTTGCAACACAAAAATTGAACCCGATGATGACAAAGTCGGCTTTGGCACATAATTTCCTTTAGATTAAAAAGGGAATTGCGATGCCACTTTTGCAAGAGCCAAAAAAATTAACTTGGTATTCAAGTATTTGGATGCGGCTTGTTTTGGCACTCTTGCAAAAACAAGCCCACCCAGTGCGATTTATTAAATCGCCAGATCCGCATTCCGTTGGCGATGCGGATCTGGGCCGTGTTTTATGTGCAGGGCAATTTCAAATGACAGGGTTCGAAGCAAGTTTTCGTAAAGAGCATTTTTGGGAAATTTCGACTGAAAGCGACCATGTTCATTTTCATCTGCATAGTTTTGAGTGGCTTGATAATCTTGCATCTTTTGGAACGGATGAAGCCGCAAATTTGTCTATCCATCTCCAAGGTGATTGGATCAAAGACTTTTCTCATTCTGACCCAAAAGTTTGGAACCTTCGTCTTACTGCATTGCGCCTTATACGCTGGATAAATCATGCTGAGCTGATTGGGTTGGTTAATTCTTCTAATACAAATGAACGTCGTTTGGTGTCGTTGGACATGCATCGCCTCTTTTTAGAAAGATATTGGAAAGGTTCTAGAAATCGGTTTGACCGTATGATTTCTTTGACGGCCTTGCTTTGTTCAGGTTTGTTTTTGGAAGGTGAATTCGATCAAGAAATTTTGTTCGAAAACCTTGTTCAAGAACTTGAAAATATCAGTTCAGATTTGGATGTATCTCCAGACCGCAATCCAGAAACTTTGCTTGAAACTCTTACGATGTTATCTTGGATTTTTCGGGCCTGTAACGCGTGCGATGTTTTCATCCCTGACTATCTAAATCGGTTCGCAGAAAAGATTGGCCAAATTCTGCGTGGTTTGCGCCATGCCAATGGTGATCTTGTCAGGTTTCACGGTGGCGCCAAAGGCACTGCGGGCCGATTGGATGGGGCATTGGCGCACACCGGTGCGAGAGCAGAAGGCTCTGCAGAAGATACCTTAGGGTACGCGCGGCTTTCATCTGGTTCCACAACAATTGTTTTGGATGCTCAGCCGCCCAACACCGGACCAAACAGTGGAATGGCGCACGCGTCCACAAATGCGATCGAAATGAACAGTGGTTGGCAGCCGATAATTGTATCAAACGGAACGGGATATCTTTTTGGTGAAGATCATCATTTTGCGTCGCGCCAATCAAATGCCCATTCCACTTTGATACTTGAAGATCAATCAAGCGCCTCTTTCTTGCGCGGACAAAACCAAGTTTTAGTTGAGAAAGGACCGATAAACACCCCATTTCAAAGATCCAGAGCGATTGACGGCAGCCGAATCCAATCTGCGCATGATGGTTATATTCAATCATACGGCTTGATGCATGCACGCACATTGGATTTGTCTGTCGATGGGGCGACGTTTGTCTGCACAGATATGTTGGTTGCGCAAAGCGAAACAGAAATTGCAAACTTTGAACGGGCAAAGTCGGAATTGGGCCGTGCCCTCAAGTCTGAGGTTCGAATACAAATACATCCTGATATTCAGGTGGAATTAGATCCTTTGCAGGGTGCGGTTAATTTGACTCTTCCCAATTCGGTGCAATGGCAGTTGTCCCATGATGGTTCTGCAACGTTATCGATCTCTTCCAGTTTATATTATCAACAAAACCTTCCTTTGCCGCGGCGGACTCAACAGATCATATTGGCAAAATTGGTGAACAAACCTGTCAGTCAAGTCAGTTGGTCTCTGGTAAAATCAGTCGCAACATCATAGACCGCCGCCATCACAAAAATTATAGGCGGATTGATGGCTGATCTAATTCCCGTACAAACTGCGTTATTGTCTGTTTCTGACAAAACGGGTCTCATACCTTTTGCACAAAAACTCGCCGGGTGGGGAATTAAACTACTATCGACGGGGGGAAGTGCAAAGTCACTTCGTGATGCGGGCTTGCAAGTTGTTGATGTGGCCGACATCACTGGTTTTCCTGAAATGATGGATGGCCGTGTTAAAACGCTTCACCCGAATGTGCATGGTGGGCTTTTGGCATTGCGTGACAACCCGGATCATTTGAAAGCAATGCAAGCCCATGGGATCGATTCAATCGATTTATTGGTTGTGAACCTATATCCTTTTGAGGAAACTGTTGCAGGTGGTGCGAATTATGACACCGCGATCGAAAATATTGATATCGGCGGCCCGGCGATGATCCGTGCAGCTGCAAAAAACCATAAATTTGTGAATGTTGTCACGGATGTTGAAGATTATGACGCACTTTTGGCAGAGCTTGATAAGAATTCAGGCAGCACAGGTTACCGTTTCCGGCAATCCTTGGCTTTGACAGCTTATTCCCGCACCTCTGCATATGATGCAGCTGTCTCGGGTTGGATGACCAAAGCCTTAGAAGAAACGCCGCGTCGTCACGTGTTGTCGGGTCAAATATCACAAAATCTGCGGTACGGTGAAAACCCCCATCAAGCGGCAGCGTTTTATATGGATGGTTCTGATCGGCCAAGCATCGCAACAGCGGTTCAGCATCAAGGGAAGGAGCTTTCGTACAATAACATTAATGACACAGATGCTGCGTTTGAGTTGGTGGCGGAATTTGATCCCGCCGACGGGCCAGCATGCGTAATTGTCAAACATGCCAATCCATGTGGAGTTGCACGAGGGCCAAGTATGAAGGCTGCATACCAAGCGGCGTTTGATTGTGATCGCACCAGTGCATTTGGCGGGATTATCGCTTTGAATCAGCCGCTGGATGCGGACACAGCGAAAGAGATCGTAAACATTTTTACCGAAGTTGTTATTGCACCTGGGATCGACATGGCCGCACAGCAAATTTTTGAAACCAAAAAGAATTTGCGTCTTTTGACAACGAATGGCTTGCCCGATGTAACTGAAGCATCAAAAGTCGTCCGCCACGTATCTGGCGGGCATCTTCTTCAGGACCGAGATGTTGGGATCATCGATGTGTCGGAATTGAAGGTGGTTACGAAACGCAAACCCACAGATCAAGAATTGCAAGATTTGCTGTTTGCTTGGAAAGTTGCAAAACATGTTAAATCGAATGCAATTGTTTATGCGAAGGATGGCAAAACCGTGGGAATTGGGGCAGGGCAAATGAGCCGTGTTGATAGCACGCGTATTGCCGCAAGGAAGGCCGATGATATGGCCGAAGTTTTGGAACTGCAACAGTCCCCAGCGGTTGGGTCAGTTGTTGCCTCTGACGCATTTTTTCCATTTGCGGATGGCCTGATTACGGCTGCAACGGCTGGTGCCACCGCACTGATTCAACCGGGCGGGTCAATGCGTGATGATGAGGTGATCGCCGCCGCTGATGAACTGGGATTGGCAATGGTGTTTACCGGCATGCGCCACTTTAGGCATTAATATGCATCGTGCTCTTTTGATATCAGCCATCTTTGCCTTTGGGATCGATCAACTTTCCAAGTGGCTTATCGTATTCCAGTTGGACTTAATCAATCGACTATACATGGACGTTTGGCCGGGTTTCATCACTTTTATTATGGGATGGAATTATGGTGTTAATTTTGGAATTCTAGCAAGCGATAGCCCAATAACCCGCTGGATATTGATCGCAGTGGCAGTGATCATCTGTGCAATTTTGATCCGTTGGGTGCGCAATGATAGAAGTATTTTAAATCAGATCCTTGCCGGATTGGTCGTCGGTGGTGCGCTTGGAAATGTGATTGATCGCATCTTGTATGGTGCTGTTGCGGATTTCTTGAATGTTACTTGCTGTGGAATACGAAACCCATTTTCGTTTAATATCGCGGATATTGCAGTTTTTGTCGGTGCGATCGGATTGGTCATTTTTTCATCTGAAAAGAAGAAGTCGTGACGTTCCTAAAAGTTCAGGCTAGACTGTTTGAGACTATTTAGTGAGGACGTGTTTATGCGCAGCACACTGACGATTTCAATTTTGGCACTTTTGGTTTTGTCCGCATGTGCTTCACGCGGTGGATTGCATGATTTTCGGTTGAAACCTGGTGAAGGCCCGGATGCGTTTAAAGTGACAACACAAAAACCTTTGGAACAGCCCGAAAACTACAAAAACCTTCCTCAACCAGGTGCGGGACCGAACAAAGCAGATACCAACCCAAAGCAAGAAGCGATCACAGCGTTAGGTGGGTCGCAATCAGCGGGGGGTATCCCTTCAAGCGATGCCGCACTGGTGCGTCACACCAGTCGATATGGGGTCAATCAAGACATTCGTCGCGAGCTTGATGTCGAAGATGAAAAATTTAGGAAACGCCGTGGTACATTCGGTGTTTTACGCCGTGGTGACAAGTATTTTGCGGCATATTCCTCCATGGCTTTGGACGCTTGGTCCGAACACGAACGATTTCGAAAGGCGGGTATTACGGTCCCAACCGCTCCGCCGCGATAAACATTCCTCACATTTTCGCGTTATCTCTTGAATGATGCATTCTCCGCCGTAGTTTGACTGTTACAAGGCGGGGAGATCCGATGCTAAAACGCATATTTATTTTTATATTTTCAGTCATGGCAGTTCAGGGAATTGCCCAAGAAAGCGTGACCACTTTCCAGTTGGAAAATGGGCTTCAAGTTGTTGTGGTCGAAGATCACCGTGCACCAGTTGTCGTGCACACCGTATGGTACAAAGTTGGAAGCGCAGATGAACAAGCGGGAAAATCTGGAATCGCCCATTTCCTTGAACACTTGATGTTCAAAGAGACGGAAACGCTCGCCTCGGGTGAATTGTCGGATACTGTCGCGGCAAATGGCGGATCAGACAACGCATTCACCAGCTATGATTACACAGCATATTACCAACGTGTTGCTGCAGATCGTTTGGGTTTGATGATGGAAATGGAATCAAGTCGGATGACGCAGCTAAAGCTCAAACCAGAGGATATCGTTACCGAACGCAATGTCGTCATCGAAGAACGCAATCAGCGAACTGAAAATGATCCGGGCGCGTTGTTTCGGGAACAATTGCAAGCAGCTCAATATCTGAATCATCGTTATGGGGTGCCGATAATCGGTTGGATGCATGAGATTGAAAAACTCAATCTTGAAGATGCAATGGAATTTTACCGTCATCATTATGCACCCAATAACGCAATCTTGGTGGTTGCAGGTGACGTGGAGCCAGAAACGGTGAAACAGCTTGCGAATGAACATTATGGAAATATTCCGGCAAACCCAAAACTGAAGGCTCGCGATCGCACAGAAGAACCCCCTCAGCTTTCACCTCGTCGGATGGTTTTTAAAGATCCGCGGGTGGCACAACCTTATGTCACCCGGTCATATCTGGCACCTGAACGCGATAGCGGTGATCAAGAGACGGCAGCTGCACTGGTGTATCTTGCGGAAATTTTGGGCGGGTCGCCTTCAACATCTGTTCTGGGAACCAAGTTGCAATTCGAAGAACAGAAAGCACTTTACACATCTGCTTTTTACGGTGGAATGTCGCTGGATGACACGGGTTTTGGTTTAGTGATCGTTCCCGCAAGAGGTGTCAGCCTTCAGGAAGCAGAAGATGCAATGGACGCGGTTGTTGCGCAATTTATTGAAGATGGTCCTGACCAAGAAACCTTTGATCGCATCAAAATGCAACTTCGGGCCAGCAGGATATATGCGCAAGACAATGTAGAAAGCATTGGTCAGACATATGGCCGAGCTTTGACTCAAGGATTAACGATCAAAGACGTTCAAGATTGGCCCGACATTTTGCAAGCAGTGACACCAGAAGATGTGATTGAAGCGGCCAAGATGATCTTTGATCCAAACAAATCGGTTACCGGTTGGATGATGACACAGGAGGGAGTCGAATGATGCGTTTCTTATTTATTCTATTGATCTCATTTTCGACACTGCCGGCACGTGCAGAAGTACCCATTCAAGAGATAACAAGCCCGGGTGGCATCAAGGCGTGGTTGGTTCAAGAATCATCAATTCCGTTTGTGGCGCTGGAAGTGATGTTCAAGGGCGGCGCCACATCGGATCCTGCGGACAAGAGAGGTGCATCAAACCTAATGACTGCTTTGATCGAAGAGGGTGCCGGCAACATGGATGCCCAAGAATTCGCAAAGCGGCAAGAAGCGTTAGCAGCCTCGTTCGGTTTCGATGTCTTTGATGAGACAATGACCGTTTCAGCACGTTTTTTGTCTGAAAACAAAGAAGAGGCGATTGAACTTTTACGGACCGCGCTGACTGATCCACGTTTCGATCAGGATGCAATTGATCGCGTGCGTTCGCAGGTTTTGTCGATCATTGCGTCGGATGAAAAGGACCCTAATTCAATTGCAAGCAAAACATTTGATATGCTCGCTTTCGGGGATCACCCATATGCCGCACCACTGAACGGAACCAAAGAAACGGTTTCATCGCTAACCCAAGAAGATATGTTCACGGCGCATAGTAGGCTTTTGACACGCTCGAACATGTTTGTCGGTGCTGTTGGCGATATTTCCCCCCAAGAATTGGGTGTTCTTTTGGACCATCTATTGGGTTCATTACCAGAAGGCGAGAAACATCAAATCGGTGATGTTGACTTTGACTTGAAAGGTGGGACGACAGTTGTCGACTTACCAACACCACAGTCAGTGGCTTTGTTTGGCCATTCAGGAATTGATCGAGATGATCCAGACTTTTTTGCAGCCTATTTGTTGAACTCCATCTTGGGAGGACGCGGGGTTGAAAGCCGATTAACACGCGAGGTTCGCGAAAAACGAGGTTTGACGTATGGAGTCGGAACGTTCCTGATCAGCAAAGAAAAGAGCCACATTATGATGGGGCAGGTCGCTAGTGCGAATGATCGCATTGCCCAAGCGATTGATGTGATCAAGCAAGAATGGGAAAAAATGGCTCAACTCGGTGTAACAGCTGACGAATTGGCTGCGGCAAAAACATTTTTGACGGGTGCGTATCCACTGCGATTTGACGGAAACGCGACCATCGCCGGAATATTGGTGGGAATGCAACGCCAAGATTTACCGATTGATTATATTGCCACCCGAAATGATCGGGTAAATGCGGTCACACTTGAAGATGTGAACCGTGTTGCAGCGCAGCTTCTGCAACCAGAAAACTTGCATTTCGTCGTTGTCGGGCAGCCCGAAGGCCTAAACCAACAGTAGAAGAATCGTACTGGGTCATGCTATCTGTTGTGGTATGGCCCAAATGAACCCCAAAATAGGCGAAGAACGCCCCATCATTCGGCAGCTCGATGAAGATGCGATCAATCGCATTGCCGCGGGTGAAGTTGTGGAGAGACCGGCCTCTGCCATTAAGGAATTGGTTGAAAATGCGATTGACGCTGGTGCCACGCGCATCGAAGTTGAATACGCCGATGGCGGAAAATCCCTGATCCGGGTGATAGACAATGGATGCGGATTATCGCAACAGGATTTGCCCCTAGCTTTGGCGCGACACGCGACCAGCAAGATTGATGGCTCAGACCTTTTGAACATCCAAAGCTTCGGTTTTCGAGGGGAAGCACTAGCATCTTTAGGTGCGGTTGGGCGCCTGAATATCTGCAGTCGTGTTGATGGTTTTGATGCATTTGAAGTTACTGTGGATGGTGGCAAAATGCACCCGGTCCGGCCGTCAACTTTGCGGCAAGGGACAAGAATAACGTTGAAAGACTTGTTTTACGCCACCCCAGCTCGATTGAAATTTTTGAGATCCGACCGAGCAGAGGCGCAAGCGATTTCAGACGTGATGAAGCGTCTTGCCATGGCAGAGCCATCCATTGGGTTTTCATTGCGAGATGTCGGAACAAATCGAACCGTTTTTCAAGTGCAAGCCGAACAAGGTGATTTGTTTGCCGCGCTTCGTGGTCGACTTGGTCAAATCATGGGGCGCGACTTCGTTGAAAACGCGGTTCCGGTTGACGCGGATCGGGATGGTATCAAATTAACCGGCTATGCCGCTTTGCCCACTTATTCACGCGGGGCCGCGGTTGCGCAATTTATCTTTGTGAATGGACGCCCTGTTAAAGATAAGCTTTTGTTGGGCGCGGTGCGAGGAGCCTATTCGGATTTCCTATCACGAGACAGGCACCCCGCCGTTGCACTTTTCGTCGATTGCGATCCAGACCGGGTAGATGTGAACGTTCATCCGGCCAAAGCAGAAGTCCGTTTCAGAGAGCCCGCAACAGTGCGTGGATTGGTGGTGTCTGGATTGCGACATGCCTTGGCCGGTGCAGGGCATCGTGCTTCGACCACTGTTTCAGATGCGGCGCTTGGTGCGATACAGGTTCATTCTGAACCTCGGGTTTATCAAATGGATCAAAGTCGAAGACCGATGCGTTTGGCCGAAACCCAAGCTTTGTTCGAACACGCACCTTCAGCACGGGTGGAGGTTGTTGACAATTTACCAAAGGTGGATGGGCCTTTGGGGGCCGCGCGTGCGCAAGTTCATGAAAACTATATCGTGTCCCAAACCGAGGATGGATTGGTGATTGTGGATGCGCACGCAGCCCATGAACGATTGGTATATGAAAAGCTCAAAGCGCAGATCCACGAAAATGGAATAAAGACACAAGCTTTGTTGGTGCCAGAAATTGTTGGATTGTCTGAAGGCGATTGTGATTTATTGCTAAGGCATGCTGAAATGATGTCTACGATGGGGTTGGGCATTGAACCTTTTGGGTCTGGTGCAATAGCGATACAATTTACACCAGCAATTCTTGGACAGTTTGATGTGAAATCTTTGGTCCTAGATATTGTTGACGAACTGCATGACGTTGGGACCACAGACCAAGTGCAAAAACGCATAGATGCGATTTTAAGTCGAATTGCTTGTCACGGATCCGTCAGAACGGGTCGCCGTATGTCTGCCGATGAAATGAATGCCCTGCTTAGAGAGATGGAAGCCACCCCTCATTCCGGGCAATGCAATCATGGCCGGCCAACCTATGTCTCGCTGGCCATGAATGATATCGAAAAGCTGTTTGGGCGCACTTAATGGAACTTACGCCAGAATCTGTTCAAATACTGTTGATAATCGCAGCGATTTCTGTCGCGATTATCTTGATTTTGTTGATTTTGGCGATACGCGCCGCCGGGCGCTCTGCGGCAATGGCGGCTCCTTTGTCCCAACAAATGGCTTTTATGGATCAACGCGTTCAAGCAATTGGTGATGGACAACAGCAACTGGCAGGCGGGTTAACACATGTTGCTGAAGCGCAAGCAGCGCAACAAACGAATATGATTCAGCTGATGGAAGCGCGATTGGCGGCGGTGCAGCAGCAGATGAATGTAAACTTGCAAACGAGCGGAAAAACCACAGCAAAATCGCTGGGTGAATTGCAACAAAGATTGGTTGCCATCGACAGGGCGCAAGACAATATCCAAAAATTGTCTGGGGATGTACTGTCGCTGCAAGACATTCTTTCAAATAAACAGACCCGCGGGGCCTTTGGCGAAATACAGTTGAAGGATATCGTGTCCAAAGCTTTACCGTCAGATTCCTATGCTTGGCAGGTGACTTTGTCGAACGGCAAGCGTGCGGATTGTTTGATCCAACTCCCCAACCCGCCTGGTCCAATTGTAATTGATAGTAAATTCCCATTGGAGGCATACGAAGCATTGCGAAATGCCACCAATGATTGGGAAGCCAACGAAGCAGCAAAATTCATGCGTGCTTCTGTAAAAAAACATATTTCAGATATTGCTGAAAAATATGTCATCGACGGTGAAACGGCAGATGGTGCATTGATGTTTTTGCCATCGGAAGCTGTCTATGCGGAGCTGCACGCGAATTTTCCTGAATTGGTGAGAGCGGGTTTTGACGCGCGCGTTTGGATCGTATCGCCAACAACGTGTATGGCAACTTTAAATACCATGCGGGCCATCTTAAAAGATGCGCGTATGCGGGAACAGGCTGGAGCTATTCGAAAGGCCCTTGGCCAACTACACAGAGATGTCGAATTGGTTGTCGAACGTGTCGACAAACTGAACACACATTTTGGGCAAGCGCGAAAAGATATCGAAGGCATAACAGTTGCTGCAGAACGCGCAGGGAAGCGCGCAAATAAGTTGGATAACTTTGATTTTGAAGAACTGGAACGCCAGACTGACAACGTGGTCAACTTGAAAGGGCCCGGCGAATGAGCACCCCTGAAGAACGTATGATGGAAAATCTATATTGGTGGGGAGTTCCAACTTTGTTTCGATGCCCACATGAGGCAGACCCATCTAAAACCGATATTGCTTTGGTCGGTGTCCCTCATTCCAGTGGCAATGGAACGACCGAACGTGATCAACACCTTGGACCCAGAGCCGTGAGGAATGTTTCCGCAACGGCACGACGGGTGCACATGGAATTCGGGTTTGATCCGTGGGTGACGACGCGCATCAATGATCTTGGTGATGTTCCATTGCCCGAGCTTAATGATAATGAAGCGTCAATTCAGCGGATCACAGATTTTTACAAAACCATCGATACCGCAGGTGCGCGCCCCGTTTCGATCGGTGGCGACCATTCAATCACCGGCGGGATTGTTCAGGCATTGGGGGGTGGAAAGCTGGCCGGTGGTGAGCCTGTGTGTTTTCTCCATCTGGACGCGCACACGGATGTATTTGCAAAAGTTCCGCATTTCTTGGGTGCCAAAAAATCTGCAGCCCATTGGGGGGCGTATCTGGTCGATCAGGGGCAGGTCGATCCGCATCATTCTGTCCAAATCGGCATTCGCGGGAATCCCCGTACAATGGACTGGCTGCAGCCGTCTTATGATTACGGCTATGATGTCATCACCATGAAAGAATACCGGCATATGGGGTTAGCCATGGCGATCGACCGCATCAAAGAACGCCTTGCGGGCAAGCCTGTTTACATCACGTTCGATCTGGATTGCCTTGATCCCGTCGTCGCCCCCGGTGTGTCAAACATGGAACCCGGCGAACAAGGGTTCCAAGTGGACGAGGCGCTGGCACTTGTTCGGGCAACACGCGGGATGAATATCGTTGGTGGGGATGTTGTTTGTTTGATGCCGACGAGGGATCATAACAACATGATAACAGCACGAGTTGCTGCGGCAGTTATGTTCGAAATGATCAGTTTAATGGCTGATGTGAAACGATAATCAGTCGTCAAGCGTCGCAAGATAAGCGATAATATCTTCAATCTCTTTTGGCTTTTTAAGGCCCGCAAATGCCATTTTTGTGCGTGGCAATGATTTGCGTGGATTTGCGAGAAAAGCTGTAAGTGTTGGAACATCCCAGACCCAACCAGATTCCCTCATCGCTTTGGAATAGCGAAATCCCTCTACGTCCGCTGCTGGCCGCCCGAAAACGCCATAAAGCGATGGTCCGGCGCTGTTTTTACCCTCTTCAATCTTGTGGCAGGCACGGCATTTCCGAAATACTTTTTCTCCTAAAACTGGATCACCTGAAATCTCTAAGCCCCCATCCGTTTCAGCAACCTGTACAATGGTTTCCTCAACCGGATTCGGAGTTTGAGTGTTTATTGTTTCGCTATTCGAACCCGCATTTACAAAACCCGCTGCCAAAACAAAGACGCCTATTTTAGCAATCAAAAAATTTCTCATCTCTGGACCTTTGGTTCATTTCTTTGAAAATACTTTTCCGTTAAATGCGGAAAAATGGTTGTGCAATCCGCGGGATCAGGCTGTTAAACCTTAACGGGGCGTCGGTTGCAGCGAGGCAAATGCAATCTTCGCCCAGCTCAGCTATTGGCATGTGGTTCAGGTCTTCATTAGCCACTTCAACATCGCCGGGACCAAATCTGTCGGTTTCGTCAACGAAGGCACCTTGCAGAACTAATGTAAGTTCCGTTCCTTGGTGTCCATGATCGGGAACGGCGGAACCGGCAGGAATGCGTAGTAAACGAACTGTGGCTTCTTTGCTTGTTTTGAGGATCGATTGTTTCACACCCATCCCAATGGAACGCCAACGCACATCATTGAGGTCGCCACCAACATAATCCTGTAAAGGCTTTGGGAAACGCGATTTGCCGCTGCGTCTAATATTTATGTCGTTCAGCATTGGCTCATCTTGGTCTGAAATCAGCTTCAAAGTTTTTGCAAATGCGTTTGGTTCCATCTCGACGCAATCGGAGGATTCCAAAACCGCACCGCCCACCGCATCATGGGCGCAGGCGGCTATGCGGCATTCGTCGCACATGGAAATATGTGTGGCGACCACAAGATTAAATGCCTCAGGCAGATTGCCTGATGAATAAGCCAAAAGAAGCTTTTCAGAAAGGTGGTGTTTAATCATCATACTTTTACGTCATCCTGTGGCGCAGTCTTTCAAGCGCCAACCTAAGTCGCGATTTGATTGTGCCAAGGGGTAAACCTGTTTCTGTTGCAATTTCGCTGTGGGAAAGGTCGCCATAGTAAGCTTTTTTGACCAATTCAGCTTGTTTTGGGGGCAAATCAGCCAGTGCTTCAGATAACTTTTCGGTTTCTTGCTGCAATGCCAACACATCGGCCTGATCAGGTTCTTCAGCTGGTCCCCATGGGAGTTCTTCTGGTTCAGGTCTGTTTTCTTTGCGCAAAACATCAATCTTGCGGTTACGTGCAATGGTGAAAATCCACGTTGAAACGTTGGCGCGGGTGGGATCGAAAAGTTTTGCTTTCTGCCAAACGGTGGCCATTGTTTCCTGCGCGATATCTTCTGCCATGGAAGGGCTGGCTCCGGATTTCAGTAAGAATGATTTCAAACGAGGGGCAAAGTGGCTAAACAATTCTGCGAACGCAGTTTGGTCCTGTGAATTTTGGATTTTCTCCATCTGCTCCACCCATTTTGTTTGGGTGGAATTGTTCAAACCAGGCTTGGATTTTCCATTCATTTGATCACTATTTTTCTGAGCTTGCACAGCAGATGGTATCGCATGGCCATCGCGGTAAGCTTCGGGAAAAATAATATACATCGGTGTGGATGCCCTCGTCTGAGTCAAAAATTACTATGGCATAGAAAACTGAAACTAATCCACCCCTTGGTATGCGACGTATCAAAGATAAGTCACATGCAAGGATCATTCTGAATGCCATTTGAAATCGCGGGCCACGGTCCGAAAAGAGTCGCAATCGTTGGGGGTGGCATTACTGGACTTGGGGCCGCCCATCAGTTGAAGGGTCACTGTAACGTAGTGCTATTTGAGGCGGATGCGAGGCTGGGCGGTCACGCACGGACGGTTTTCGCAGGCCGCAATGGTGACCTGCCGGTGGACACGGGCTTTTTAGTTTTTAACCACGTGAATTATCCTAACTTGGTTAACCTTTTTGATGAATTGGATGTCCCAACAATACCATCAGACATGAGCTTTGGTGTTTCGATTGAAGGGGGTTGGCTGGAATACGGTCTTATGGGATTTCAACGTATTTTTGCGCAGAAACGAAACTTCCTTCGGCCAAAATTTACTGGGATGTTGCGTGACATCATTAGGTTTAATGTGGACGCTGAAAAAATAGCTGCGTCCAAAGATTTTACCATTGGTGAATTGATCGAAGAAATGGGTCTTGGGGCCTGGTTTAAAGATTATTACCTCACACCGTTTACCGGGGCGATATGGTCGACACCTGTTGATGAGATTTTGAAATTTCCTGCATCGGCCATGATTCAGTTCATGAAAAACCATGGTATTTTGAACACCAATGGTCAGCATCAATGGCACACGGTCAAAGGTGGTTCGCGTGAATATGTGTCGCGTTTGGTGACAGAACTGGAACGTGTTGGCGTTGAAATTAGGCCGTTTTCCCCAGTGAAAGCGGTGCGTCGCATCCCCGGTGGTGTAGAAGTGATGAGTCATGGATCAGAATGGGAAATATTTGATGAAATCATTTTTGCCTGTCATTCGGATCAGGCCCTTTCCATATTGAATGATCCAAGCTCAAGGGAAAAAACAGCCCTCGGAAAAGTTAAATATCAACCCAACGAGATGATCTTGCACGGTGATAGTTCACTTATGCCAAATCGAAAGGCTGCTTGGGCAAGCTGGATCTATAGCGAAGAAAAGAACAAGAAATCTGATCGGATCGACCTGACCTATTGGGTCAATAATTTACAATCACTTCCGGCGGATGATCCTTGCTTTGTCACGTTAAATACCAAAAGAGATATCAAACCCAACCTTGTATACGATACATGTACCTTCCATCATCCCGTTTTTAATGCGGAGGCATTGCAAGCACAAAAAGATATTCAAAGATGGAATGGTGCCAATAATACTTGGTTCAGCGGGGCGTGGATGCGCCATGGTTTTCACGAAGATGGCCTGACGACCGGGATAGAAGCCGCAAACGGCCTTATCGCGCGAATGGGTGTTCTTGCGGCAGCTGAATGAAATATTTGGATCATATACAAGGGCACACTTTCCACGGACGGAAAGGTGAAATCGAAAACGCATTTCGTTACTCGATAGATTATATTTTGTGCGATCCCAAAAAGTTGGCATTTTACCCAAAGTGTTTTTCAAAAGAAAAATTCAATTTGGCAGGATTGTTCACGTCTGATCATGGGGGTGAGCCCTCAAAAGGCCAAGGTGTTGCTTGGGTTGAAGCGGTATTGGCAAAACACGGGATCCCAGGCGCCAAACAAATATTGTTATTGGCACAACCAAGGTTTTGGGGGCATGTGTTCAATCCAGTAAGCTTTTGGATGTGCTTTGACACCAACAATGAGCTTTATGTGGTGATAGCTGAGGTCACAAACACCTTTGGTGAACGACATTCTTATTTGTGCCATCACGATGACTTTGGCGTTATCTCCAAAACAGATAAGCTTGTGGCGCAGAAGATCTTCTATGTATCCCCATTTCAGAAGATTGAGGGCAGTTATACATTTCGATTTGATATCCAAAAGGATCAAATCGGTATTTGGATTGATTATAACAACGGAAACCAGGGTTTAATTGCGACGCTGACCGGGAAACGCCACCGCGCCACATTTGGATCTTTGGTTTGGTCAGCGATTAGAAGACCATTCGGGTCAAGACGTGTGCAAACCTTGATTCACTGGCAAGCCCTAAAGCTGTGGTTGAAGGGTGCGAAATACAGAGTTCGCCCTTCGCCGCCATCAAACCAGGTAAGTCGTTGAAAATTTGGGGGCCTGAAAAGCTTTTGGCATTCTCGCTTTTTGGGGGCGTCGTCTCTGCAGCGGGCTTGCCCATTTATATCTATGCACCGCCATATTATGCCCAAAATTTTGGATTGACTTTGACCGCAATCGCGGCGGTGCTTTTTTGGCTGAGACTTTTTGATGCCGTTCAAGATCCGCTATTTGGATGGATTTCTGAAAATTTAGGATCTTTTCGCCCCTTTGCAGTGGTCATTGCTGCATTTGTAATGTCGATTTCAATGATTGGTTTGTTTGGAGTTAACCCGCTGTTTTCACCTCTTTGGTGGTTTGCTCTGAATTTGATCGGCCTGTTTTCATCGTTCAGTTTTCTCACGATTAATTTCTATGCCCAAGGAATTCAAAAGGCCAAATCAACGACTGGAGGGCATTTTCGCGTTGCAGCCTGGCGTGAAACGGGTGCACTTCTTGGGATTTGCATCGCGGCTGTTGCCCCCGCCATATTGGCGAATTTTGTGACCTTTCCCTATGTTTGGTTTGCGGTAGGTTTTGCTGGTTGTGTTGCGCTTGCCGCCGCAGGGATGCACGATCAATGGCTAGGGGATATCTCCACTGATCCAACGCCGTTCAAAGAGATTTTGAAAGACGCGCAGACACGCCGACTTTTGTTATTGGCCCTTGTGAACGCGATGCCTGTCGCAGTTTCATCAACACTTTTTTTGTTTTTCGTCATTTTTCGATTGGATGCCCCCGGTTGGGAGGGGCCTCTACTTGTACTGTTTTTTCTGTCTGGTGCGTTCGCTGCGCCGTTGTGGACAAAAGCTTCTGAACAATTTGGAGGGAAGAAAACACTTCTTTCCGCAATGGTCTTGGCTGTTTGCAGTTTTTGTTTTGCTTTGTTTTTATCGCAAGGTGACCAAATATGGTTTGCACTAATTTGTATTGCCTCCGGCGCGAGCATAGGTGCCGATCTCACGATTTTGCCAGCACTATTTGCCGCACATCTTGCAAAAATTGCGCCATCTGGCGGACAAGGATTTGGTTTGTGGTCTTTCGTGAATAAGTCGACCTTGGCTTTCGCTGCGATCATCCTATTTCCACTTTTAGAGGTAGCTGGGTTTGATCCAACGTTGGAATCGCAGCCACAACAAGCCCTTACGACTTTGACAATATTCTATGCGGCTTTGCCGCTTACTTTGAAACTATTAGCGGTCTGCTTGCTTGTGCTGATCCGTATTGATGAGGACTGATCAATGTCGACTTTAGGTGTTTTATTGGTAATTGCGGTAATGGCCGCTGTCCTTTGGGTTTTTTCAAACAAGATTGGCTTCCAATCGCAAAGACCAGAAGACTATGTCGATTCAAAGCCGGTGTTTGACATACGCGAACGTCTGCGTGGCAAACTTCTTTGTGAAGGTGTCATTTTTGGCCCTTTCGGAAAAGTAAGCTCTCGTTTCGTGGCAGAATTTTATGCAAAGTGGGACGGTGATACTGGGGTAATGAACGAAGTGTTTCAATACGATTCAGGCGCCACACAACACCGGCAATGGACTTTGAAGCTCAAACCAGATCAATCCATCGAAGCCACTGCGCCGGATGTGGTGGGAATCGGGACCGGGTGCCAAATGGGATCAGTTGTTCAACTCAATTACACAATCAAATTAACTGAAGCCGCGGGTGGTCATGCCCTTAACGTTACGGACTGGATGTATCTTGCATCTAATGGCGTGATCATGAACCGCAGCCAATTTCGTAAGTTTGGAATTAAAGTGGCTGAACTAGTTGCCACAATGCGACCAGCAGAGATTGAATTACAGCAGGCAGCTGAATGAACTGGGCAGGCAAGAAATATTGGCTGGTCGGTGCATCGGAAGGATTGGGTCGTGCTTTGGCCCACAAGTTAAGCGCCGCCGGTGTTGAACTTATCCTTTCCTCGCGTTCTGAAGACAAACTGAAAAGTTTGAGCGCTGAATTACCCGGGCTATCAAAAATTTTGCCAATTGATATTGCTTCAGACGAAAGCGTAATCCAAGCAAGCAAAACACTTGGGCAGGTCGATGGTATCGTTTTTTTGGCGGGTGTGTATTGGCCGATGTCAGCCAAAGAATGGGATGGGCACAAGGCGCTTTTCATGGCGAATATCAACTTCAGTGGCGCCTTCCGTGTTTTGAATTTGGTGATGCCCGACTTTATCGAAAGGAACGAAGGTCATATCGTGATAACGGGATCACTCTCTGGATTCCGCGGTCTACCTCGTGCAATCGGTTATGGGGCTTCGAAGGCTGGGGTAATGTATTTGGCTGAAAGTCTGTTCGCGGATTTAAAAGACACCAACATTAAGGTTCAAGTTTCAAATCCAGGCTTCATCAAAACGCGCCTCACAGAAAAAAACGATTTTGATATGCCTTTCATTATGACACCTGAAGAGGCGGCCCAACATATGTTGCGTCACATGGAATCAAACAGATTCAAAAACAGCTTCCCGCTTATTTTTTCATTGCTATTTAGGTTCAGTCAATTCTGGCCCGATTGGCTTTACTACCGAATTTTCAAATAACGTCACACCACTGTTCGTGCGTATCTTCTTTCTGGTCGGTCCAAATGAGGGGTCGAGTTGTAGCTTTGCAATTTCAGGGTTTCATTCTGAACAGAAAATCTATGGATGGAACTGTTGATGGCATGTGGCATCAATGGAACCAAGTCGCTCATCTTTCGTTTTAAGATATGGCAGATCACAACATCAATAATCCCACCTGAACTGATAAACAGGACACGTTCGTTATTTTTTGCGTGGCCAATCAAACTTTCGACAGCTCCTGTCTGGAATTCCCTATATGTCATGTGAACATGATCCAGTCGGCCTTCTTCCCATGCTGACATTACTTTGGGAAAGTGAAATTCAAAATCTGAAGGACCTGTGGGAAGAGGCACGCCATCAAGGTCTAGAAGTTCCTCAGCCATATCAAAATATCTGAGCTCGTTCAGTCGGTCATCGGTGTGGCACTGTTTGTCAATTCCGATGCCGGAAACCGTTCCTTTGTGCCGCTTAAGTGATCCGGAAACGATTTTACAAAATTCCATATTGATGGATGAAAAATAGTCGCCCAACCAACGTGCCTGTTTGTGGCCCAAATCTGAAAGTTGGTCATAGTCTTCCTCATTCCTGGCCTTGGAATTGGCTTGACCATGCCGCACGACGATAAGTTCTGTATGTTCCATTTCTTTGCCGTAATGCTTTTCGTGTGTTTTGCCAATCGGGGCAACTTGGGTTGCATCGGAAACACCCAAAGGCGGATTTGTTGCACTGGTCGTCGTGTTCAGGTTTTGGAATTTCAAAGAAACATGGTCTAAACCTGAGGTGTATGAAGGGGAGTGGCCCAATGGCTGATAAGATTCGTTTCAAGCTCGATGGAAAAGAGGTCGAGGCATCGCCGGGTCAAACAATTTGGGAAGTGGCCAAAGGACAAGGAACAACTATCCCCCATTTGTGCCACCGGGACGAGCCGGGGTATCGTTCTGATGGAAACTGTCGCGCTTGTATGGTTGAAATCGAAGGTGAGCGCACATTGGCTGCGTCGTGTATTCGTACGCCAACGGAAGGCATGGTTGTAAACGTTGATTGCAACCGTGCTGATACGGCGCGCAAGATGGTTATGGAAATGTTGGTCGCCGATCAGCCAGAACCAGAGGTCGCTCACGATAAATCCAGCCACTTGTGGGATATGGCCGCCGTACAAGGCGTGGATGAAAGCCGTTTCCCAAAGCTGGAAGATGGGCGCATTCCATTGTTGGACGACAGTCACGTAGCCATGTCTGTGAACCTAGATGCCTGCATTCAATGCGGATTGTGTGTGCGCGCCTGCCGTGAGGTTCAGGTGAACGACGTAATCGGGATGGCGGGTCGTGGCCACGATGCATACCCAACATTTGATATGGCAGATCCGATGGGTGCTTCCACTTGTGTCGCGTGCGGTGAATGCGTGCAAGCATGTCCGACAGGTGCCTTGATGCCATCCACAGTGACCGAAGGTGCAGGCCCGGGTGACAGCAAAGATTTTGACAGCGAAGTCGAAAGTGTTTGCCCTTTCTGTGGTGTTGGCTGTCAGGTAAGTTTGAAGGTCAAAGATGGCAAAGTGAAATATGTTGAAGGCATCAACGGCCCAGCAAACGAGGGGCGGTTGTGTGTTAAAGGCCGCTTTGGATTTGACTACATTCATCATGACCATCGCCTGACCAAACCCTTGATCCGTCGCGATGATGCACCGGCCAAGGGCCTGAACGTAGATCCGGACAATTGGCAAGATTTTTTCCGAGAGGCGTCATGGGACGAAGCTTTGGATGCAGCTGCAGATGGCTTAAAGGGGCGCGGGCGTGAGGTCGCCGGTTTCGGTTCTGCAAAATGTACGAACGAGGAAGCGTATCTTTTCCAAAAATTCATTCGTGAAGGTTTCAAGCACAACAACGTCGACCATTGTACGCGCCTTTGCCACGCATCGTCCGTATCTGCTTTGATCGAAAACGTCGGTTCTGGCGCTGTGACTGCTACTTTTAATGAAATTGAAAATGCGGACGTCGCGATTGTGATTGGTGCCAACCCGGTTGAAAACCATCCTGTTGCAGCGACATTTTTCAAGCAATTCACCAAACGCGGTGGAAAACTGATCGTGATGGATCCTCGTGGGCAAGCTTTGAAACGTCACGCAGAGCACATGCTGCAGTTCCGACCCGGTGCGGATGTTTCCATGCTCAATGCGATCATGCATGTGATCGTGGAAGAGGGGCTGTACGATCAGCAATACATCGACGCCTATACTGAAAATTGGGAGGCTGAGAAAAAGCACCTCGCCGATTTCAGCCCTGAAAAAATGCAAGATCTTTGCGGTATTCCAGCAGAAACTTTGCGTGCGGTTGCCCGTGATTTTGCAACCGCCAAAGCCGGTATGATATTCTGGGGCATGGGCGTGTCGCAACACATCCATGGGACCGACAATTCCCGTTGCTTAATCAGCCTTGCCCTGATGTGCGGGCATGTGGGTCGCCCGGGGACAGGTTTGCACCCGCTGCGCGGCCAAAACAATGTACAAGGTGCGTCTGATGCTGGTCTGATACCAATGTTCTTGCCGGATTATCAGTCAGTTACAGACGATGGTGTAAGATCTGCCTTCACAGAAGTTTGGGGGTCGGACGATTTTTCCAACGAAAAAGGCCTGACGGTGACAGAGATCATGGATGCCGTCCATGAGGGCGACATCAAGGCGATGTATATTCTTGGTGAAAATCCAGCAATGTCCGATCCTGATGTTGAACACGCTCGTGATGCCTTGGCCAAGTTGGACCATCTGGTGGTGCAGGACATTTTCTTGACGGAAACTGCAAATTATGCCGATGTCATTTTGCCCGCTTCAGCCCTTTACGAAAAATCTGGAACCGTTTCGAACACCAACCGACAGGTTCAACGGGTGCGTCCGGCGGTTCCACCCCCTGGCGAAGCGCGCGAAGATTGGGCGATCGAAGTTGAACTCGCTAATCGTTGTGGGTTGAATTGGTCGTATGAAAGCCCTGCAGATGTGTTTGCTGAAATGGCAATAAACATGCGGTCATTAGACAATATTACATGGGAACGTTTGGGCGAAACCGCCGTGACTTATCCTAGCCTTTCGCCAGAGGATCCTGGACAGGCTGTGGTGTTTGGTGATGGGTTCCCACGTTCTGACGGGCGCGCGAAATTCACCCCGGCGAGTGTAATCGCACCGGACGATATGCCGGATGCGGATTACCCGATGATTATGACCACTGGTCGCCAATTGGAACACTGGCACACAGGGTCTATGACACGCCGTTCATCTGTATTGGATGCTGTGGAACCCGAAGCTAACTGTTCTTTGCATCCTTCGACTTTGCGCAAGCTGGGCGTGGAAGCGGGCGGCTTGGTCAAGCTGACCACCAAGCGTGGGTCCATCACCATCATGGCCCGCGAAGATCGGGCGGTTGCCCCTGACATGGTGTTTGTCCCGTTCGCTTATGTTGAGGCAGCTGCCAACATTCTGACCAACCCAGCGCTTGATCCCTATGGCAAAATTCCTGAGTTCAAATACTCAGCCGTTCGTGTGGAAAAGGCTGAGGATGCGATCGCGGCTGAGTAAAACTGCGGCGGCATTTGCAATCTGTTTTGGCTGTTGGGGCAACATCAGCCAAGCGCGCTTGGTGCCACTTTCGCTATTAGACGATATCCTGCTTTGCCTAAACGCCGTAAAAGACTCTGTGCGCACCCGCGAGTCGCTAGGTTTCAAACAAAGAGAGGGAAAAGTCAGCGGCGAAATTGGTCACCTCGGAGAGCCGCCATCTTTACTATTTTCTAGTGAGTTTCGGGGCGGAACCGAGGTTACTACTTGCAAAGGCAGTTACCGCAAATCGAGCATATCCAGATTAACAGACGTAAGAGATGCTGCGGACCGTTTTGATTTGATTGAAATCCGGCTGAAATCACCTGGTCTTTATTTTGCTGATTGCCACAATATGCCGAATGCCACTTTTTCTTTGTCGATCCCTTTTGAACGTGGCAGCGTTCAGCCAAAGT
The DNA here is from genome assembly GCA_020630015.1 of Planktomarina sp. Lineage (GTDB taxonomy): Bacteria > Pseudomonadota > Alphaproteobacteria > Rhodobacterales > Rhodobacteraceae > Planktomarina. Next base: position 12,491 of record JAHDCF010000003.1, on the reverse strand, counting down.
CATTTCTTGTTTCAAAGTCCCCGACAGTGGGGGCTGTCTGCGCCCATTCCTATGGAATGCAATAAACTGAAACGCGCGTGAGGGACCAATAAAGGTATCAGGTTGAGTATGCTTCACCTCTAGTTGCAGGCGTCACGCATTTGTGAACGTGTGCAGGCCACTGAATTTTTACTAACTCTCTGAAAATAATAAATTAAAAATAATTTTGTGGGGAATTTTGAACCGCTTTTCGCCGTTGCTGCTGCACCCGAAAACAGATTCTTTCAAGCGTTGGCACAAACAGTGTCGACTATTGAAAGGTAAAAATCGTGAACACGAAAATAACGAGTACCGTCGCAGTTTTTTGTATGAGTATCGGTCTGGCGGCAGGATCTGCACAGGCCCAAGTTTTTGGAAACAGCAATGCCGCGTCTGATGCCGTGGATGCCAATCAAGACCAAGCGAGAGAGGACATTAATCAATCAAACCGAGATTCCAGTTTCGGCAATGATGGCCGTCGCCTTGGTTGGTATGGCTCTGTTTCAGGCACAGCCAGCGCCACATCTGGGAATACAGAAACCTTCGACGTGGGTGTTGGTGCCAAGTTTGGAAATTATGATGGAACCAATGGTCACGACTTCCGTTTAAGTCTGACCTATGGTGAATCTGCTGGGGTCAAAACGGATAGTAAGTTTTTGATGGGATATGATTACACCAGAAACTTGAATGATCGAACATTTGCATTCGGCAAACTGAACACGATCAATGATGAATTCGGATCATACACATCTGACAGCTTTTTGGGGTTTGGAATTGGATATCGCGTTGTTGATACAGCCAAAACACGTTGGTCTGTTCAGGCGGGGCCGGGATACCGGGTTGCCGAAGATGCGGCCGGATTAAAGATTGAGGAGGCTGCAGTCGCGGTATCTTCTAAATACTATCAGGGTTTGTCTGCTTCGGCGTTCTTGACCAATGATACAGATATCCTCTCATCCGATGCAGACACAGTGGTAACCAATGAACTGGGTGTCAGCACCCGTTTGTCAGACTCACTCGCGCTGCGGACAAGTTTGCAAACCACTTATCATTCCAATCCGACGCCGGGATTAAAAAGCACGGATAACACCTTGGGTGTCTCAGTGGTGTATAATTTTAACTAACAAGAAGTGCGCGGCCAAAAATGGCCGCGCACAATTTCTAAGTTGAGTTTTAGCGCTTAGTGAACAACCGCATCTGACGGTTTTTCGCGATTTGAATTGGAAACACGATCCCCAACGATCAAGCCATCTGATCCAGCGGAAACAAAAACGGTGTCACCATCGGCTACGTCACCCGCCAAAAGCATTTCTGCAAGTTGGTCTTGTAAGGCACGTTGGATCACCCGTTTCAAAGGGCGTGCGCCAAACACAGGATCATAGCCTTCATCGGCTAACCATGTGTGTGCACCTTCGTCCAACTCAAGTGTAATGTTTCGCGCGGCCAAACGTTTGGTCAAACGACCAAGCTGAATGTCCACGATGCCATCCATATCCGTCCGACCCAAACGATCAAAAATGATGGTTTCATCCAGCCGGTTCAGGAATTCCGGGCGGAAGTGCGCCCGAACAGCATCCATCACATCTCGTTTAGCGTCTGACGCATCTGCCCCGTCCGGCAACTGGCTGAGAGCTTGGGCACCCAGATTAGAAGTCAGGATGATCAGCGTTTGTTTAAAGTCCACAGTGCGGCCTTGGCCATCTGTCAAAACACCGTCATCGAGGACTTGCAAAAGCACATTGAAAACATCTGGGTGGGCTTTCTCCACTTCATCGAACAAAACCACTTGATAAGGGCGGCGGCGTACGGCCTCTGTCAGAACCCCACCTTCATCATAACCCACATAACCAGGAGGGGCCCCGATCAGGCGAGCAACTGCATGCTTTTCCATAAATTCGGACATATCTATGCGCACCATGGCGTTGTCGTCATCAAACAAGAAATTTGCCACTGCCTTTGTCAGCTCTGTTTTCCCAACGCCGGTTGGCCCCAAAAACAAGAAGGAGCCCAGCGGACGATTTTCATCGTTGAGACCCGCGCGCGCGCGGCGCACCGCATTGGACAATGCGCGCACTGCTGGTTTTTGACCTATCACGCGTGTGTGCAGTTCTTCTTCCATGCGCAAAAGCTTATCGCGTTCACCCTCAAGCATTTTGGATGTTGGGATTCCGGTCCAACGTTCCACCACTTGTGCGATTTGATCGGGTCGAACGGCTTCTTCCACCATCTTCCCTTCGGTGCGTTCCGTCTCTGCCAATTGTTTTTCCAAGCCTGGGATCACGCCATAGGACAATTCACCTGCTTTCCCCAAGTCCCCGTTACGTTTTGCGATATCCAAATCCGCTCGCGCACGATCCAACTGTTCTTTTAGGTCGCGGGCGCTGGCGAGTTTATCTCGGTCCGATTGCCATTGGGCAGTCAATTCAGAAGATCTGTCTTGCAAATCTGCTAGAGTTTTCTCCAATTTTTCCAGACGATCTTTCGATGCTTTATCATCTTCAAGTTTAAGCGCTTCAACCTCGATCTGCTTTTGTAAAATTTCACGGTCCAACGCGTCCAACTCTTCAGGCTTGGAGTCGACTTCCATGCGCAAACGGCTGGCCGCTTCGTCGACCAAATCGATGGCTTTGTCTGGTAAGAAACGGTCCGTGATATACCTGTTCGACAGGGTCGCCGCAGCCACCAATGCGGCATCAGCAATGCGTACACCGTGGTGCAACTCGTACTTTTCTTTGATGCCTCGCAAGATCGATATTGTGTCTGTTACCGTGGGTTCTTCGACCTGCACAGGTTGGAACCGCCGGGCAAGTGCCGCGTCCTTTTCCACATATTTGCGATATTCATCCAATGTGGTTGCGCCGATGCAGTGCAATTCACCACGGGCCAAAGCAGGCTTAATAAGGTTTGCGGCGTCCATCGCACCGTCCGTTTTACCAGCGCCCACCAAGGTGTGCATTTCGTCGATAAACAAGATGATTTCGCCGGCAGCATTGGTGACTTCGTTCAAGACCGCTTTCAAGCGTTCTTCAAATTCTCCTCTGTATTTTGCGCCCGCGATCAATGCCCCCATGTCCAATGCAAGCAATTTCTTATTGCGCAAGGATTCGGGAACGTCTCCGTCAACGATCCGCAAGGCCATACCCTCTGCTATTGCGGTCTTACCCACACCAGGTTCGCCAATCAGAACAGGATTATTTTTCGTGCGGCGCGACAGAACTTGCATTGCACGGCGAATTTCTTCGTCACGGCCAATAATTGGATCAATTTTCCCTTCGCGGGCACGCTCAGTTAGATCTTGGGAGTATTTTTTTAACGCTTCGTAACTGTCTTCCGCTGTCGCGGAATCCGCAGTGCGACCCTGGCGAATCTCATTGATGGCGTTGTTGAGCGACTTTGGGTTAACAGCGCCTGCTTCGAGTGCATCCTTCGCCTTTGATTTCACAAGGGCCAAAGCAATTAAAACCCGTTCAACAGGAACGAAACTATCACCTGCCTTATCAGCAACTTTTTCAGCTTCTGCTAAAACCTTTGTCAGCGCAGAGTCGAGATAGACTTGACTGTCGCCGGTAACTTTACTGATTTTTGCCAGCGCGATTTCTGTCGCTTCTACCACGCGCTCCGGTGATCCTCCAGATCGTGAAATCAGGTTACTGGCAAGACCTTCGGGATCATCTAGAAGGGCCTTTAACAAATGTTCAGGTGCCAGTTTTGAATGATCTTCACGTGTTGCAATTGTTTGGGCTGCTTGAACAAAGCCACGCGCGCGTTCAGTGAATTTTTCCAAATTCATCTTTGTTTCTCCTTTATAAGCATCGCCTTATTTTTCCGCCCTCAATAGGCACGGTATATTTGCGACCTTTCCTTAGATTTGGGAAATATGGGTCAAATTTTCAAGGATGGGGAACAGGGTTAGATTCTTCCCATTATGCCTATCCGTTCGATTCGTTAGTTAGCAATTGTTGCACCAAAGGGGGGCGTCATAGGACGCTGCGCGTAAAGAGTGTTTGTTTAGCAAGTAAGCGCGTAGGCTTTGTGGCAAGGTCCGGAACAAGAACCAATCGCTGGGCGGTTGATTGGTTTAAAGTTCCGGACCACCCATCTTAACAAATTTACCCATTTGTAAGGTTCCATCCTGTATTTTGCATGCAGGAGGGGACGTCATGCATATCAAAGATATTTCAATCAGCAGCCTACGTCACAGCAATGATGGAAAAACCATTTTGAGGGATGTCATATTTTTGATTTCGGGTGATTCTGGTTCAAACGACCAACGTTTGAAACTAGTTTGCGAAACTGCATTTTCGCCACACATTAGGGCGGACGCGGCCTTAATCGGAAGTGCCATCAGAAAGCTGCGACAATTGCCGGGTGTCCGGTCTGGTTTGGAAAAGATTTCCTTTGAACCAGGAATGCGTCCTTTGGCAACCACGCAGAGCATGGACAGTCGTGCTGTGAATGGGTAATCGGGGCTGAACTTTTCACCCTGAGGAATTCACATGGCTGACGACAGACTAATTCTAGCTTTGGATGTTCCAAATGCGTTCGAAGGTCTTAAACTTGCTGAGGTTTTGGGGGATACGGTCGGGTTTTATAAAATTGGCCTCGGTATGTTGACGACCGGTGGCTTGTCTCTTGCCAATGAACTGAAGCAAGAGCACGGAAAACGCATTTTTTTGGATATGAAGCTGTTTGATATCGGCGCGACGGTTGAAAATGCGGTGAGAGGTCTGTCACAGTTTGAGCTAGATTTTCTAACCGTTCATGGTGATCCACATGTTGTAGCGGCAGCAAGAGAAGGCGCCGCAAATTCAAACATGAAAATCCTTGCAGTCACGATTTTGACTTCTTTAGATCGAAATGATTTGGATAAAAGCCTTTTGAAGAACGGTAAAATTCCAGACCTCGTTTCAGAGCGGGCCGCGTTAGCTTTTGAAGCTGGTGCGGACGGTGTAATTGCAAGCCCACAAGAGGCCTCTACGATACGCAATCTGCCGGAGGCTGAAGGCAAACTTATCGTCACACCCGGCGTTCGGCCAGCAGGAACAGATCTTGGGGATCAAAAAAGGGTGGCGACACCGGCACAGGCAGTTTCAGATGGCGCAGACCATGTTGTTGTTGGTCGTCCAATCTGGAAAGCGGACGATCCGAAATCTGCGGCCAATGCCATCTTGCAAGAGCTTTCAAGCCCGCAAGCGAAGCAGGCCAATCGCAAGGGGTAAATCGGCTATTCCATCCGGATGATGTGTATGCATACTTTCGCATAAGTTGAAAGCGGAGGCGAAGATGCAAACTGGTACTTTCCCAAAAACGGAACGCGATGCAACAAAGCAAAGCTGGCGGTCAATGTGGGCAGGTTTAGGTACTTTGGGTCTTGTACTAGCAATCTATTCCGTCAACGCTTGGATTTCTTCAGGAGAGGAAGATCGACTTGGATCGATAAGTGCGACGTATTACACCCAATCTCGAGATGCATTTGTTGGATGCCTTTGCGTGATCGGGTTTAGCTTTTTGTATTATACTGGTTTTCCAAACGAACCTTTGCGCCGGAAAAGTGGGCGCCTCATCGATAAGCTTTCTGACAAATGGGTTGGTACGGTTGCAGGAATAGGCGCCATTACCACAGCCGTTGTGCCGCACGAAGTTGCGCAAAAGGATGTTAGCCCTTGTGGATCAACTTTTGAATGCACCAGGCCAGATTGGACTTTCGTTCCTGATGTTATTTTTGGCATCCCTGCATTTTGGTTTCACTATATTGGGGCGACTCTTTTATTTGGGTGCATGGCAATTTTTTGTATTTTTTTGTTCACCCGCGGAAACGGCACAGAAAAAAATTGGGAATTCAGCGAACGCCAAAACAAACATGGCATTCCCCAAATCGAATGGAGTCACCAAAATCTTATTTATACAGGCATCGGGCTGATGATCTGTTTATGTATGGTGGCGATCGGGATAATCTTGGCCTCAGGAAACGATCGATCTATCTTTTGGCCTGAACTTGCAGCAGTGCTTTTGTTTACAGTGGCTTGGCTGATGAAATGGGGTGACAAAGGCACAAGTCACCCCAGTTAGGTTTTCTATTCGTTAATGTCTGAATCGAAATTCTTTACTTGCCCTGTTGGCAGCTTGAACATTTGCCGTAAACCAATCCAGGCGATCAAAGATGATGCCGCGAAAATGACCAACAATAGCGGAATGGAAGCCCCGGTGAAACTGGGACCTAACACCAACAAAAGCATAGATAAAACACCGGCACCGATCCCAAACCCCAACAGGACAAAAGCCGGTGCAACGATTTCAAGTATTATCAGGATGAGAGCGAAGATTGCCCAAGCCCACCAATTGAAAACAAAGTGCATCACTTATTTTCCTTTCAACATTTTGAAGGCATCGCCAAATGCTTCGATTGCTGAGGACGGTACAAGAATTGTTTGTTTTCCTTGGCCATTTCCAAGGGCGTTTAAAGATTCGACTTGCTTTAAGGCAACTTGGTACTGCGCTGCTTCAATCCCGTTTTTTGCAATTGCTTCGGCAACCACTTCGGTTGCATAGGCTTCTGCATCGGCTCCCACCCGGCGGGCTTTGGCCGCCTGTTCAGCGGCATAAAGCTCCGCATCCGCTGCCAATTCAACAGACCGTTTTTGACCTTCGGCTTCTGTCACCTGCGCGCGACGGGCACGTTCAGCATTCAATTGTTGCAACATGGCATCGCGCGTCGCTTGATCCAAATTGACATCCAAAATTTCTGCACGGGTCACATCAACGCCCCATTCGTCAACGGCAACTTCAACTGAAGCCTTGATCGTTTCAATCAAGCGAGCGCGATTAGATTGAACTTCGTCCAATTCCATTTTGCCGATTTCGGCACGTACAATTCCGGCAACGGTTGTCGCAATGGCGGCGTCAACATCGCGAATACGATAAACTGTTTTTTCGGGTTCCAAGATGCGATAAAATACGGATGTATCAACTTGCACCAAAACGTTGTCACTGGTGATTGCGTCTTGCTTGGCTGTTGGCAACTGGCGTTCTAAAATCGAAACTTTGTGCCGAACGCGATCCAAAAACGGAACAATAAAGTTAATCCCCGGTCCTAGCACAGATTTAAGACGGCCGAACCTTTCAACAACATGCTTTTCTGACTGCGGTACAATCCGCACTCCGGCCATGATGATAACGATCAACAGGATCGCCAGCACCAGATAAAAGCCATTTTCGTTCAAAAGTTGTAGTAGAAATTCTTCGTTCATAAGTGTCCCTCCTGCCCAAGATATAGGTAATCTAGGACTGGAATTAAATGGGATTACGCCGGGACTTTGATAAACTCAACGTTGTGAACGGGATTTGAATTTGAAGCATATGTTGCTTCAATTTGGCTGGCAATTAGATCTGCAGTTGCTGCCGATAAGGTCCACCCCAGATGGCCATGGCCGGTATTGTAATATACCCCTGACTTTTTCCCAGCGCCGATGCGCGGCATCATATTTGGCATCATCGGACGAAGGCCTGCCCAAGGGGTGACATGTTCGGTTGATGCTTCTGGAAAGTGTTTTTCGACCCATGCAGTCAATGGTTTGATCCTTGCGGCACAAATATCGCGGTTCTCACCAGCAAACTCTGCCGTCCCTGCCACGCGAAAGCGTGTTTTACCCAGACGGGATGTTACGATTTTTGCTTTGTCATCTAAAAGACTGGCTGTCGGTGCGGCGTCTTGACTGCGTTGATCGTTCAAGTGAACCGTGATGGAATACCCTTTCACCGGGTAAATGTTCACGCGATCACCCAATTGCTTTGCAATCGCACGGCTGCCGACACCGGCACATACCACAATCCCGTCAAATTTTTCTGTCTCGGTTTCTGTGTCGACACTGACCCCATCTTTTTCATGCCGTACAAATTTGATCGGAGACCCCATTTTAAATGTGACGCCTTGCTTTTCCAACCAACGTGCCAGTCCAATACTGTATTTGTGAATGTCACCCGTGAAATCACTTTCGGTCCAAAATCCACCAGCAAAATTACCGTGTAAGGTGGGTTCAATTCGATTGATATCGGACGGTGAAAGCTCCTCTCGGGTCAGGCCACCTTCGCCCAAAATTTGCGTAACTTTGCGCGCGTCGGCGAGTTCTTTTTGACTGGAATAAAAATGAAGAATTCCGCGTGGGGAGTAATCATAGTCAACCCCCGCCTTTTCGGCCATTTCATGAAACACAGCGCGCGCAGCGATTGCAAGTTTGGCCGTCGCGATGGTATTTTTTCTATAACTGGGAATATTGCCCAGAAATTCTGTCATCCAGCTAATTTTGTGCCAAGTGGGGGCAGGACGAACCAACAGAGGTGCATCCCGCTGCATCATCCATTTGATCCCTTTGATTATGGTCCCCCAAGAATTCCATACTTCTGCATTGCTGGCAGACAATTGGCCACCATTGGCAAAGCTGGTTTCCATTGCCGCGTATCTTTGGCGATCGATGACTGTAACGTCAAATCCACGAGAATGAAGTTGAAAAGCAGTCGTTATACCGATGATTCCGGCACCTAAAACAGCAAAATGTGGCACACCAAGGTTCCCCTATCAGACGGGCGAACCCGCATACCCCGACCGTCCTGGAACCTGAGCGTTTCGGATCAACAGAACGTTTTCCTTGCGCCTTCGGTGCATGCTATTGGCATGCTCTTCGGTGTGTTTTCCCTCGCCGGTCCGTTTGCCTGAGAGTGCATCGGGGTGCTTGCTCCTTCGGCGGCGTCGAAACGCTCTCTCCCGGTCGAGTTTCCTATGCGAAACTTATATTTGTGTACCGTCGCATGCAAGCATTTTTGAAATGTTTACGCCAACAGGATTTTTTGTGGTCCCTTTTCAGATGACCTTTTGATTTCGCCTTCGACCTCCATGTTAAGCTTCACAACCGTGATGTGCCATCCTGCGGATCCAAGAAGTTTTGCTTCTTCTACCGTAAGTCTTTTTTCCAACTCGCCGCGCATATTCGCGAATGGAATGCCTTGTGGACCTGCATCTGTAATCATCTCCAAAATATAATTTCGTACCAAATCATACTTCCACTTAGGTATATTGGTTACCCCATCGCGTCCTTTAGAAGGTGTTCGGCAGGCCACTTTTTCATGCCGCATTCAAATATTCCTTTAGGTAATTTGCAAAATGGGGAATGCGTTTGGGATGGTTGATGTATTGATCGGGTCGCATCAGTTTCAATAATTGTCCTTCATCCCCAAGATGGGCTTGGTCGAATGCTTGTTCAGGTAAATGCCCTACAAAAAACCAATTTTGCAAATTGGGATTCGTTTCTGCGGGATGAGATTTTTTCCATACGCAGGCACTTTCTGGAACAAATAAACCGACTTCTTCAATTGTTTCTCTTTGCGCCGTTTCAAACGGCGTTTCGTTGCCCTCCCGCCCTCCACCTGGAAAGTCCCAGTGATTGGGATAAGGGATCAATGGTGTATCGTCGCGTAGCAGAACCAAAAGATGGTCACCCAAAAAAAGAGCCAATTTCGCGCCTAAGAAGTTTTCATTTTTATCCATAGGTTCCAAGTATGCGTTTTTTGGAATAATCTGTCACCATGCCTTCACTTTGCCGAGATTGCTGCGAATCTTTTGAAATTAACCAGCCCAGATGCTTGGGCTGCGGCAGCCCTCGAATAATATCTCATCCCGAATTGTTCGAACTTTCCATTGCTCATATGGATTGTGATGCATTTTACGCAAGCATTGAAAAACGGGATAATCCGGAGTTGTCAAAGAAGCCCGTTATAATAGGTGGAGGCCGCCGAGGGGTGGTTTCGACCGCATGTTATATTGCGCGAATTCGTGGTGTGAAAAGCGCAATGCCAATGTTTCAAGCCATGAAACTTTGCCCCGACGCAGTGGTATTAAAGCCGCGTATGGATGAATACGTGAAGGTAAGCCGTGAAATTCGTGCGATTATGGACGAAATGACCCCTTCCATCGAACCGCTATCTTTGGATGAAGCTTTTTTAGATTTATCTGGCACAACTCGCCTTCACGGCGTTGCGCCTGCGGTCATGTTGGCGAGATTGATCAACCGCATGAAGGCGGAATTGGGTTTGACCGGGTCCATAGGTCTATCTCACAATAAGTTCTTAGCCAAAGTGGCCTCAGATTTAGAAAAGCCTCGCGGGTTCTCTGTCATTGGGAAGGCAGAAACTTCAGATTTCTTGATGGAAAAACCAATAAGTTTGATTTGGGGTGTAGGTGCAGTAACCAAAGCATCTCTGGAAAAAGCTGGTGTAAGAACATTTGCTGATCTTTTGCGTTGGGATCGAAAAGATTTGTCAGACCGTTTTGGCACGATGGGAGATCGTTTGTGGCATTTGGCCCGAGGCCAAGACAAACGAAGGGTATCGGCCCATTCCCCTATAAAAAGCATTTCTAACGAAACGACATTTTTTGAAGACACTTGCGATCCTGATCTTCTAGACGGCCATATTTGGCGTTTGTCTGAAAGGGTCAGTGATCGCGCAAAAGCGAAAGAATGCACCGGACGCGTTGTTTCTTTGAAATTGAAACGCGCAAATCATTCGGTTTTGACGCGCCGACAATCTTTGCCTGATGGCACTCAAATGGCGGATCGAATATATCACATCGCTCGTGCTTTGTTTCGCCAGGTTTCAGAGGAAGGCCCTTTTCGACTTATTGGCGTTGGTTTGTCAGACCTTTCTGAAAATGCGAGTGGTGATCTTATTTTTGATTTGTTGGATCCAAATGCAAAAAAACGCCAGGTTGCGGAACGCGCCACCGATATTATTCGCGAAAAATTTGGGTCAAAAGCCATCAAAAAGGGGAGGGCCCTTAGATAAAATGAAGCTATTGCGCAGCTATTCTGCCGCAACAGTTTGGATCGACCGACCGGTATTGATAATGATCTCCAAAGCTTTCGTTATACGATTACGAAACTCTTCATAACGCGCGTTCGGTCGAATTTTGGTTTCTTCCATGTACAAAGATCGATCAATTTCAATCTGAACCACATGCTGGTGACGCGCGGGTCGGCCGTATTGTTGAACGGTGTAGGCACCGGCAAATGGTGAATTGCGTGCAACGACGAAACCTTGTTGTTTAAATGCTGCCTCAACAAGATCCATGACTTTTGGGGAACATGATGCCCCAAAGCGATCACCTAAAACGATCTGTGGTTGTTCACCAGTAAGGGTTCTTGCTTGGCGAACAGCTTCGTGTGGCATCGAATGGCAGTCCAACAGGACGGATTGTCCAAATTGGGATTGCGTTTTAATCTGCAATTCTCTCAACTTGCGATGATATGGATGCCAGATGGAATCCAATCGATTTTGGGCTTCGATCAAGCTGATTTTGCCATAATAAATAGGTCTGCCATTTGCGACAACGCGAGGTATTACACCCAAACCGGATGCTATGCGGGGATTATGCCCACTGGATGGGGCCCCTTTCACAACCGCCGGATCCATTTCTTCGGGCGCTCGATTCAAATCCAAAAAGGCACGGGGTGATTGTGCAGCTAATAGTGGGGCCCCTAGTTTGACAACCTCAGCAAACAAATGATCGACGAAAGCGTCTTCAGATGACCTCAATCCTAACTCGTTTAAGATGGAACTGCGTTTAAATTCGGCTGTATAATCTCTACCGGAATGCGGGGATGCAAACAGGAAGCACGCCTCCTGTGTTGTCGGTTCATACAAGATAAACGGGTTTCTTTGCATCGTACCGTATCCTTTGTTGTCGTTAAGATAGCATGATCCGGCGAAGGAAAAAGGATGAAGTCACGTAAACATGTCAAAACGACGTGTGTTACAAGCAACTTCAGCATTAAAAGTTCTTGAAGACTCGTCACATGCCACTTATACGGCCTCAACCGGCGCGGGGCTTTCCGCGTCCTATTTGTTTGGGACGATGAAACTCGGTGTTGGAAGATGCGCGCGTAGCTCAGCGGTAGAGCACTTCGTTGACATCGAAGGGGTCACTGGTTCGATCCCAGTCGTGCGCACCATGGATTTAGACGGGCTCATCCGCGGCCCAGAGTAAGGAGAAGGCCAATGAAGGTCAAAAATTCGCTCCGGTCGCTGAAGAACCGCCATCGCGATTGTCGCGTTGTGCGCCGTAAAGGCCGGGTATACGTGATCAACAAAACACAACGCCGGTTCAAGGCGCGTCAGGGTTGATAAAATCTGTCATCAAATAAAAAAGCCGCCCACGGGCGGCTTTTTTGTTTTGCATTCAAGTTCTTCAAATCACTTTGCGATCAATCGAGCGAATGTTGATCGACCCAGATAACCAGTTTCAGGAAGATTCACTCGCCGCTGAAATGTGCGGATTGCATTTCGTGTTTGGTCGTCGAAAAGTCCATCGACGCGACCAGGATTTAATCCGACATTTTTTAACGCCTGCTCAGCTAGTAGTCGCGCAATTCCGTTTCCTGCAACTTGCCGTTCTTCACGTTTATCTCTTTGTATTATTGCTTCGC
>JAHDCF010000027.1 GCA_020630015.1 Planktomarina sp. | reverse complement strand
TGAGATTGGTTAACGCACCGTGCGGTGTTGATGTGGGAATTTCGGGGGCCCAGAATCAATAAACCCGCAACAGTCTGTTAGGACCATTACGGGTTCATTGAAGTCCACCTTTCGGTGAGCTTCTACGAAGAACAAAGCGCTGTGGCTCTGTCTTGAAGTCTGTTTACGGAATCATTTCGTTTGGCGCAACTTGGATTTTTGCAGACCCTTATATTTCGGCGGATTCCCGCCGATCGGGGCAGATCACAATTTCTGACAGCCCCGGTTTGGGGCCTTGCCCGAAGGGGTGGTCTGGGTATGGTGTTGGGTATGAAACGTATCGTGTTAAGTTGTGTCATCGCCGCCTTTCTGGCCGCCCCCGTCGCCGCGCAATCGCGTGATCAATTGCAGCGTAATTTTCAAGTCTGGTTGGAAAAAACCCTTTGGCCGCAGGCGAAACAAGCCAAGATCAAACGCGCCACATTTGATGCGGCTTTTCGGGGGGTGGACTTGAATTTCAAGATTCCCGGCCTGAAATTTCCGGGATCCAAAACAGCCACGGGCGGCCAAGCCGAGTTTCGAAATCCATCCCGTTACTTTGGGCAAAACAACTTAAATGCCACCGCAAGCATCGGGCGCAACCTTGCCCAAAAACACGCAAAGGCCTTGGCCCGCATTGAACGCAAAACCGGCGTGCCGGGCCGAATTGCATTGTCGATCTGGGGGCGCGAAAGCGGATTTGGCCGGGTCCCGATCAAACACAATGTCTTCGAAGTTTTGGGTACCCGCGCCTTTTTCAGCGACGGGGATTACATGACATCAGAACTTATTGGTGCGCTGCGCGTGGCCCAACAAGGGCATGTACCAGTGGGCAACATGAAAAGCAGCTGGGCCGGTGCATTGGGCCAACCCCAAATGATGCCGCGCAGCTTTCTGGCCTATGCCGTTGATGGCACCGGCGATCGCCGAGCAGATATCTGGCGATCAGAGGTTGATACATTGGCCAGCATCGCAAATTTTTTGAAAGTCCATGATTGGGTGCCCGGGCGCGATTGGGGGTTCGAGGTATCTGTTCCAAGCTCGCTATCCTGCGCGTTGGAAGGGCCGGACCAAGGTCGAAAGATTGCCGCGTGGGAAAAGGCAGGGGTGCGGCGCATCAATGGGAAACCATTCCCCGCAAACGAACGAAATAAAGAAGGATTTTTGTTAATGCCTGCTGGCCGTTTCGGCCCTGCGTTCATCGTGACACCCAATTTTTATGTTTTAAAAAGATATAATCATTCAGATACTTACGCTCTTTATGTTGGCCATGCGGGTGACAAAATCCAATACGGCGTGGGCCCATTTCGGGTCAATTGGGCGAAAACGGACAGCCTCAAACGATCTGAGGTCGCTGCCATGCAGCGGGGCTTGGAACGGCTTGGGTATGACGTGGGTGGCGCAGATGGCTTAGCGGGTTACAAAACCCGAAGGTCCATTGGGCAATGGCAATCAAAATCAGGTCTAAAACCAACATGTTATCCCAGCGCTTCTTTGTATCGCGCTGTTGGGCGTTGATCTCGATTAGAAAGGCGGCAAGCAGGCGGAATCAATCGCTTCCCGCCTGTTAAATGTTCATCCCAGGAATTTAGTTAATCTGCATTCCAGAAATACGCGCTTTCACAACACTATTGGTATCGTCACTATCGGCTGACACGGCCATGCCCACAAGCTTGCCATAAGCACCCCCAAATGCCTTTGCATAATCGGCCTTCAGGTTAACAGATTCCGCATGGGAACCGGTGCCTGCCTTGCGCAACGCCACGGTAACACCTTGCCCCGTGTTCGCATAAGGAGACGGAATGAAGGCTTTGCGGCCGTGGTTTCCGCCCCATGCATATTGGATAACACGCACAGTTTTATTGCCCAAAAGTTTGCGAATAGAGGCGCCCTGCAGACGCTTGGCCTCTGATTCCGGTAAGAATACGAAATAGACACTGATGTTTCGATCATCCCCACCTTTTTTGGCAAGGTTGGTTGGGGGGACACTGCTGTCGACAGACCAATTCCAACGCGCACTGGTTTTATCCCAATCCGATTGGGGCAAACGTGTCCACGCGATTGAAACTGCATCATCTGAAGTGATGCCCAACGATTTTCCAAAACTATATTTGTTATTCGCAAACAAGCTCAGCTTTTGGTTTTTCCAACCTTTAGAAAAATCAATTGTTCGGGCGTTGGCCAAAGGTGCCGCCAAAAGAGCAACGGCCGTTAGAATAGTTAACAAACGCATTTGATGTCCCTTCTCTATCTTTTTCTTTCTTATCAACGCATCGCGATTTTGCACGTCACGTCACCTAACATTTGCGCGAGGTTTTGAAAGATTGTGCCAACAGACTGATGGAAAACTAGTTTTAAGAACCCGAACTTCCACCCCCAGTTAGAGTCACTTTTTCAAACTCAACTTCACCTTCCAGATCCGTCTGCGGCAATTGCCCATTGGTTGCTTGGATGCGTTTCAACGCCTTCGGCGAAAGCTCTGGTTTTTGGGCAAGCGGTGAATATTCAGGTGGATCCTTCGCATCGTCGGTTTGCGCTTCGGGATCCACGTCGCGGGGTTCCAGTTTAATTTCCGCATAGGGTTTGACGTGCACCTCAGGGATGGTCATCGGACGCCCCAAAAGATCGACATAAGGTACTGTGTTTACAGGTTCGAAGTCTTCTGCATTTGCTTCTTTATAATCACTGACAAATTGATCAAAGACGCCAGAGATCGCCGAATATTCTGTCATTTCCAAATTGTCTGGATCAAATCCCTTCATGTGGGCCCATGTCCCCGCACTTATTTTTACGCTTATATCACGCGTCAAAAGGGCGGTTTGCGTCATCGTGGCAAACACAGACCACCAACACCCGCTGTCAGGGTTCGTGGCAGAAAAGAAGACCTGTAACTTGGGTTGGCCGGGAACCCGCTCTATCTCCTCTTTATCAACAATGGGAATCCCTGCGGCTGCAAATTTGACTTCCAATTCTTCTTGCAACGCTTCACCGAATGGCCCTTCAAAACCTTCGGGTGCTTTCAATCCAGAAACATCCACATGAATCGCTTCGAGCCCACGCAACGCCTCAAGCTTATGAGACGTTTGCATCCATTCAGGGTTCCAAATTACCTGATTAGGGTTGGGAAGTTGTCTTGCACAAAATTCGGGTGTTTCCGGATGTTCAAGAGGCAGACCATTTGCCGCCGCTTGAAAATCCAACAGGGCCATCAAACGCCGCATTTGATCCTTTTTGTCGGGATCAAACAAACGTGTGGTGAATTCGCTGTAACGCGGGCAATCGTCACCACGACAATTATCTACACCAGAGGAAATTCTTTCCCTGGATATCCAAAATCGTTCGTCCGAGGATTGACCAACGGCCGAGGCTGGTAACACCAATGATGTCACAAGCCAGATTGCTAAACTTTTGCAAGGCTTCACCAAAACACCTCATACCCCATGCCTGATAAGGGCATAGGGCGAAGGTCTTAAGCGTTTCTAAAACGTAGAATTTTTCAGATCTTGTACCAAGGCCCAAAGCGTATCAGGCACATCAACTTCGGACATGGGTGCGCGTCCCGCACCGGGAATTCGGGCCCCATCTTGGGCAGAAACAGCCTCAGCCACGCGTGTCATGCGATCAGCGAAGACACCATGATGGGTTTTTGGATCAAATAAGATATAAAATTGCCCCAAATCATGGGGTGCACCTTCAGGTGCTTTCAGTGGTTTTACATCCACCGAATTGACAGAACCGGTCATACCCGCCGCCAAAACTTCGGCCATCAAACCAAAGCCCCACCCCTTGTAACCGCCGGCTGAAACCAAAGATCCTTTTATTGCCGCATCAGGATCGGTCGTCGGATTGCCTTCGGCATCCACCGCCCATCCCAAAGGAATTTTTTCACCAGCTGCTTTTGCCATTGTGATCTTGCCCAGGGCCACAGCGGAGGTTGAAAAATCAAAATGCATTGCCATACCACCGGAACCATCTGGAACAGACATGGCAATCGGATTTGTGCCAATCACGCGATCCTTTCCACCCGGAGGTGCAACAATCGGAGAGGCATTGGTCAAACCGATTGCAATAATACCTTCGCGTGCAAACTGTTCCGTGAAATATCCAAGCGATGTGCAGGTGTGGGCATGCGCCACGGCCAAAGACGCCGTTCCATTTTCGCGAACGGCATCCAAAGCAGTTGGCAAAGCTTTTTCAAATGCCGCTTGCGCAAAACCAAACTGCGCATCCACCAAAACAGATCCGGGTCGTGTTTGTGTAACCTGTGGTGTGACATCACCTTTGACACGCCCAGTTCGCAATTGCAGGCAATAGCTTTCAAGGTAGTACAACCCACAAATCACGTTCCCATAACTTTCAGCAGAGGCCACTGCATTGGAAACACTATTTGCGATCCAATCTTGTGCCCCATGGGCGATCAAAGCGGCGTAAGAATCTTGTTTGATTGTTTCAATGGAAACTTGAGGCATAGCAGAGGCTTTCGAAGTTATGTTTCAACCAAATGGCCGTTTTGCAAACGCAAGGTGCGATCCATCCGGGCAGCAAGGTCAAGATTATGGGTGGCGATCAAAGCAGATAAACCCGTGTCACGCACAAGGCCAATCAAGACATCAAAAACCTGATCTGATGTTTCCGGGTCAAGGTTGCCGGTTGGTTCATCCGCCAACAAAAGACGGGGATTGTTTGCCAAGGCTCGGCAAAATGCCACGCGTTGTTGTTCACCCCCTGACAATTCACCAGGACGATGATCGGCGCGATGTTCCAACCCAACCGTCCCCAACAATTCAACGGCACGTGTCCGCGCGGCAGATGCGGAAACACCCATTGCACGCTGTGGCAAAATCACGTTTTCCGCTGCTGTGAATTCGGGCAACAAATGGTGAAACTGATACACGAAGCCAAGGGTGGTGCGGCGCATCAAGGTGCGTTTCGCATCCCCTTGCCCTGCCATATCTTGCCCCGCGATTTTCAGGGTTCCGGCATCGGGTGTATCCAGCAAACCAATTATATGAAGCAACGTTGATTTCCCGGCACCCGATGGGGCGACAAGCGCCACCACTTCACCTGAATTGATACTTGCATTGGCACCCGTCAGAACCTTCACTTCATTGGGTTTGCCGTGATTGTACCCTTTGGTCAGACCGGTAAATTCAAGGGTTGGATTATTCATATCGCAACGCCTCCACCGGGTTCATACGGGCCGCGCGTCGTGCCGGAAAAATCGTGATGATAAAAGACAGGCCCAAAGAAAGCGCAACAGATTTCAAAACATCAGCCATGCGCAATTCTGCAGGCAACTCATACAAACCACGTATGGATGGATCCCAAACCCCACCGCCGCTGACACGGTTCACAAGCGAAAATATCCAGTCAATGTTTACAACGAACAGTACACCCAAGATGACGCCAAGGATCGTACCCATCACACCAATTCCAGCCCCGGAAATGAAAAATACACGTAAGATTGACCCCTCGCTCAGGCCCATTGTCCGCAATATTCCAATGTCGCGGCCTTTGTTTTTCACCAACATGATCAAGCCCGAGACGATGTTCATCGTTGCCAACAGAACCAAAACCGACATGATAACAAACATCACATTATCTTCGATCTGCAACGCACGCAAAAACCCGCCTGCGAAATCACGCCAAGTGTTCACATAAGCCGCGTGATCCAACACCCCAAGAATATCGACCGTGGTTTCGTTTACTGCCTCGGGATCGGTGGTGTATACTTCGATTTCGTCCACTTTGCCTTCACTGTTGAAATAGCTTTGCGCCTCTGCCAAAGGCAGAAAAACACGCGTTAAATCAATATCATGCCGCCCAGCGGAGTAGATATAAACCACGGTGTAATTCACCACACGCGGGCTGGTCCCAAAGGCGGTTTTGAGACCATTGGGGGAAATAAGCTTCAATCGATCACCAATGCCTAGACCCAGCTGATTGGACAAGGCTTTGCCGATTGCAATGCCTTGATCAAGATCATTCACATCCCCGCGGGCATCGTTGGAACCACCGATCCTGGGAATGGCTTTCAAGTCTTCGACGCGCATGCCAAAAACTTGAACCCCAGAATTGCCATATTGGCTGTTGGCAAGCGCCTGTCCTTTGATGATTGGGGCCGCATGCGTCACGCCGGGCACTTGTCGTATCTTGGCCACCTGTTCATCGAAATCGACGATGCCACGATCAATCAAACCCGTTTCAGGATTAATGCTTTGATTGTAAACGCTGATATGTGCACCTGATCCTAAAATGGTGTCGACAAAATCATTTCGAAAACCGGTGCGCACTGCCAAGACGATAATCAATGCGGCAACTGCCAATGCGATCCCAATCAAACTGATCCAGGTCATTGCACTGACGCCACCTTCGCTGCGCTTCGCGCGCAGATACCGCCATGCAATTTGAAATTCAAACGGTGCAAATGGGGGGGCGGACTGGCTCATGCCGATGCTTTTCGTCTAAAAATGACAGAGGCCACAAGACCCAAAAGCCCAAGCACCACGGCAAAAAAGACCCAACCCGCGATAAACCCGATCCCGGCAAAGGCAAACCCAACAACCGTGAGTGGAAGTGCCGGTTTGAAATCCTGCCAAGCGGCCCGTGCCACCTTTCCATCAGCCACGACCGGGGCATTCAAAAGGCGGTTCAAAACAGGTGCGTTTTGAAAACGTGCCAATGCCGTTTCCAGAAATGACAACCGATCAATGTTTGCTTTGCCATCATTTACCAACTGTCGTTCCAGCTCAGATGCTGGGGTCTGGGCAAAAACCTCCTCTCGGGTTTTGCCTACGCGGGCGATGCTATCGTCAAACTGTTGCACAACCACGCGCATTTCATCGACAGCCCCTGCCAAACGTTGCTGATATTGCTGCGAATATTCAGGAAATTGGGACATACCTGCCCCGCCGGCCAATGCCCCCGCAAATGTGAGTGTCCGAATGATCATGCCCGTCCTCGGAAAATTTGTTTTGGGCATCCTACACAAACTTCGCGGAAAGGCATATGAAAATTAAGTGAATCGCACCTTTGATGACGAAGTTTTAACCTTGATCATGTTTCGTGGTTGTCATGAAAAATGCGCGAATCCCCGCTCAAACCACAGTGGTTCGGCAAAAAGCCGCTGATTTGCCCCGGTCTGGCCTCAGTTCTGAAAATTCTTCCATATTTTTTCCCCGATCTGTGGTCATAAGCATCCCATAGAGAGTTTCGTGTACCGCGCTGCCAGCGGTACGAGTTTCGGAGGCCGGTTATGCCAAAGGTAACAGATACATTTGCAACGCCCTGCTTTACGCATGGGACACGTATCACCACCAACCAGGGTGAGGTTGAGGTGCAAGATCTGCAACCCGGCGATTTGGTTTTGACAATGGATAACGGTTTTCAACCCATTCGTTGGGTTGGGGCACGCTCAGTACCGGCCGAAGGGAAGTTTGCACCAGTGGTGTTTGAAATCGGCGCCGTCGGCAACCAGCGGCCATTAAAGGTCTCTCCCGAACACCGCATGTTAATAAGTGACAGCCAGATTGAGGCGTTGTTCGGTGAGTTTGAAGTTCTGACAGAGGCCAAGCATTTTGTGAATGGCACCACCGTTACTTTCGCCCAAGGCGGTGACGTTGAATATTTTCACATCCTGTTTGACAGCCACGAAGTAATCTATGCCGAAGGTGCGGCATCAGAATCCTTTCATCCCGGCGAAGTCGACGCGGAAGATTTGCATCCAGATCAATACAACGAATTGGTCGCCATTTTCCCGGAACTGGCACTGGGACAGGTGTCCTATGGATGCGCCGCGCGTATGTGTTTGAAACCGCATGAGGCGCACTTGGCTCTCAGCACGGCTTCAACTCCGATTCAAACGGCCGCCTAAGCGGGATTAAAGCCCGCGCACCCTGTGATTTTCGTAAATTGAAATGATCTTGGCGACCGCATCTGCGGGTGCCATTTCTTCGCTTTCACCCGATTTACGGCTGGTCAATTCCACCACGCCGTTTTTCAAGCCGCGGGGGCCAACGGTGATGCGCCATGGCAAACCGATCAGATCCATGGTGGCAAACTTGCCACCCGCGCGTTCGTTACGGTCGTCATAGAGCGGTTCCAAACCAGCGTTGGTCAGTTGCTTGTACAAATCTTCGCAAGCAGCATCGGCGGCATCGTCACCTTGCTTCAGGTTCACAATCCCGCAGTGGAACGGCGTCACGCCTTCGGGCCAGATGATGCCGTTGTCGTCATGGCTGGCTTCGATGATGGCGCCCAACAAGCGGCTGACGCCGATCCCATGGGATCCCATGTGAACCGGCACCTGGTTGCCTTCGCTGTCCTGCACCGTTGCGCCCATGGCATCAGAATACTTGGTGCCGAAATAGAAGATTTGCCCCACTTCGATACCCCGCGCCACGCGGCGACGGTCTTCGGGGATTTCATTGAACAAGGCTTCATCATGGGTTTCATCTGTACGGGCGTATTTGGATGTGAATTCTTCCAACACACCCGCGCATTGTTCCACGCTGTCGTAATCAATTTCACGATCGCCGAAAGTCAGGTCGGTGACAGCACTGTCATAGAACACCTCGGATTCACCCGTTTCCGCCAAAACGAGGAATTCATGGGTGTCGTCGCCGCCTATCGGACCGCTGTCTGCACGCATTGGGATCGCTTGCAGTCCCATCCGTTCATAGGTGCGCAGGTAACTGACCAAATGGCGGTTGTAGGCATGCAGCGCATCTTCTTTGGTCAGGTCAAAATTGTACCCATCCTTCATGTAAAATTCGCGCCCGCGCATCACACCGAACCGTGGGCGGCGTTCGTCGCGGAATTTCCACTGGATTTGATACATCGTCAGCGGCAGGTCTTTGTATGATTTCACGTGGCCACGGAAAATATCGGTGATCAGTTCTTCCGCGGTGGGGGTGAACAGCATGTCATGGTCGTGGCGATCTTTGATGCGCAGCATTTCTTGGCCGTAATCATCATAACGCCCGCTTTCGCGCCACAGGTCTGCCGATTGTATCGTGGGCATTTGCATCGGGATGTGCCCTGCCCGCATTTGTTCTTCGTGCACGATGTTTTCGATTTTACGCAGAACTTTGAAACCCATGGGCAGCCATGAATAGATGCCCGCCGATGACTGTTTGATCATACCAGCCCGCAGCATCAAGCGGTGGCTGACGATCTGCGCCTCCGCAGGGTTTTCCTTAAGAACGGGCAAGAAATAACGGCTCAGGCGCATGGGTGGGCTCCGGCATAGAGGTTTGTTTGAAGTGTTGTAAAATGCTGTATCCCTGAGGGAAAGCGCGAAATCACTCAAAGAGGGCTTGAAGTGTGCCCCTCAATCCGCAAGTTGAAAGGAAAGGAGAGCAAAATGGCACTTCCCGTTCAAACACAGCTCAAATACTGGGCCATCGCGGCTGCGATACTGGTTGTTGTCCTTTGGTTCTTGGGCAACACCTTGATGCCGTTCATTTTGGGTGGGGCGATCGCCTATTGCTTGGATCCCATTGCGGATTGGCTGGAACGCAAAGGTTTCTCTCGTATTATTGCAACTTCAATCATCACGCTTGCTGCTATTTTGTTTTTCATTATCGCGGTATTGGCGGTTATCCCAACGCTTGTGATGCAAACCAGCGCTTTGATCGAGGAAGCCCCCAACATTATCACTAACCTTAGGGAACGGCTTGAAGATTGGTTACCCAATCTTTTCGACGAATCCACGATGGAACAATCGCTGACCTCGCTTGGCCAAATCATACAGGATCGTGGCGGTCAGTTTGTGAATGGTCTGGTGTCTTCTGTGAACTCCATCATCAATGTGGTTGTTCTTTTGGTGATCGTGCCTGTGGTTGCCTTTTATCTTTTGATGGATTGGGACAACATGATCGCCCGGGTGGATGAGCTGATCCCCCGCGATCATGTGGGAACAATCCGCGAATTGGGCAATGAGATCGATCGCACCTTGGCGTCATTCATTCGCGGGCAAGGCACAGTGGTGGGGATTTTGGCAATCTATTATGCAGGTGCGTTGATGATTGCGGGGCTGAACTTTGGCATCGTTGTGGGCTGTATTGCAGGGCTAATTTCCTTTATCCCATACGTCGGTGCCTTGATTGGGGGGGCCTTGGCAATTGGGTTGGCTGTCTTCCAATATTGGGGCGCGGTTGAAGTTGTCGATGGCGATACCATCACCCACGTCACGAATTGGACAGCAATTGCCATCGTCATTGGCATATTCATGTTCGGCCAAGTCTTGGAAGGAAACGTATTGACGCCCAACCTTGTTGGTGGATCGGTGGGTTTGCATCCTGTTTGGTTGATCTTTGCTTTGTCAGTCTTTGGGTCATTGTTTGGTTTTGTCGGCATGTTGGTGGCTGTGCCTTTGGCCGCGATGATCGGTGTGGTCACGCGTTTCTTCATCGGGCAATATAAGGCTGGCCGGTTGTACCAAGGGTTGGATCATCTGAACGATGAAGACACCTGAACAACTTTCCTTCAACCTGCCCTTCAGGACGGCACGCTCGCGTGGTGATTTCTTTGTGTCCCATGCCAATACGCTTGCAGTGCAAATGCTTGATGACTGGCAAAGCTGGCTTCAACGCAAACTGATCTGCATCGGGCCCGAAGGCAGCGGAAAAACACATCTGGCGCATATTTGGGCTGAAATGGTTGCGGGGCATGTTTTCCCGGCCGACATTCCATTTGATATTCCCGGGGATGGGGCCGCAATTGCCGTGGATGGAATAGACCTGATCGCAAAAAATCCGGCCGCGCAGGAGCGTCTTTTTCATTTGCACAACCATTTGCAAGCCACAGGCGGCACGTTGTTAATGACAGCAAGATGCGGCGTGACTGAGGCTGGGTTTACCTTACCCGATATGTTGTCGCGGCTTCAGGCCACTGCGGTGGTGGAAATCGAAAGCCCTGACGATACTTTGTTGGGTGTTGTCTTGCTTAAACACTTTGCCGATCGGCAACTCACCCCACCGGCCAGCGTCATACCATATCTTTTGCGGCATATGGATCGATCGTTTCAGGCTGCTGCTGATGTTGTTAACAAATTGGATCGCCTTGCCTTGGATCGGAAGCGTCCAATCACCCGTGCAATGGCCGTTGAGGTTCTGGAAACCCCATAGCAAGCCGACCCCATTCAAAATCAAATTTTGCATCCCACACCTGACCTGTTACAAATCTATTTTTCAACCACAGGATACGCATGATTCCCGAAGCTGATTTCTTGAATGCCCCGGTTCCCTCGGCCACCACCTTGGACGTTGATTTGTCTGGGCCTGAACGCTTTTTGAACAGAGAATTGAGCTGGCTGGAATTCAATTGGCGCGTCTTGGAGGAAGCAACAAATCCCAAAGTTCCCCTTTTGGAGAGGCTTCGATTTTTGGCAATTTCCGCCACCAACCTGGATGAGTTTTATTCCGTTCGGGTTGCTGGCCTTAAGGAACTAGCCCGCGCAGGAAACAAAACCCCTGCCGCCGATGGCAGAACACCCGCTGAGCAACTTGTTTTAATCGAAGCAGACGCCCGCAAATTGTTGGCCGAACAACAACGCGTTTTGGCCAATCTTCGACCCTTAATGGAAGCTGAAAACATAGCGATCCTTCAAGAGGCTGATCTCACAAAAGATGACCGAGAATTCTTGGAAGACTACTTCGCCGGTCAAGTTTTTCCTATCGTGTCCCCTTTGGCAATTGATCCCGCACATCCATTCCCATTTTTGCCCCATGCGGGGTTCGCTGTTGCCCTTCAGCTGGAACACAAAAAGGACAAGCGCAGTATGCGGGCATTAATCCCCGTTCCGCAATCCACAGCGCGTTTCGTTCGCTTACCTGGCCCAAAGGGCAACGATCGCTTTGTTCCATTGGAAGATCTTTTGTTGATGCATTTGGAACTGCTGTTCCCGGGATATTCCGCCAAGGGACATTGCGCATTTACGGTTTTGCGCGACAGCGATCTGGAAGTGGAAGACGAAGCCGAAGATTTGGTGCGCGAATTTGAGGTTGCTTTGAAACGCCGTCGACGGGGTGAAGTAATCCGCCTTAAGATGACTGCAGATGCGCCCAAAAGCCTGCGCCGTTTTATTATGAGCGAGCTTGGCGTATCAGAACCAGATGTCGTGGATGTGTCCGGATTGCTGGGCTTGCCCATGCTTCGCGAATTGGTGTTGAAAGAACGACCCAAGCTGTTGTGGCCGCAGCACACACCGCGGGTGCCTGAACGTGTGACAGATCACGAAGGCGACATGTTTGCCGCCATTCAACAAAAAGACATGTTGCTTCACCACCCGTATGAGACTTTTGACATGGTGGTTCGTTTCCTCAGACAGGCCGCACGCGATCCAAATGTGGTGGCTATAAAACAAACCTTGTACCGCACATCGAAACGATCCCCCATCGTGGATGCCCTTTGCGAAGCAGCCGAAGATGGAAAATCTGTCACCGCCCTGGTGGAACTAAAAGCCCGGTTTGATGAGGCCGCAAACATCCATCAATCCCGCCGTTTGGAACGCGCGGGGGTTCATGTTGTTTATGGTTTTATTAATCTTAAAACCCATGCCAAGATCAGCTCTGTCGTGCGCCGCGAAGGTGATCGTTTGGTCACTTATACCCATTATGGAACCGGAAATTACCACCCAGAAACGGCACGTATTTACACAGACCTTAGTTTGTTCACCTGTGATGCTGCATTGGGCCGTGATGCCACAAAGGTGTTCAATTACCTGTCTGGGTATGCGCAGCCCAAAAAGCTGGGCAACCTTTCAATTTCACCCATTGATCTGAAATCCACCCTTTTGGATCGAATACAGACCGAAGCTAAAAATGCGCACGCCGGAAAACCTGCGCAGATATGGGCGAAAATGAATTCCTTGATCGACGCTGATGTGATCGACGCCTTGTATTCGGCCAGCCAAGCCGGAGTTTCCATTGATCTGGTTATCCGAGGAATTTGTGGTCTGCGTCCTGGTGTTAAGGGCCTGTCAGACAACATTCGTGTGAAATCTGTGGTCGGTCGGTTTTTGGAACATTCACGCATCGTCTGTTTTGCCGATGGCCATGGCTTGCCACACAAAAAGGCAAAGGTTTATTTTTCATCCGCCGATTGGATGGGGCGCAATTTGAACCGGCGTGTGGAAACTTTGGTTGAAGTGAAAAACCCAACCGTAAAGGCGCAAATTGTTGGGCAAATCATGGCGGCAAATCTGGCTGACGTTGCCCAAAGCTGGATCATGCGGCCTGACGGTCGATATAACCGGCAAACGGTGCCAGAGGGTGCATTTGCTTTCAACTGTCACAAGTTCTTTGTTGAAAACCCATCCTTGTCAGGGCGGGGATCTGCGGGTGCATCTGACGTTCCGCGCTTGACCCACACGGATGACGAGTTGACCGCAAGTCAATCCCCCGTCAAGGTGCAGGTGTAACCGTGAATACCCTTGGGGGTGAACACCGTGGATGATTATCTTGCCGCCCCCGGCTGGGAACCATTTGAACAGCCCTTATTTCGGGATCCATCTGTTCGGGATTTATCCCGTGTCGGTGTCGTTGATGTGGGTTCAAACTCTGTCCGCTTAGTCGTGTTTGATGGTGCCGCCCGTTCACCCGCCTATTTCTTTAACGAAAAGATCATGTGTGGGTTGGGTGCGGGACTTGCAGAAACAGGGCGCCTTAATCCAGAAGGCCGTGTTCGCGCGTTTGAGGCAATGCGCCGGTTTCAAGCCATTGCAGAAAACCTTGGCTTGGATGGATTAACCGCGGTGGCAACGGCCGCGGTGCGTGACGCCGAAGATGGCCAAGAATTTGTAGAACAAGTTGCCCAAGAAACCGGAATTCGGATTTGGGTTATCAATGGTGAAGAAGAGGCAAGACTGTCCGCCCAAGGTGTGCTTTTGGGATGGCCGGGTTCTTATGGTTTGATTTGCGATATCGGTGGTGCATCGATGGAGCTTGCTGAAATATCAAAAGGCAAAGTGGGAAAACGCATCACATCCGCACTTGGGCCTTTAAAACTGCGCGATGTCAAAGGGGGCCGTAAGGGGCGCAAAGTGGTGATCAATGACACGATCGATAAGCTTTATTCCCACATGGGGCCCCAATCGGATCGCCTATTTTTGGTGGGTGGATCATGGCGTGCCTTTGCCCGCGTAGATATGGAACGGCGCGGTTATCCCCTGCACGTTTTGCATGAATATCGCATGACACGCCGTGATGTTCGTGAGACTGCAAAGTTTTTGGCCAAGCATGATCTGACTGAATTGCGCCAAACGTGTGGGATATCCGAAGCCCGGATGAGCCTTGTCCCGTACGCCGCTGATGTTTTGAAAGCACTGATCAAACGGTTCAAACCCCATGACATCGCTGTCTCCAGTTATGGCATTCGTGAAGGCATGCTGTACGAACAAATGCCCCAAAAACTACGTGACCGGGATCCATTGATCGAAGCGTGTCGTTTTTCAGAAAAGAAAGATGCCCGTCTTCCCGGTTTTGGAAAACAATTACGCCATTTCGTTGGGCCGTTATTCAAATCAGCTTCGGATGATACCAAACGTTTGGTGCATGCCGCTTGTTTGCTGCACGACGTCAGTTGGCGCGCGCATCCCGATTATCGGGCAGAGGTTTGCTTTGACAATGCAACTCGCGCTAACCTTGGCGGGTTGAAGCATTCCGAACGTGTGTTTCTCGGGGTGGCCCTTTTGCACAGGTATCGAAACAACCGCGAAGGCACGCGGTTTGAAAACCTCTATGATTTGTTAAGCACGAAAGAGATCCAGTCAGCCGAGGTATTGGGCAAAGCCATGCGTCTTGGAGCGATGTTATGGGCTGATCCATCATCGGCCCCTGCGGTTTTAGAATGGAAGCCCAAGAAACGTCATTTAACACTGCGCCTAACATCTGAAGGACGAGCCCTATTTAGCGAAGTCGCCGCCGCGCGCTTTAAATCTCTTGTTGATACTTTGGATGCAACCTCAGAGGTTTTGGATGAAAAATCCAAAAAGAACAAATAACAAGAATTCATGGTTCCGTCAGGTTCTGCCGCATGCCGCCAAGCATCAAACCATTCCAAATGCCTGCAATCGGCTGGCTGCTTTCTTGCATTTACGGGTAGCAAGCCGTCACTCATAACGGATCAACCCATCAGGGCAAATGCTACAGCTCGACCTCATCCACCGGATCGGTCGGGGGGGTATCTTCGGCCACAGGTTTACGGCGAATAATGATATCCCCATTGGGCAACATTTCAGGCGCATTATAAGCCGACCAATCTTCAACCTGATCCATCAGTTCTGATAACGCCGGTCCCATGGACTGGGCGAAATTACGCAGTTCAGGTGTCAGCTCTTCTATCAAATTTTGCATTTCGGTAACCGCAGGTTCCAGTTCCGTTTGCAAACCTTGAAAGAACAATTCAACACCGCGACGCATCAGCGAAGGACCATCGTCTTGAGGCCAAGTCGGCGTGGCAAGCGTTACAGCGGCGGCAGAGGCGAGAGCAATTTTTTTCATCTTCCAAAGATAAGGAAGATGAGACCAAATTTAAAGATCGATGTCCAATGTCACCGGAAAATGATCAGAGGCATCCAATAACGCTTGGTGCAAAGCTTTATCGGAAAAACAAAGCGGATCTTCGAAAGGGTGCCAAATCCGCCAAGCAGGTTTATGCGCGCGCAGGCCATTTGACACCATCATGTAATCCAAAAGGGCTTGCAAAAATCGCTTTTCGTGGCGCAACCAAAACCGACTGGTGGTTGGCGCGGCAAATCGATTGTGCAACGCGGTCATGGCGTGTGGATCAAACAGACAGGGTCCGTCTTCTTCACCCATAACGATTTCCACGCCTGATCGGCCAAAAAGCTTTTCGTATTTATCAAGTCCCGGGCCATCGTTGAAATCCCCCATGACGATCAGATCTTTGCCATCTGCCAAGACCTCATCCACGCGATGGCGCAACCATATGCATTGGGCAAGCTGTTTACGCCGGTTGGCGATGGACATGCGCATCGCTTCATCATCACCCCGCGCCCCATGAGGGGCTTTGGATTTTGCATGCACTCCGATCAAGGACAGCTGCCCCCCATCAAATTTCAAATCAACTTCTAATGGGGGTTTTGACCATACGACAGGTTCGCGTTTATCATCCACGTCCAAATCAATCAGAAATTCCTGATCGAATTGCGGCGCCCGTGCACTGCTTCCTGGGGTGTGGGACGCGGATACGACCAATGGATCATAAAGCAATGCAATCTCTTGTTGCGTATCGTTTTGAAATCCCATCAGGGCCTTTGTCGTGCGAAGACCAAATTGTTCGGCAAAGCCTTCCAAGGCGGCCACGCCATCCCGTCGCTTGGATGTGTCAGGCGCCTCAATCACCATCACAGCATCTGCATCGATTTGGCGTAAAACATGCGCAATGGCATGGGCCTGTTGGCGTTTCGTGATATCCCAACGCGCCGACCAACTGTTGTTTTCTATTAACCAACCGGTGTCATCGAACAACGAATTGAACCATTCAATATTATACGTTGCAAATCGCATCAGCCCCGTTCCCTGCTGATTTGTTCCCATGCTTTGTTAACGGCCACCATCCGCGCTTCGGCCAGTTTGATCGCCTCTTCCGGCAGGCCCCGGGCCATCATCGTGTCAGGATGGGTGTCACGCACCATTTTACGCCAGGCCTTGCGGATGTCTTCCATCGGGGCATCCGCATCAACACCCAAGACATCATATGGATCGCGTTCGGCATCGGGCACGCGTCGGGCCCGTGTTGCGCGGAATGCCCGTTCACTGATGCCAAAAATTTGCGCGACACGCCCCAAAAACATGTCTTCCAATGGGTGATATTTCCCATCGGCCATGGCCACATGGAAAAGCCCCTCGAACAGATCTTCCAACATATCCATGTCATCCCTGAACAAACGTTTGATCTGCCGGGCGTAAGCTTCGTATCCTGCCACATCTTGACGGGCCAAATTGAAAACCCTGCCTGCAGATGCCTCATCCCCTGGGGCGACATGGAAAACATCGCGAAAGGCGGAAACCTCGGATCGGGACACCACGCCATCTGCCTTTGCCAGTTTGGCCCCCAACGCAATGACAGCAATTGCAAACCCCACCGAACGTTCGGGGGGCGTGCTTAACTTTTCGAATACCGCCGAAAGCGGTTCACCAGCGGCAAGCGCAGACAGCGCCTCTGTTATGCGGGCCCAAATTGACATGGATCTTGCCTATCGTTTTCGTTTCACAATGTCAGGTTAACTTTTTCATTCCATGTGGAGTTTCAAACGACGCCACCAGAGCGGCAGGTCCGGTCTGAAATGAAATCCGATCATCTGACAAATACGGGGTGATCTGCGCTTGAAGCTGTTGTGCGTTGGGATGATGAATAACCAAGGTGGAAAAACGTATACCGCTGTCGGGCAACTTTGGCGCGGGATGTTCAGAGCCGGACCATTCGATCACCGCCGGTGCAAACCCATCATATGGAAGTACACCAGATTCAGGCACAGCCATACGCCATCTTAAATCACCCCGTTGTAAATCAATCGGCTTTCCATACCCCGGGCCCAAAGTGGCGCAGGCGCGATCCAAATCATCACAGGCAACGATCCAATTGGTTAGGCGTGCGCGCCCTGTAAACTGATCCAATCCAAACCAACGGGGATAAGCTGGTGACGGTTGTTGGGGATCAATGGATATCCCTTCCAAATAAAATTCCGCCCCGCATCCAATCAGCCTATTGTGGGTGGCAAAATGCGGATGCTGCCCACCCGGCACGGTTTCAACGCCAAGACAATTTTCCAGATGCACCACCGCATCAGACAGCGTTTCACCCGAAACGGCCAAATGATCCAATCTCAACATGCGATACCCTTTCTTGACATTTTGCCGCGCAGCCTTGACCTGTGCAGATATGACAACATCTCTTACCTAAGTTGTCGGATATAAAACAGGAGGACCCATGATGCGCTTGATCGAGCGGATTGTAAAACACGAAGCCTTTGGTGGCATTCTTTTGATGACAGCGGCCATTGCCGCTATGATCATCGCCAATTCCGATCTTCGCGGCGTCTATGAAGGGGTTCTCAACAGCTACGTCGCGGTTACTTTTGATGGCGAAGGTTTGAAAAAGCCTCTGATCCTTTGGATCAATGACGGCCTCATGGCAGTTTTCTTTTTTCTGATTGGTTTGGAACTGAAACGAGAGCTGTTGGACGGTAAACTGAAAAACCCACGTGATGTGGTTTTGCCTGGCGTCGCAGCCGTGGGCGGAATGATTGTCCCAGCCGTTATTTTTGCTGCTTTGAATTGGGGCAACCCTGAAACCATCGGGGGGTGGGCCATCCCTGCCGCCACCGATATTGCCTTTGCCCTCGGCGTTTTGGCCCTGTTAGGGGATCGGGTGCCGTCATCACTCAAAGTGTTTTTGCTAACGCTTGCGATTTTGGATGATCTTGGTGCGATTTTGATCATCGCCTTGTTTTATACAGCGAACTTGCAGGTCGAATATTTGATTTATGCAATCATTCCACTGCTTGGGCTGATCATATTGAACATGCGCGCGACCCACCGCCATGGCCCATTCATCCTTTTGGGAATTGTGTTGTGGTTTCTGGTTCTACGCTCAGGTGTTCACGCAACATTGGCCGGTGTGGTGACGGCCTTCATGATCCCTTACAAAGACAAATGGGGCAAAAGCCCTTCCAGATCGATGGAACACAGCTTGCATGACTATGTCTTGTATTTCATCGTGCCGGTCTTTGCCTTTGCGAATGCGGGTGTGGTTTTGTCAGGGCTAACCTTGGATGCCTTTACCGATCCATTAACACTTGGGATCGCTGGCGGGTTGGTTCTTGGTAAACAAATCGGTGTTTTTGGACTGACTTGGCTTATCGTTACAATTGGTGCCGCCCGCCTGCCCCATGGCGCAAATTGGCTGCATATCTATGGCGTGGCCTGTTTGGCGGGGATCGGATTTACCATGTCATTGTTTATCGGATCTTTGTCATTTGCCGATCCTTCCTTGATGAACCAAGTCCGCATCGGCGTTCTGAGCGGTTCCTTCATTTCCGGAATTGTTGGTTTCACGGCGCTTTGGTTTGCGTCGTCCCGTTCAACAGAAGGAACGGCAGTACCCGCGCAGTAACGTGTCACCGCAGGAATTGCCCATCGCTTTTGGGCAATTCCCCTAATTTATTCCCCGTTTCACCTGTTTCGCAGTCGTCTACCGTTGCGACACTTTGTGAAAGGGAACGAAATGAAAAAACCAGCAGCAGAATTTATTGGGACATTTACTCTTGTCCTGTTGGGGTGTGGCGCCGCCGTGATCGCAGGCGCCGATGGAACAACCGGCATCGGTCTGGCTGGAATCAGCTTTGCCTTTGGTCTGGCTTTGATTGGTATGGCGTATGGCATTGGTCCTGTGTCCGGCTGCCACATTAACCCAGCCGTGTCATTGGGCATGGTTGCCGCCGGCCGGATGAGCATCGCAGAAGCCATCCCATATATGATTGCCCAAGTGGCAGGGGCCATTGTGGCCGCATTGGTTTTGATGACAATCGCATCTGGCACAGCCAGCTATGCCGGTGGTCTGGGTGCCAATGGTTGGGGCGCAGGGTATCTGGGTGAATATTCCATGGTATCTGCCTTTGTATTTGAAGTTGTTGCAACCTTCTTGTTCATGGTTGTGATTTTGGGCGCAACTGGCCGCGGTGCACCAGCCGCGATGGCAGGTCTTGCCATTGGTCTGACATTGGTGGTCATCCACTTGGTTGGCATCAAAGTAACCGGTGTATCAGTGAACCCAGCACGTTCAATTGGGCCTGCACTCTTCTCTGGTGGCACAGCAATCGCACAACTGTGGTTGTTCATCGTGGCCCCAATCATCGGTGCTGTTGCCGCCGGTGTCGTTTTCAAATCTGGTTTGCTTGACGCCGACGAATAATTGAATTCGATTTACGAACGACAAAGGGCCACCCGATCTGGGTGGCCCTTTTTCTTTGATCTAAGATTTATCAGCTTCGCGATTTTTTGATCAGACGCAATATGTCTTGTGCCGCTTCGGGAATATTGGTGCCCGGTCCAAAAATGGCAGCAACACCCGCATCCTTCAAGAAATCGTAGTCCTGTTGTGGAATCACACCGCCACAAATTACCAAGATGTCTTCGGCATCAGCGGCTTTCAGGGCCTCAATTAATTTAGGTGCCAGGGTTTTGTGCCCAGCTGCTTGGCTGGAAATCCCGACCACATGCACGTCATTGTCAACCGCGTCTTGCGCAGCCTCTTCCGGGGTCTGGAACAACGGCCCGACATCCACGTCAAAGCCGATGTCAGCAAATGCCGTGGCAATCACTTTGGCCCCGCGATCATGACCATCTTGCCCCATTTTGACGACCAACATGCGGGGGCGGCGCCCCTCGCCTTCAGCGAAATCCTCAACAGCTTTCTGAATCGCTGCAAACCCTTCGTCGCCATCATAAGCGGCCCCATACACACCTGCCAATGTTTTCACCTCTGCTTTGTGGCGGCCAAAAGTGCCTTCCATGGCCAAACTAATCTCACCAACCGTGGCCCGGTGGCGCGCGCATTCAACAGCCGCTTCCAAAAGGTTGCCCCCTTCTTCACACCGCCGGCCCAATTCAAGCAATGCTGCATCACATGCCATTTGATCACGGCTTGCCTTGATCGTTTCCAACTTAGCCACCTGTGCCTCGCGCACGGCGGTGTTGTCGATGTCGCGGACTTCGATTTCGGGTTCTTCGTCCAAACGGTATTTGTTGACGCCCACGACCACTTCATCGCCCCGATCAATCATTGCCTGGCGTTTTGCGGCGCTTTCTTCGATCTTCAATTTGGGCAATCCACTGGCAACGGCCTTGGTCATGCCGCCCATTTCTTCCACTTCTTCGATCAATTTCCAAGCTTCATCCACCAGATCGGCCGTCAGTTTTTCAACATAGTAGGAACCGGCCAACGGATCGACCACATTGGTCACACCCGTTTCTTCTTGCAAAATCAATTGCGTGTTGCGGGCGATGCGGGCCGACATTTCTGTAGGCAAGGCAATCGCCTCATCAAAACTGTTTGTGTGCAAAGATTGGGTGCCGCCCAGAACAGCTGACATCGCCTCAAACGCGGTACGTACAATGTTGTTATAAGGATCTTGTTCTTGCAAGCTGACACCAGATGTTTGGCAATGGGTGCGCAACATAGATGATTTGGGATTTTTCGGCTCAAACTCAGACATTACCCGATGCCACAGCAGGCGTGCCGCGCGCAGTTTCGCGGCCTCCATGAAGAAATTCATGCCAATGGCAAAAAAGAAGCTTAACCGACCCGCAAACTTGTCAACATCCATGCCGCGTGCAATGGCCGTGCGCACGTATTCGCGCCCGTCCGCAATGGTATAAGCCAGCTCCTGCACAAGGTTCGCACCAGCCTCTTGCATGTGATAACCGCTGATCGAAATGCTGTTGAACTTCGGCATTTCGTTGGCGGTATATTCGATGATGTCCGCCACAATACGCATGCTGGCTTCGGGCGGATAGATATAGGTGTTGCGCACCATGAACTCTTTAAGAATGTCGTTCTGGATGGTGCCTGACAACGCTTCGCGATTCACGCCTTGTTCCTCACCCGCCACAATGAAGGATGCCAAAACAGGAATGACCGCACCATTCATCGTCATCGAAACCGAAATCTTGTCCAATGGAATGCCGTCAAACAACACCTTCATATCTTCGACACTGTCGATCGCCACGCCGGCCTTACCGACATCACCAATTACGCGGGGGTGATCGCTGTCGTATCCGCGGTGGGTGGCAAGATCGAAGGCCACCGATACACCCTGTTGGCCTGCAGCAAGGCCTTTGCGATAAAACGCGTTGCTTTCTTCAGCCGTTGAAAACCCTGCGTATTGGCGGATTGTCCATGGCCGGCCGGCATACATCGTGGCCTTTGGACCACGCACAAAGGGTGCCGCCCCCGGAATGCTTCCTAAATGGTCCAGACCCTGTGTGTCTTCGGCGGTGTAAATAGGTTGCACCGGAATATCTTCCAGTGTGTTCCATGTCAGATCCTCTAAAGGCCGGCCGCGCAGCTCTTTTTCGGCGATTTCTTTCCAATTTGCCTTATCAGTCATGTGATCAGACCCCCTTTTGGCCAAGCCGGATTAAAATTCAGAATACCCCCCTTCGACCCAAAGGGTTTCATCCCTATATAAAGGGGACGGAGGATTGATGGATTGAAAAAACTTTTGGTAAGTTTCGTGATATTTGCGGCAACGACCGGTGCGGCAAACCCAGTTGATAACTGGAAAGCCCAACCCAATTTGCCCATCGAAGCCACAGACGTGGTTTTGGCTGATTTCAAATGGCGCGCGCGCCCCTTGATTGTTTTTGCAGACAGCCCGCTGGATCCTGCATTTATTGAACAAATGGATCTTTTGGCCGCAGAAAAAGAAGCCGTTGCCGAACGGGATATTTTGATCATAACCGACACGGATCCTTCGGCAAAATCCACGCTTCGCACAGAATTTCGCCCAAAAGGATTTGCCTTTGTCCTTGTTGGCAAAGATGGCGGCGTAAAGCTGCGCAAACCATTCCCTTGGGATATGCGCGAAATCAGCCGCACAATTGATAAAATGCCCATGCGCCAACGCGAAATCGAAGATCGCAGACCAGATCCAAAAATCGCTGAATGACTCATGCGTCATCTTCCTCTGAAATCCACCGAATGCTGAAATCTGGTTCGTAAAGGCGCATGACATCCCGATCATATTTGTTGAGCAAAACTTCGGTTTGATGTTCATCAAACAACGGCGGCAATTTCGATTTTTCTGTCACGGCGTTCACACGTTTTTTGGGCATGTGAATTTCAGATTTCGGCAAGCCGCAAACGGCAGAAACAATTGCCTGTCCGCAGGTCGCCAAATCTTCTTGCCGCCACATGATCATCCCGGCACCGGGCCAAACTTGCCGCGATGCCTGCACCACTTGGATCCAACCGCGTTTCTGTTTGGGGATTGCATCGCACCTTTCTTTGGAAAGTTCGCGAAGTTCGCCTTTCTGAAATTGATATGCTTGGGCTGATGTCCAGGCCGCCGCATAATTCCGCACACCCATGGCTAAGACATCCGGCACAAACGGCATCATCCACGCAAAGCTTTGTTGCCGTAAAACGGTTTTGGGATAAAATTTCCCGCTGATAAAATTGCGGCGCATAGAACCAATGATGTTTTCTTCCGAAATGATCAGGGTTTGTGTTCCCTTTTTCCGTTCAGCATTAAGATCTTGTTGCAAACGATCTTGCACTCGCCCAATCGTTTCCGCGGCGGCATCATCAACTGGTGTGCCATGCTTCGACCATAAGGTTGGCGATGATGCGAAACCTTCGATATCACGCAGGTGTTGTGGCCCCCAAACCGACAATCGCACCGATGGGCTTTTGCGGATGGTCTGCGACATCGCTTGTTCCACCATGGTGGAACCCGTGCGGTGCGCGCCAAGATGCAAAACAATCCTCATCAGATTACACTCTTACTTGGAACAATAAACGCATTCATCGGCATCACGGAACACAACCCAATGAAATTGGGTTATTCGAATTCCATAATCACATCATCAACCGCAAGGCTGTCGCCCGCTTTGGCGTTGATTTTGGTGATCACGGTTTTCTTTTCTGCCCTGAGGATGTTCTCCATTTTCATGGCTTCAATGGTGCACAACGCTTGGCCTTCTTGCACCTCATCCCCCACGGCCACGTCCAATTTCACAACTAGCCCCGGCATCGGGCACAGCAACAGCTTTGACGTATCAGGGGGCAATTTCTCAGGCATGAGTTCAGCAAGTTGTGCCGCACGCGGGCTGCGCACCCGCACCTTCAGATCAGCACCCCGGAACCGCACGCGATATCCGTTTGTGATACGATCAACCTTTAAGGTTAATTGTTCATCATCAATCCACATTTGCGCCAAGGATTGGCCCGGCCGCCAATCACTTGCAACACGCAGATCACCATCTTCGAATTTTACTGTGGATCCGGTTGGGTCCGCATCGATCACAACGGGGAAAGTTTCACCCTGCAATGTGACAACCCAATCATCGCGCACTCTGCGTTCATGATTATCCATACGGCCCGAAACACGGGTCCGCCTAATTTCGGCAACCCGATACATCGCCGCAACGGAGGCTGCCAATTTTTTCAAAGTACCCGTCGGCAATTCCACCCCGGCAAAGCCTTCTGGATATTCTTCTTCGATAAA
Organism: Planktomarina sp.; assembly: GCA_020630015.1. Taxonomy (GTDB): domain Bacteria; phylum Pseudomonadota; class Alphaproteobacteria; order Rhodobacterales; family Rhodobacteraceae; genus Planktomarina. The sequence goes on along the minus strand of JAHDCF010000027.1, from coordinate 13,731 downwards.
CGCCGTTGTGATGTTGCCGGATGTGAAACGTTCGTGATCATACACCGCAGACAGGAACGGAATGTTATGCCCAATGCCTTCCACCTCAAACGCATCAAGGGCGTGGCGCATGCCTTCGATTGCGGTTGCCCTGTCTGATCCCCATGTACAAAGCTTGGCGATCATGGGGTCATAATACATGCTGATTTCGCCCCCTTCGTATACACCCGTATCGTTTCGCACGGCGATTGCGTCAGAACGACTGCTGTCCAACCATTTGCCATTGTTCAACATCGGGCCTGCCGCCACTTCCTGTGGCGGGCGATATCGCGTCAGGCGGCCAATAGAAGGCAAAAAGTTACGATAAGGATCTTCCGCATAAAGACGACTTTCCATGGCCCAGCCATTGATCCCAATGTCAGATTGCTTGATCGACAGCTTCTCCCCATGGGCCACGCGGATCATCTGTTCAACCAGATCAACACCAGTGATCAGTTCCGTTACCGGGTGTTCCACCTGAAGCCGGGTGTTCATTTCAAGGAAATAGAAGTTCTGCTCGCCATCCACGATGAATTCAACCGTACCGGCGCTGGTGTAACCCACCGCCGCCGCCAAGGCGCAGGATTGTTCGCCCATTGCTTTGCGTGTTTCAGGCGTCAGGAAAGGGCTTGGTGCTTCTTCTATGACCTTTTGGTTCCGACGTTGGATCGAACATTCGCGCTCGTTTAGATAGATGCAATTGCCATGGCCGTCGGCCAGGACCTGAATTTCGATATGGCGTGGTTGGGTAACGAATTTCTCAATAAAGATCCGATCATCGCCAAAAGAATTTGCCGCTTCGTTTTTCGACGATTGAAAACCTTCACGCGCCTCTTCATCATTCCAAGCAATGCGCATACCTTTGCCACCGCCGCCGGCGCTGGCTTTGATCATCACTGGATATCCAATGTCCGTCGCGATTTTCACGGCCTCATCTGCATCTTCGATCAGACCCATATGACCAGGCACGGTCGAAACACCGGCATCCTGCGCGATTTTCTTTGAAGTGATCTTGTCACCCATGCTTTCAATCGCGCCTGCAGGTGGCCCAATAAATGCCACCCCTTCTTTTTCCAGCGCTTCCGCGAACAATTTGTTTTCCGACAAAAAGCCATATCCCGGATGCACAGCTTCGGCACCGGTTTGTCGGATCGCATCCATCACCTTATCAATCACAATATATGATTGGTTGGCTGGAGGGGGGCCAATGTGAACCGCTTCATCTGCCATTTGGACATGCAATGCATTGGCATCCGCATCTGAATAAATCGCAACCGTTTGAATGCCCATTTTTCGGGCGGTTTTGATCACGCGACAGGCAATTTCACCACGGTTAGCAATCAGAATTTTCTTGAACATCTAAGCCTCCGACCCTGCGACACCAAGGGATGTCGCAGACAAAAAAAAGGCCGACCCGGAAGGGGGAACCGGGCCGGCATAGGGAAGAAGGGACAGGCGACAAAAGTGTTGCAGTCGCCCTTCCCATGAACTGGGGTCCAATGGAAAAATTTCCAGTGGTCGTAACATTCCGTGAGGACACGAAAGATTTCAAAAATGTCATCATGGTGTCCATCCCTCTGCAAATATGTGAGGGAAATTCGTGTACGCGCGTTTATAATCCACACGCAACAATGCATCATAACTGGCGGGATCAAACGGATCTTCTGCTGGCAAAACTTCACGCCCGAACAGCCAACCAAGACGCCCAGCGTCCAAATTGCCCCGCACAAATGGATCATCACCAAAATGTTCAATCAACGCTGTTAGAAAGGCTTCGTCTGCTTTGCGATCTGGCGGCCTGCGATCGGCATATCTTTCACGTTGAACCAAAGGTGTTGCCCCTGATTTGTTTTCGCGCCGCAATGTGAATTGAAAATCTGTTCCCGTCAGCCGACTTGGGAATCCACGATGTTTTTCCATCTATACCACCCCCATCGCAGTTGGGTGGTATGGGACAGGCGCGAACGCCTGCCCCGATACAAGATTACTTGTATTTACCTGTAAACACCGGCTCTTCCGAGATCGGTGCAGGTTCGATAATAACAAACTCTTCAGCGCTAGCGTTTGCTTCGCCTTCAGCGACTGTTGAGGTCCGTACTGTACATGCCGAAATGGCAACAACAGACGCAACCAAGAGTGTGCTCGTGATGTACTTTGACATCTGTTTCTCCTGCTACTGTCCAAACAGAGAGACGGGTTCTGACACCCGCACTTCCCTGTTGCCGACAGTCGCAATCCGTTTGGGTCGCGATGTGAAAGAAACGTGTTAAAATTAAGGAAAATTTGATTGAGCCGCCAAAACCGCAAGATTTGGAAGCAATCCCATGCACCTACGTGACGCTTTCTGGGGTTAAACACCATATCTTGCGTCATTCCAGCACCTCCGCCCATGCACATTGTCCATCTTCGATCGAAAAGACCTCGAAAATCTGCGTGACGTCTGGCCGGGTTTCCCCAAAGATTGTTTCACGATCAGCGATACTGACAATAATCTGACCCACATCCGCCCCATTCTTGCCCAGATTGGGGGCAGCGTGATTTTGACATAAGGCAAACAGGTCATCAGCAACGATCGCAAAATCAGAATCTTGTGACAAAGATTGCTGCACATATCTGAACCGCAAACTGTGTGGTTCGGTTACTGTGTCATGCAGTGTTTCAAACAAATAAGTCGGTGCGCCGGACGGAACAGGAATATTGGGGGCCGCATTGGCTGTCGCTGTTAAGACAAATGCGCTGATGATGAATTCAATCATCCCAGTTTTCCCGCTTTTGTGGCCAGCACCTCAAAAGATGCGACGACGGGGCGTGGCATCTGAAGGAGCATGGGATGTCTTGAATGATGCATGACGAAGCTCACCAAAGGTTGATAAGATTAAAGCGGAATATTATCGTGTTTCTTCCACGGATTTTTCAACGATTTTCCACGCAAAGCGGCAAACGCGCGGGCAACCCGTTTACGGGTATTGCGCGGTATAATCACATCATCGATAAACCCCTTTTCAGCGGCCACAAACGGGTTCGCAAAACGATCTTCGTAATCCTTGGTATGGGATGCGATTTTATCTGGATCGCCCAAATCGGCCCGATGAATGATTTCGGTCGCGCCCTTCGCGCCCATCACGGCAATTTCGGCCGTCGGCCAAGCATAGTTGTAATCACCGCGAAGGTGCTTAGAGCTCATCACGTCATAAGCCCCACCATAGGCTTTGCGCGTAATAACGGTAACCTTCGGTACCGTCGCCTCACCATAAGCAAAGAGAAGCTTTGCCCCGTGTTTGATCACCCCACCATACTCCTGACTGGTTCCGGGCAAAAATCCGGGAACATCCACAAGGGTCAGGATTGGGATTTCGAAGGCATCACAGAACCGAACAAAACGCGCGGCTTTGCGAGAACTGTCAATATCCAGTACGCCGGCCAGAACCATTGGTTGATTGGCCACAACACCCACTGTTGTCCCCTCCAAACGGATAAAGCCGGTCAGGATGTTCTTGGCGAAATCTTCTTGAATTTCATAGAAATCCCCTTCGTCGGCCAATTTTAAAACCAGCTCTCTCATATCATATGGCTGGTTTGGATTGTCGGGGATCAGGGTATCAAGGCTGTTTTCAACCCGTGCAACATCATCATAGAATGGGCGTGTGGGCGCTTTGTCACGATTGTTAAGCGGCAGGAAATCCACCAAACGTCGCACCTCGGTTAACGCTTCAACGTCGTTTTCGAATGCCCCATCCGCCACAGATGATTTCTTGGTATGGGTGCTGGCCCCACCCAACTCTTCCGCAGTGACAACCTCATTTGTCACGGTCTTAACAACGTCCGGTCCTGTGACGAACATATAGCTGCTGTCTTTGACCATAAAAATGAAATCGGTCATTGCGGGTGAATATACGGCACCACCGGCACATGGCCCCATAATGACGCTGATCTGAGGCACAACACCCGATGCCATCACGTTCCGCTGAAATACCTCTGCATAACCAGCAAGCGACGCAACACCTTCTTGAATACGTGCACCGCCGCTGTCGTTTAGGCCAATAACGGGCGCGCCATTTTGCATGGCCATATCCATGATCTTACAGATTTTTTCGGCGTGGGTTTCGGATAAGGAACCGCCAAAAACGGTGAAGTCCTGAGAATACACATACACCATCCGACCATTGATGGTGCCCCACCCTGTTATGACGCCATCACCGGGGATTTGTTGATCCTGCATTCCAAAATCAACACAGCGATGCGCTTTGAACATGTCGAATTCTTCAAAGCTGTCTTCATCCAACAACAGCTCTATGCGTTCACGCGCGGTCAATTTTCCTTTGGAATGTTGCGCATCAATTCGGCGCTGCCCCCCACCCATACGCGCGACCGAGCGGCGATCTTCTAGTTCAGTCAGGATCTTGTTCATCTGGGTCCCCTCATTTGTTGCCATGCTAACGGTCGCTAAAAGGATTCTCCACCTCTGTTTGGTTAATTTGCAAATTTTTTAGCAACTCATTTTGCTAATTTGCAAATATTGCAAACCTCACTTTTGCGATTGCTGAGCACCGACACAACCGTATACGAGACACACATGGTAAAACAACTTGAGCCGCGGTCACGTACACGACCCAAGCCCAGTATGGCAATTCTGATCATGCTGGCCGGTGTCGGGGCTATGGCGATGAATGTGTTTTTGCCGTCCCTGCCCGGAATGACGACCTATTTCGAAACAACACCAGCGAAAGTGCAATTGTCGATTTCGCTGTTTTTGGCGTTTAACGCAGTGTTTCAACTTATCATTGGGCCATTGTCCGACAGATTTGGCCGCAGGCCAGTTTTGTTAATCAGCTTATTGATATTCTGCATCGCAACCCTTGCATCCATCTTTGCAACAACGATTGAATTCTTTTTGTTTTGCAGGGTTTTTCAAGCCGCCGTTGTGGCCGGTATGATTTTATCCCGAACCGCGGTGCGCGATATGTATGATACCCGGGAAGCTGCTTCTGTCATTGGTTATGTGACAATGGGTATGGCATTGGTGCCCATGATTGCGCCCAGCGTGGGTGGCTTTTTGGATTCCGCATTCGGATGGCAAGGTGGGTTTTGGGCACTGTTTCTTTTTGGAAGTTTTGTCTTGTTTCTGACATACATCGGATTTGGTGAAACAAATGAACACCAAACACAAAGCGTTACCGCCCAATTTCACGCCTATCCAGAATTGTTCGGGGCGCGGCGATTTTGGGCATATGTCATCGCTGCTTCAACCGCATCAGGGGCGTTTTTCGCTTATCTTGGCGGGGCCCCATTTGTTGGGGCGCAGGTCTTTGATTTGCCCGTGGACCGCGTTGGCTTGTTTTTGTCCACTCCGGCGATTGGATATGCCTTGGGCAACTTTATCTCTGGTCGTTTTTCCGTCCGGTTTGGCATTAACATGATGATCCTTTGGGGCACCATTCTGGCCGTTCTGGGGCTGGGGCTGAACCTTTTCTTATTTGCAGTCGCAAACCCCGGACCATGGGTTTTTTTCGGATTGATCATCGCCATGGGTTTGGGCAATGGCATGTGCCTTCCCAATGCCATGACGGGCATGATGTCAGTGCGTCCGCATCTTGCGGGATCCGCATCCGGTATCGGTGGGGCAATAATGACGGCGGGCGGTGCCTTGCTTTCACTATTGGCCGCGGCGGTCATCGATATTGAAAACGGGGCGGTTTCCTTGCTGCTGATCATGACCATTTGTTCAGCCATCCCCCTTTTGGCGGTTGGATACATCCTGCGGCGTGAGCAAACACATCCAGATTTGCAAAGTTAAATTTGAAATTTGCAAATATTGACCATATGAAATCTGCATGGCCAAAGAAAAACTCTATGCCGGGACAAAACTGCGCGATCTGCGTCGTAAGCTGGACCTGACTCAAAAAGATTTTGCAGCAAAGCTGGATGTTTCGCTGCCCTATATGAACCAAATGGAAAACAACAATCGGCCTTTGTCCGCCAGTGTTGTTCTGTCGTTGGCAGAGGTGTTTGGCTTTGACATCACCCAGCTGTCTTCGGGTGATACTGCGCGTATTCTGAATGATTTGAAAGAGGCTGCGGCCGATCCGATCTTTGCAGAAGATCCACCCGCGCTGGCAGATTTGCGAATGGCTGCAAATAATGCACCGGGCATGGCCCATGCTTTTTTGAACCTTCACAGGTCTTATCGTGAATTGCATGAACGCCTTGCCTCCTTGGATGAGGCATTGGGCCGACAAGACGCACGCATTCAAACCTCCCCGTGGGAGGAAGTTCGGGATTTTTTTCATTACTGCGATAACTATATTGATGCTGTGGATCACGCGGCAGAGGCCTTCGCCAAACGTGCACAAGGCGGTTTGGCCGATCATGTCCGCGGCTTTCTGTCGAACAAGGGCGTGGCCATAATCGAAACTCAATCCGCCATTTTGCGCAGGTTTGACCCGAATTCCCAAACGGTTGAGATTGATCCGCGCGCACCTTCCGCCACCCAATTGTTTCAATTGCTGTTTCAAATTGCGCTGTTGGAACATGATGGCCTGTTAGAGGCGACCTTGGATCTGGCAAATTTTCAAAGCGCGTCTTCTCGCAATATCGCAAAGCTCGGGCTGGCAAACTATTTCGCAGGGGCCGCCTTGATGCCGTATTCCGCGTTCCTAGAAGCCGCAGAAGAAGAACGCCACGACCTTGAAGTTTTGGCAAAACGGTTTGGGGCCAGCATTGAACAAGTGGCCCACCGATTATCCACATTACAACGCCCTGGGGCCAAAGGTGTTCCCTTCTTCTTTGTGCGCGTAGACCAAGCAGGAACAATTACCAAAAGGCATTCTGCAACCGCGCTTCAATTCGCGCGGTTTGGCGGATCCTGCCCGCTATGGAATGTGCACCGGGCATTTGAGACACCCTCTCAATTTTTGCGTCAGCTCGCGGAAACGCCAGATGGAAAACAGTATTTTTGTTTGGCACGTGATATTTCCAAACCGTCTGGTGCTTGGGGCGCGCCGGTGCGCCGCTTTGCCATTGGCCTTGGATGTGAAGTGCGCCACGCAAATGCGTTGGTCTATGCTGATGGGATGGATGTTGATCGCGCTTCAGCGTTCGAACCAATTGGGATATCTTGCCGAATTTGCGAACGACAGAATTGCCATCAAAGATCGGTGCCACCACTGGAACGTCAACTTCGTGTCGATGCCAATTCCCGCGGAATTTTACCTTATCACATTGAATAACAGCACTTGTTTCAGCCCTGTTTTGTTTTGACCTGTGCTTCGCGCAGCGTGATATAAATCACCGCTGAAACGATGATCAGGCCACCCAAGACAACAAAACTGTCGATCCCTTCGCCAAACAACAAAAAGCCCACTGCAACCGACCAAACCAATTGCAGGAATGTGACCGGTTGAACAATGCTTAACGGTGCGCGCCTGAACGCCATGGTCATGAAATAATGCCCGGCTGTGGCAAACGCAGCCGTTCCCAACAAAAGCAACATTTCCCGAAGGTTGGGTGTCACCCATTGCACGAAGGCAAGCGGTGTCAAAAAGATAGAAACCCAAATCGAAAGTTGTGCCACGATCATATTTGTGCTGGCCGTGCCCGTCATGCGTTTTGCCACCAAATAGGATGCCCCAAACCCCATCGTCGTCAGCAACATGGAAAGTTGCGCCCATTCCACGGTTTGAAAGCCCGGCCGCAAAATGACGAATACCCCGATCAAGGCAAATACGATGGCCAAAGATCGGCGCAGCGCAAATCGTTCCCCAAAGAACAACACGGCCCCCAAGGTAACAAAAACCGGGGTCAGATATCCAAGTGCCGTCACCTCTGCCACTGGCAAACGGGCCATGGCAAAAAACCAAAAGGCCACACCTGCAACGTGAAAAATACCACGAAATGCAGCAAGCTTCGTCACGGCGGGGTCCAAACCTTCCCTCCAAAGGGTGCGCGCAACAGGGATCAAAAACACCAATCCCAGTACATATCTCAGCCACGCTGCCTCAGCCGCAGGAAGGCGCGTACCAACATATTTCACGGTGACGTAAACACCCACAAAACACAGCCCCGACAGGGCCATGTAAAACGCCCCAAGGATCGGACGGTACAATGCAGGTTGTTGCGCCATGCCCCCTGCTTTCACTTCCGGGGGTGAACTGCAAGCTGTGGAACGGAATTATCCGTCCAGTGGCATTGTGGGCCCGGCGGGATCATCATTGCTGCGAACCCTGAAACAGCTGGATTCACCTGTCATTGCTGGGGTCAAACTATGGGCAACACCGGGTGGCACTGCGCAGGTATCCCCGGGGTTCAAAGCCGTTGTTCCCCCATCCCAAGTCAGCCGCCAATGGCCGCGCATCGGCATCAAGATTTCATGCTGGTTCAGGGAATATGTATCGCCGGACAAAGATCCATTTGAAATGAAATCCACATCAAACCCCGGTCTGTCGCGCAACATCGCATCAGGGCCGATCACATCCGCTGGCTGTCGATCTGACAAGGCCATCATATCAAGGTAACGCGCAACATAATGGGGCACTACCTCTGCTGTGGTTGGCTCTGGCATGCGCGACAAGACTTCATCGCCCAACACCGGCATTGGCCCCACGCCTTTGGGCGGGTGGATCCCTTGTTTACTGTCATAAAGCTTGCCATCGTCGCCAAGCACCAAACCATGATCGGCCGCATCTTCGATAACCTGTGGTGCCCACAAAACGCCACCACCGGCATCGTCGCCCCCAAGGATCGCCATGATCATTCCGTAATCCGTGCCGATGTTCTCAAACCCACGAAAAATGCCTGTGGGGATATTGAAAATATCGCCTTCTTCCAAGGTCACTTCGCCCGCGTCCCCCCAGCGCCCCCAGAAAAACCGCCAACGACCTTTCAACACAAAGAAAACTTCAGCCGTGCGATGGGTGTGCAAGGAATTTCGGCATTTGGGAGGTTGGCCTGCGGCCCCAATGTTGAAACCAGGTGTATCTTTGATGTGAACGTGCTGATCTGCGCTTTCGCTGACGCCCCCACCAATGATGGTGAAATTTTCTTTCTGATCAGATCCCGGTGTATGCGCATCAATGAATGCCGTTTTACACGGAATCAAATCACCATACCGTACGATCCGCGCTTCCATTTCTGCTGGTGTCATCTGAGCATCCTCCACTTGCACACGTGTGCAAAGTTGGGGGACAGGCGCGGCAAAGGCAAGCAGAATCTAATCGAAAACCCGTTGCCAAATTCCAATATCATGCCAAGTGTCGAATTTTCGACCCACCTGTGGGGTTGTCCCGATGTGGGTGAAACCGAAGGCTTCGTGCAATCGACGGCTGGCGGGGTTGGGCAAAGTAACAATCCCGATTAAGGCGTGAAAGCCACGTTTTTGAAGATCTGGCACCAAGGTTTCGTAGAGCATGCGCCCGACACCTTGCCCGCCCATGTCTTTGTCCACATAAACACTGACCTCTGCGGTAAAGCGATAGGCATGTCTTGGGCGATAGGGGCTGCCATAGGCATATCCACACATCTTGCCATCCGCATCAACCGCCACCCAATACCCATATCGCTGGGAATAGGTTTCGATACGATCCGCCATTTCCGCCTCAGTCGGGGGAACCTCTTCAAAGGAAATGGCTGTGGTTTCCACATAATGCTGATAAATCCGCAAAATTTGTGCGGCATCATCTGAGGTTGCGGGACGTATGTGCATAGGCAAATTTAGACCCCAATCAAAAGACCGGGGTCAAGTTTTTATCGTTTACCGTAATACAGGCCAACAACATGTTCGGCCTCTGCAAAAAACAACCAACGTTGGGCCAATACGCCGATCAAATGCAAAATGGCCGCTGCCGCAATGGCAAAAACAGACTGCGACACCAGCAAGATCAACACAGGAACAACCGCCATCAAAACCAACGCAATAACGCGCAGTTTCATTGCGTGTTTGCGGCCCACTTCGTGCACCATTTCTTTCAACAAATAATTGTTGCCTGTGTGGGGTGGTTCGAATGCACGCACATCCCCACGCTCGCCCAATCCGGTTGCGCTGCCAATATTGGATCCCGCTTGACTGAAACGTTTGTCACCAAGAACCCATGTTATGACTTGCATAACACCTGCGGCGATCATCAAGATCAGGGCAAACCACACATGACCCGCCAATAATGCGCCACCCGCAATCGACAACAATATGAACATGACAGGGGTCGTCCACGTGTTCCAACGCGGAACTGTTTTCAACTGTGTGTACAACATCGACGTAGCGAAAACCGTTAACAACGAAAACACCGCGCCCAAAACACCAAACACAACCAAATTGCGCCCAAAGAATACGGCGAACAATGCATAAATCCCAAGACAGATCAGGGCGGTCACAGAAAACCATCCCTCACGGCTCAGCCAACTTGTGCGCCACTGGGTAAACGCCTTTAGGGCGCGTTGGGGATTGCCAAGGTGAAATGTCGAAGACACCAATCCCCCAACGGCAAGGGCAAAACCGACGGCGAAATACCAAAATGCAGCCCACCCCTGAACGGCGGGCAAACCCAACCCCAGAAATGCCAGCAAGCCAAAGCCAATGCCAGATGCGACGGTGAATATGATTACGGAACCAGCGGGATGCATCAGATCGCCTCCAGTGCTTTGTCAAGCCAACCAAGGAAACCCTTTTGGTCTTTGGCAACAGGTTGAAGATAAGGGGCCAGAACATCCATTTCGGGTTCAACATCTTTGGGACGTGGCGGCAAATATTTGTTCACGGGCTTGGTGCCTTGTTCCGGCATCAAATCCATTCCGCCCCGCGCGGCAACCAATTTTGACACGTCAGAGTTTTCATCACCCAGATCACCAAAGTGCCGCGCACCCGCAGGGCATGTGCGAACACAGGATGGCACGCGATCCACTTCTGGCAGGTTTTCGTTGTAAATGCGATCCACACACAATGTGCATTTCTTCATGACACCGGCGGCTGCATCCATTTCACGCGCACCGTAAGGGCACGCCCACGCACAAAGACCACATCCGATGCAGGCGTCTTCATTGACCAAAACAATCCCGTCTTCTTGGCGTTTGTAACTTGCGCCAGTTGGGCAAACCGTCACACAGGGCGCATCTTCGCAATGCAGACAAGATTTCGGAAAATGGATCAACTGCGCCGGACCGGTTTCTGGCTGCACTTCGTATGAATGCACCCGGTTCAAAAACGTTCCAGTTGGATCACTGCCGTAGGCATCTTGATCCGATAATGGCGCGCCATAGTTTTCGGTGTTCCACCCTTTACAGCTGACCACACAGGCATGACAGCCCACGCAGGTATCAAGGTCGATAACCAAGCCCAGCTTTTTATCGGTTGTGGCAGGTAATGTTGTCATGCAACGTCCCTTTCTTGCGCAAAACATTGATCCGCAAAGGCGGCCAATGCGCGGTTAAAATCATCTGCCTCTTCCCAAAACGGGGAATGGCCAGAATTCTCAAAAACTGTTTCGGATGCATTGGGAAAATGGGCCAAGGCTTGCTCGCCCATTTCTGCGGGCGCCAAACGTTCATGGGCACCCCAAGCAATCCAAGCAGGAACGGATGTCGCTTGGGCAACATCCCGGCGATCCTCTTGGCGCAGGCGGGCGGCCCGGCGCACCAAAGGTGGCACCATCATGTTATACCCCATGGCAGTTGCAATACCTTCGGCATCTGGCATTTGATGGAAACACACATCCAAAAACGCGCGTGTCGCGGCCAGGTTTGCGGCCAGATCATCTTCGTACATGCCCACGGCTTTGGCTTGATTATCCGCGCGCACCTTGGCGGCGGCCGCGGGCAAATGGCGACCCGTAGTGATGGAGGAGCCAACAAGCCCCACACCAGACAAAGCCGCATCCCCAAAATGTTCGAGGTAATCCATGACAATCCATCCGCCCATGGACCAGCCCACCAGCAACGGTTGATGCAATTGCAGGCCTGTGATGATGGCATTGATGTCTTCGGCCCAAACCGCCGACTGATCATAGGCGGCTGTGTCCAACGGTTTGTCCGATGCGCCATGACCCCGCAAGTCGGGCAAGATCAGGCGAAACTGGTCTGCCAAAGGGGCTTGCCGCGCAAATGCCAAATGGCATTGTGACCAACCGTGCAGCATGACGATCGTAGGCGCATCCATCGCCCCCCAATCCTGCACGGACAGTTGTACACCATCATGCCCTGTTATGGTGTGATGGCGCTTCACTTACCCACCTTCCATTCCAAATCCTTTGGCCCCTGCCCAACCGGTGATTTGATCGGCGGCAAGGCCGGTTGCGCCTCAGCCGGGGCATCGGATTTCTCGATCTTCACCCGCAGGTCAAACCAAGCCGCCTGCCCTGTCACCGGATCCGAATTCGCCCAGCGCAAGCCATCGCCTTTTGGCGGCAACAATTCGTGGATCAGGTGGTTCAAAAGGAAGCCTTTGGTCGCCTCTGGTGCGTTTTCATCCAGCGCCCAAGCCCCTTTGCGTTTGCCAATCGCATTCCACGTCCAAACCGTGTTTTCGTTCAACGCGGCCATGTGCGCGACAGGAACCACGATTTCGCCGTGGGCAGATGTGACGCGGGCCCAGTCACCCTTTTCAAATCCGTTGGCTTCCCAAATCTTGGTCGGCACAAACAGCGGGTTGCGGCCGTGAATCTGGCGCAGCCAGGCGTTTTGTGTGCCCCAGCTGTGATACATCGCCATCGGGCGCTGTGTCAGGGCATGCACGTTGAATTCATCGGTATCGACGCGGCTGTCTTCGAATGGCGCATACCAGATCGGCAGCGGGTCCATGGTTTCGCCAATGCGTTCACGCAGATGCTCGGGCGGCTGCCGGTCGCCATGCCCTTCGGCAGCCAGCTGGAAGCGACGCATCGGTTCGGAATAAAGTTCGAACAGGTAAGGCTGAACGGCGTCATAGATACCGATCTTCACAGCCCAGTCCTGATAGGCGCTGTTCCAAGGCTTATAGAATTCGCCTTCTTCCGGCACGTGGATTTCATAGAAACCCCCGTTGTCGATGTATTGCTGGATCTGGTCGGGGTTCACGGCACCGCGACCCTCTTCCGATCCATCTTCCCCACGGAACCCGATCAGCGGGCCAACGCCCGGGCGGCGTTCATGGTTGGTGATGTAATCGGCATAGTCCTGATATTTCTGCGATCCGTCTTCGTTCACGAACCCTTTCAGGCCCAGACGCGCACCGAGATCACACAGGGCGGATTGGAAACCCTTCACATCGCGATCCGGCTCAATCACAGGCCAACGAATGGAATCCGCTGCGCCAGATGCCTCACAAATCGGACGGTCCAAAAGGCTGATACAATCATGGCGTTCCAGATATGTTGTGTCTGGCAAAATCAGGTCGGCGTAAGCCACCATTTCAGATGAATAGGCATCGGAATAGATGATCTTGGGGATCACATATTCGCCGTTTTCGTCCTTGTCGGTCAGCATCTTCATGACACCACCCGTGTTCATGGATGAGTTCCACGACATGTTTGCCATGTACATGAACAGCACGTCGATATCGTACGGGTCTTTGGCATAGGCGTTAGAAATCACCATATGCATCAGCCCGTGGGCCGACATCGGGTTTTCCCAAGTATAGGCTTTGTCGATCCGCGCGGGCGATCCGTCTTCTTTCAAGCACAGATCATCTGGCCCGTGCACATATCCCAAATGCGGGCCATCAAGGGCCGCGCCCGGCGTGACTTTGCAATGCGG
>JAHDCF010000002.1:13504-148261 GCA_020630015.1 Planktomarina sp. | reverse complement strand
GGGCCCCATGAGGGACCCGTCTTTTAAGATTATTCAGTGATGCTTGATACGACGCCAGCGCCGACGGTGCGGCCGCCTTCGCGGATCGCAAAGCGCAGGCCTTGTTCCATCGCGATTGGCGCGATCAGTTCAACGTTGAACTTCAGGTTGTCGCCCGGCATCACCATTTCTGTGCCCGCTGGCAGTTCAACTGTGCCGGTCACGTCTGTGGTCCGGAAGTAGAACTGTGGACGGTAGTTCGCAAAGAATGGTGTGTGACGTCCGCCTTCTTCCTTTGTCAGGATATAAGCTTCGGCTTCGAACTTTGTGTGTGGCTTCACAGAACCTGGCGCACACAAAACTTGGCCACGCTCTACGCCGTCACGGTCAACACCACGCAACAAGGCACCGATGTTGTCGCCTGCTTCACCGCTGTCCAGCAGTTTGCGGAACATTTCAACACCCGTACATGTTGTTTTCGATGTGTCGCGGATACCAACGATTTCAATCTCGTCACCCACGTTGATCACGCCACGCTCAACACGGCCAGTCACAACAGTACCGCGGCCAGAGATCGAGAACACGTCTTCAATGGGCATCAAGAACGGCTGGTCAACCGCACGCTCTGGTGTGTCGATGTATTCATCAACAGCCGCCATCAGCTCTGCAATCTTCTCTTTACCGATGTTGTCGTCGCGATCTTCCAAAGCAGCCAAAGCTGAACCCGCGATGATAGGAATATCGTCGCCTGGGTAATCGTAAGATGACAACAGCTCACGGATTTCCATTTCAACCAGTTCCAACAACTCGTCGTCGTCAACCTGATCAACTTTGTTCATGAATACGACCATCTTTGGGATGCCAACCTGGCGGCCCAACAGAATGTGCTCACGGGTCTGTGGCATCGGGCCGTCAGCCGCGTTCACAACCAAGATCGCGCCGTCCATCTGCGCCGCACCGGTGATCATGTTTTTCACATAGTCAGCGTGGCCTGGGCAATCAACGTGCGCATAGTGGCGTGCGTCTGTTTCATATTCAACGTGCGCTGTTGAAATGGTGATGCCGCGGGCTTTCTCTTCTGGCGCGCCGTCAATCTCGTCATACGCTTTGAAGTCACCAAACTGCTTGGTGATCGCAGCTGTCAATGTCGTCTTGCCGTGGTCAACGTGGCCAATCGTACCAATGTTAACGTGCGGTTTCGTGCGTTCAAACTTTTCCTTAGCCATGGGGGCGCCTTATCCTTCGTGGGTCTTTGTACCCGGTTAAACACTGCGCGCGAGATATGTGACCAAAGGTAAAAAATCAAGCCCCGAAGCCATCAGGGGCCTGTCACATGAACATTTTTGCGTGCTTAGCTTTTAACCAGAAAATTCAGGAAGGGTTCTTAGCCAGTTTTCCGTTGAACGTGCGGCCTTCTGCGACAGATCAGCAAGCTGTTGTTCGCGTGTGTTGGCGAGCCCGGAACTCACAACATTTCCCGGATTAAAAGTTTCGAGAACGGTTAACTGATGTGGCTCTGCGGTCAATGCGGTTCCACTTTGACGATCCACTATAATGACACGAAAAATCAGAACCGATTTCGGGGACGCAACCACGGGTAACCCCACTTGGGCAAGGACATATCCGTCTACGACCACGCCTATATCGTATGTCTTTTGGCCCTGGAATCTTTGGAAACGGGTTTCAAACGCCGTTTCCATTGCCGCTTCCCATTCGGTGTCAGAAGCCGGGCGTGACAACGGCCCCTTTTGAATTTCATCAGCAGCACGGACAACAACCGCACCGAGCTTAAAATCACCTAACGGGACGATGGGTTTTGCCAAATCAGAAGTGCCAGAGCATGCCACCAGAACAACACACATTATGACGCTTAAGAAAAACCGTGTCATGCAAATCCCCTTTTTTCGGATGGTTATCAGCCAATGATTTTTATCGCAATCAAATCACTGGACTTTGTGGATTTCACCCATATCTGAAAAGGGTCGGAGGTCAGAACCATGACACACAGCCCCCTTCCCGTCCGCGTTCCATTGGTTTTAGAACCTCAAGGAATTTTGGAATCCTTGCGCACCGCACGTCGTAACGTTCTGGAAATCATTCCAGACATTGCAACGAAACAACCGATCGTATCAGGCAAAACCGCCATCGTAAAATGGCACATGGTGATGGACCCAAAGGCCCTTCGCCGCGTGTTACTTGAAAATCTAGATAATTATCCAAAATCCAATGTTACAAAAAACATTCTGGAACCTGCCATAGGCGACAGCCTGTTTGTCGCCGAAGGCGCGCATTGGCGATGGCAACGTAGGGCCGCCAGCCCTGTTTTTTCGCACCGCAATGTTCAAAACCTTGGCCCAATCATGGAACGAGCTGCGGAACGATCTGTTGAACGCGTCCAACAGCACCTGGGCAGGGCAATGGATTTATTCGATGAAATGACCAAAACCACGTTCGACGTTATCAGCGATGTCACCTTTTCCGGTGATGACGGGATCGATCAAATGGCAATTCACGACGCGATCGATCGCTACATCGAAGATATCGCCAAAGTTTCTATTTTGGACATTATTGGTGTTCCAACTTGGGTGCCACGCCCCGGGCGCATCACCGGTTCACGTGGCCTGAAGGCGATGAAGAAAATGGCCGATCGTGCCATAGAGGATCGAAAAACCGGAGGGGCCCGCGACATTCCCGATTTGCTTGACCTGCTTTTGGACGGGGAAGATCCAAAAACCAAACGACAGATGAGCACAGCAGAGCTGCGCGATAATCTTCTGACATTTATCGTTGCGGGCCATGAAACCACAGCGCTTACATTATCTTGGGCGCTGTATTTGTGTGCTTTTGACCCTCAGGTTCAAGAAAAAGCACGCCTGGAAGCACAAAGCGTTTTGAATGGGCGAACCGCCACCGCGGAAGATGTTCCCAACTTGCCATATATTCGCATGATCATTGATGAAACGCTGCGCCTTTATCCGCCAGCCGCCTTCTTATCGCGAACCGCACAAGGGACAGATCAACTTTGTGATCGCGACATTTGGAAAGGCGATACGGTAATGCTTCCGGTTTATGCATTGCATCGGAATGAATTGATCTGGCCAGAACCCGATAAATTTGATCCCGAACGATTTTCTGATCCCAAAGCCATCGACAGATATGCGTATCTTCCATTCGGGAATGGGCCACGGGTTTGCATCGGTGCCCAGTTCGCCTTGCAAGAGGCAGTCATGATATTGGCCAGCCTATTGTCAAAGTTTAAATTCACATCAATTCCGGGCAAAGATCCGCAGCCCATCATGATACTAACCCTGCGTCCTGAAGGGGGTGTTTGGTTAATGGTTGAGGAGGTTTAGTCGCAAATCTTTTTCAGCGCTTGCCAATCAGCGTCATTTATCACCGGCGTTGTACCCGCAGTTTTTTGGGCGCGCGCTTGATCTGCACGTGCAGCTGAAGGGGGATGGGTGGACGCCCAAGCCGGCAACATACCTTCACCGTATTCTTCAACAAGTTTGTCAAAGAAATTTGCAAAACCTTGAGATGACACACCGGCATCTTGCAGATACTTCAACGCAGAGGTATCCGCCTCTTCTTCCGCACTTCGCGTATAGCTCGCGTTCACAAGGCTTTCAGATACAAAAGCGATCAAAGTTCCACCGGAAGCATCCCCAAGAAGAAGAGAAATAATTCCGGCAGACCCGGCAGTGCGCAATGCGCCCTCGATAGGATGGCGATGGGCAACATGGGCGATTTCGTGGGCCAAGACCCCGGCCACTTGATCAGCGGTATTCGCTTGTTCAATCAAGCCCCGCATCAAAATCACCTGTCCGCCGGGCAATGCAAATGCGTTCAACATGGGATGATCCACGGCACGCACCTGCAGGTCATATCCGATGTCCTGATCCCCTAACACCCGCCCGACCATGCGGTTAAGGGCCTGCACACCCTCTGGATTGTCACAAAACCAACCGCCATCTGAATCACTGGTCATCATCCCTTCGATCTGGTGCAGCGCGGCCCGGCCGATGGAGGCTTCTGTTTCTGGCTTGATAAACCCAGCCATTTGAACGGCCAAAGCCGGAACAATCCAAAACACCATCGCGTAAATTGCAGCCAAGGCGCCTGTCGTCCAGCCGACAATTTTTCCCCACTTGGCGCGTGTCATATCGCGGCTGTCCAGATTGGGTAAGACAACAACCAATTTAGACGCATCGCCAGGGTGCACCAGCAGACGTGCCGCCGCTTCATCCCCTTTGCGCCAAAAGGTCATTTCGTTATGCGCCACATCCCTCAGCCGGCGCACTTCTTCCAGCGGCCAGTGAACCAAATCCTCAGCGCCCGATCGTATCGTAAGAACGCCTGTGCCGGCCTCTACGATGACTTCGACAGCGTGCCGTTTCGCCGTCAGCCCATCGAAATAAGAGGCTTGAACGACAATTGGCTGCATCAGAATGCACCCCCGATGTCCAATGCATCGGCAAACCCATCCGCATCGGCGAAATCATCTTTATCACGTTGCTGGATTGAGGCGAGATGGTCTGAATTATGCACCGTGGTTTCAGAGATTTTATGCGCCAGAACTGGCTGCGAAACGAATGCGACCGAAAGTGCCGCCCACAATATCAACAATAAAAGGTACCATATCAAAGCAGCGACACCTGCCTGTGCCATTGCAACGGGACTAAGATCAAATTGGTTATTTAAGCCAAAGTCGAACCCAGAAATCGCTTGTACGATATAAAGAGCAATGATCGATCCAATCAGTGCCAACACCGCCATGCCAAAAAACGCCAGATAACTTTGCACGATCCGCCCGGTGCGCGCCTGTGCTGTGAATGTGACTTCACCATCCAAAACCTTTGCACTTGTCAAACGATTATATTTTTGAGCGCCGTAATATACGAAAGCAACAAACATATAAACGTACCCACCAATGATCGAAATAATGGCCAATGCCGGGGCTTCTGCCCAGACCCCAAGGGCGATCCCTCCCACAAGGAACAGAATGGAAAAATAGACATGTTTGAAAGCGCCAAACAGCATTTTCCAGTTCCCGCCTTGATGCAGTTTTGCCTGACCATACCAAGTCCGGTCGGTCATGAATTTCTCAAGCTTGTAACTCATCACCGGCCAAGCGATGCCCAGTGTTAAAACGGTGATTAGCAACCACAACAGGCCATGCAGCACATACCGCCACGCGGCTTTATCCATCGCAAAGCGCACACCGCGCCACCGCGTCCGAGAGGCCATGTATCGACGTGCACGATATTGAGCGAAAAGAATCACAGGTGCCAACGCAATCAACACGAAATAGGTTGCGCCAACCTGCGCCAATGCCTCAAAATCATTTGTCGGCTCTTTAAAAATTGTGCCGAACAAGTTGAAGCCAAACACCTGCAACAACAACTGCGTGATCCCAAGGTAAATGGCCAAAACAACAACAGCCACCAAAAACCCAAGAAACTTTTCAAGGCCGTTACCAGTGTATTCAAACGGATCCCCATCCGGAACGGCCGAGGACCAAATATATCGTCTGATGCGTGTTCGCGCCCAAAATCGGTAAACGCCCAAAGTGATCAACGCCAACATTGATGTTTTCAAGGACAACCAAAAGATTTCTCCCCGCTCTCCAACATAGCGTCCTATGATCTGGCTTGGCGTTTCCATCGCAACTTTCCCTTTTCAACCTTAGGTAACGCTACCTTTGTGGTTTCGCATACTCAATTAAATTTATTGTCTCTGGGGAAACCCCGTGGCGCCATGCGACCGGCACTTGCCCTTTTGCCAATCCATTCAGACAATTCGGCCTCATCCACGGTTCGTGTGCGGCCAGCTGGATCTTTCCATGACAAGCCATCAGACATGTTAAATGTCGTTGCGTCATTTAATCCGCCGTCTTTGTATTTTTGCAAACGCACACCTTTGCCGCGTCCCATTTCCGGCAACTCAGCAATTGGGAAAACCAGTACTTTTCGATTTTCCCCAACACAGGCAATGTGATCCCCCATCACCGGCTTTGACAATAGGGCTGTCAAATCCCCTTTTACATTCAAAACCTGTTTACCTGATTTCGTTTGGGCCACCAATTCTGGTTCTGCGACAACAAACCCATCCCCAGCGGTCGACGCGACCAGACGTTTGACCGATGGATCATGAATAAAGAAATCAACGATTTCGGCCTCTTGTGGTAAATCAACCATAAGGCGCAAGGGTTCCCCCATGCCCCGCCCACCGGGCAGGTTTGATGCCTGCACCGTGTAAAAACGCCCGTTCGAACCAAAGGCGATCAATTTGTCTGTGGTTTCGGCGTGGAAGACATAACGGGCTTCGTCGCCGTCTTTGTACTTCAGCTCTTTGTCCAATGGTTGGTGCCCCGACAGGGCGCGGATCCATCCCATTTTTGAACAAACCACAGTGATTGGTTCTTTTTCAATCATGGCCTCTAAGGGAACGTGTTCCACTTCACCCGCTTCTGCGAATTGGGTTCTGCGTTCCCCACCGTCCACTGATTTTCCAAATAACTTACGCGTTTCGCGCAACTGCTCAGCAATCCGGCCCCATTGCAAAGATTCATCATTCAACAAATCATCCAAACCAGCGCGCTCTTCCATTAAAGCATCACGTTCGGTCAGAAGTTCCATTTCCTCTAAGCGGCGCAAAGAACGCAGGCGCATATTCAAGATTGCTTCGGTTTGAACTTCGCTTAATTCACCATCACCATCGGCGGGGGATTTATAATCAGCTTCGTCGCGCGCGCGCACGAAATCTTGGCTCCAATCCTCCCGCATGAGGGCCGCTTTGGGATCATCATCGTATCGGATGATATCAATCACACGGTCAAGATTTAGGAATGCAACGATCAGGCCTTCCAATACCTCAAGCCTGTGATCAATTTTGTCGATGCGGTGCTGGCTCCGCCGCTGCAAAACATCGCGGCGGTGATCAAGGAAGGCGCGCAACACCTCTTTCATACTGCAGACTTTGGGGGTCAGACCATCAATCAGCACGTTCATGTTCAGCGAAAATCGCACTTCAAGGTCCGAGTTTCGATAAAGCATGTTCATCAAAACATCTGGATCAACGTTTTTGGTGCGCGGATCCAACACAATGCGAATATCATCCGCGCTTTCATCGCGCACATCCGCCAAAATCGGGATCTTCTTCAGTTGAATAACTTCGGCCAGCTTTTCAATCAGTTTGGATTTCTGAACCTGATAGGGGATTTCGCTAACAACGATTTGCCACGCCCCGCGTCCCAAATCTTCTTTTTCCCACTTACAGCGCAAACGAAAGGCACCCCGCCCGGTTCGATATGCCTCTGCTATGTTCTCTGGCGGTTCAACAATAATCCCACCTGTGGGAAAATCAGGGCCAGGCACATATTCAAGCAAGGTCTCATCACGTGCATTTGGTGCCTTAATCAAATGAAGGCATGCGTTGATCAGCTCTTCCAAATTGTGCGGCGGAATATTGGTCGCCATACCAACAGCAATGCCCGACGACCCGTTTGCCAAAAGATTTGGCAAAGCGGCAGGCAAAACCGCCGGTTCCGTCAATGTCCCGTCATAGTTATCGCGAAAATCGACAGCGTTTTCCGCCAAACCTTCCATTAAGGTTTCAGCAATGACGGTTAGGCGGGCCTCTGTATATCGGCTGGCCGCTGGGTTATCCCCATCAATGTTCCCAAAGTTCCCCTGACCATCCACCAATGGATAACGAACCGCAAAGTCTTGGGCTAAACGGGCCATGGCATCATAAATCGCCTGATCCCCATGTGGATGGTAATTCCCCATCACATCCCCGCTGATTTTTGCGGATTTTCGGAACCCGCCAGTGGGGGATAATTTAAGCTCTCGCATGGCATAAAGAATGCGTCGGTGAACAGGTTTCAAACCATCGCGTGCATCCGGCAAAGCCCGATGCATAATCGTAGAAAGTGCATAGGTCAGATACCTGTCGCCTATTGCGCGACGCAACGGTTCTGCCACTTCATTTAGGACGATATCGGTGTCTGTGTCATCTTCAGCCATATATGTTGTGTATCCACGCCGATTCCCACCGTCCAGACCTGACACCCCAAACAAATTTATTTTTTCATGGTTACGAATGCGGTTAATTTCCCCCAAGTGATCAATTATTAACAATGATATGGTCTGGCTTGGATGAGCTTTGGGGGATTCTAACCGTGTGGAAGTTTGTGGTTTGTAGTTTTCTTTTCCTCGGATGGGGATTTTATGAGTTAAGCGGTGGATCTGAATTTCAGGCGCCGGTGCAAAAGGAACGCGTGACGCGTAACCTTGCCACCTATGACGTTCCTGCGAATTCAACCCAAACCATCCCAACGCTTGCGGCGGCGGCCCCTTCCAACTCTGCGGAAACCGAAACAAGTTCGCAAAATGCAGAAGTGGAAACAGCCGCGGCTGAAACCCCCGTTGTGCAAACGGAACCTGCGTCTTTTGTTCAAGAAATTGGCGCATCTTCCCCACGTCCGCAGGCCCGCGCAGCCGGCTTGCTGGTGGTTGGAACAGGTGAAACATTTAACCCAACCGCAACAACAGCAACCGTTGCCGCCGTGGAAGAGGTTGAAGATGCAGCCCAAGACACCGAAATCACAATTGCAGCCAGCGCCGATTTGCGGCGGGTTTCGGGCAATCGCGTGAACATGCGCGGCGGCCCATCTACAGACTTCGGCGTTTTGGCAACTTTGACACGCGGTGAAGAAGTTGAAGTTCTAGAAACCCCAGGCAACGGTTGGGTTAAATTGATGGTTGTTGCGTCAGGCCAAGAAGGTTGGATGGCCGAACGCCTGTTGACACGCTGATCCAGGGCCTTAGCTGTGTCCACCGAAAGGTGGACCCATGAAATCAATACTCATCACC
The DNA here is from genome assembly GCA_020630015.1 of Planktomarina sp. GTDB lineage: Bacteria > Pseudomonadota > Alphaproteobacteria > Rhodobacterales > Rhodobacteraceae > Planktomarina. Next base: position 139,406 of record JAHDCF010000002.1, on the reverse strand, counting down.
GGTTGTTCTTCGGGCATTGGCCTTGATTGCGCGCGCGCGCTGCGCGATGCCGGTTGGCAGGTATTTGCGAGTTGCCGCAAACAAGAAGACTGTGACCGCCTGATGGCCGAAGGGTTGGAAAGCCCTCGTCTTGATTACACAGATCAACAAAGCATTACCGATACGGTGTCATTCGTTTTGGACCGAACAGGTGGGACATTGGATGCCATTTTCAATAACGGCGCTTACGCCATTCCCGGGGCTGTCGAAGACCTTCCTACGGATGGATTGCGGGCCATTTTTGAAACGAACTTGTTTGGTTATCATGAACTGACACGGCAGGTGATCCCGGTCATGCGCCACCAAGGGCATGGCCACATATTGAACTGCTCATCTGTTCTGGGTGTTGTCGCGTTGCGATATAGGGGGGCCTATAACGCCACGAAATTCGCAATGGAGGGTCTGTCTGACACCCTGCGCCGCGAGATGCGCGGGACTGGAATTCATGTGGTATTGATCGAACCAGGCCCGATAACCACCAGCATACGTGAAAATGCCCGGCCCCATTTTGAAAAATGGATCGATTGGAAGAATTCAGCCAGATCAAAGGCATATGGTCCGCTGCGCGAACGTTTGTATCAGGAATATTCGAAAGATACTTTCGAATTGCCTGCCAGCGCCGTCACACGCAAAGTTATCCGCGCCCTTAACAGTTCCACACCCAAGGCACGGTACCGCATCACAACCCCGACCTATTTGATGGAAGGGTTTCGTCGCATTCTGCCAACGCGTTGGGTGGATGCAATTGTCGCATGCATCTGACTGGTTTTCCTTTCACTTCCTGCTAAGTCTTTGAGGGAAGTCGGAGAACGTTTAAAATGGACAAAGATCCCCTGTTAATTGTGGCGACAATCGCCTGCATCGTCGTCGTTGCCATTCTGGCCATTGGGATTGGCGGGTTTGCCAAGGGTGGCGAATTCAATCGAAAATATGGAAACAAGCTGATGCGCTGGCGGATCGGGGCTCAGTTCGTGGCGATATTGCTAATTCTTGCTGTGATCGCACTGCGTGGGAATGGGGGATAAGACATGGTTGTTTTAAATAAGATCTACACAAAAACCGGGGATGCTGGTGAAACTGCCCTTGGGAACGGAAGCCGCGTGGCAAAGCATTCATTGCGTGTTAACGCCTATGGCACAGTTGACGAAACCAATGCCACTGTTGGATTGGCCCGGCTGCATGCCGATGGGGAAATGGATGCGCAATTGGCCGCAATCCAAAACGATTTGTTTGATTTAGGTGCTGACCTGTGCCGGCCAGACATGGATAAAGATGAAGAGGCCGAATACCCACCTTTGCGTATGACAATGGGACAAGTTGAACGCCTGGAAGCTGAAATTGATGCCATGAATGACGCGTTGGAACCGCTTCGATCTTTCATTCTTCCGGGGGGGTCTGCTTTGGCTGCACATTTGCATCTATGTCGAACAGTTTCGCGGCGTGCGGAACGTTTGTCGGTCGAACTTGGTTCGGTCGAGGCGATTAATCCAGCGGGAACAAAATACCTGAACCGTCTTTCTGATTGGTTTTTTGTGGCAAGCCGCATCGCAAATAACGACGGAAAATCAGATGTGCTTTGGGTGCCAGGCGCCAATCGCTGAGCCCTGTTTCGTTCGCATACGAAACATTATTGCCGCTAACACGGCGTCACTTGAACCAAACGCGTCGATTTTGCCCTGTTGTAAGCTGTTGATCGAAGCTAAAGAACGCCAGATGAATTTTTTATGGGGCTGATTCCGCCCTGTCATGATTGGAGAAACGCAGATGAAGGTCCTCGTACCGGTCAAACGCGTGATTGATTATAACGTGAAAGTGCGCGTCAAAGCGGACGGAAGCGGTGTCGATCTCGCCAACGTAAAAATGTCGATGAACCCATTCGACGAAATCGCAGTGGAACAAGCCATTCGCCTAAAAGAAGCTGGGCAGGCCGAAGAGGTTGTGGCCGTTTCCATTGGTGTGAAACAAAGCCAAGAAACACTGCGCACTGCGTTGGCCATGGGTGCCGACCGCGCGATTTTGGTTGTGGCTGCAGATGACGTGCACAACGACATCGAACCTTTGGCCGTGGCGAAAATCCTGAAAGGCGTTATCGACGAGGAACAACCAGGCATCGTTATTGCGGGTAAACAAGCCATCGACAACGATATGAACGCCACAGGCCAGATGTTGGCGGCGTTGACCGGTTGGTCACAGGCTACTTTTGCATCTGAGCTGTCCATTGACGGTGATAAAGCAACTGTCACCCGCGAGGTTGACGGTGGCTTGCAAACCATCAAAGTCAACATGCCGACAATCGTCACCGTTGATCTGCGCTTGAACGAACCACGGTACGCGTCTTTGCCCAATATCATGAAAGCAAAGAAAAAGCCGTTGGATGAAAAAACACCTGCGGATTATGGTGTTGATGTTGCGCCGCGCCTTGAAATCGTTTCAACCGGCGAACCGGAAGAACGTGCCGCAGGCATCAAAGTCGGCTCTGTTGATGAGCTTGTCGAAAAACTCAAAGAAGCGGGGGCTGTCTAATGGCTGTTCTTCTTATTGCTGAAGTAAACAACGGTGAATTGGCCGCGGACAGCACCGCCAAAGCGCTGACCGCCGCGAAACAAATCGGTGACGTTACGGTTTTGTGTGCGGGTGCTGGTTGTGGTGGCGCGGCTGACGCAGCGGCGAAACTTGATGGTGTGTCAAAGGTTTTGTGCGCACAAGACGATGCCTATGGTCACGATCTGGCTGAACCAGTAGCCGATTTGGTTGTTGGTCTTGCTGGGGATTATGATGCAATAGTGGCACCATCTACAGCTGCATCTAAAAACATTCTGCCACGTGTTGCGGCCCTGTTGGACGTTATGATCGTTTCTGAAATCACGGCCGTGAAAGATGCGAAAACATTTGAGCGCCCAATTTACGCCGGGAACGCGATCCAAACTGTAAAATCCACAGACGCCAAGGTTGTTGGCACAATCCGGACATCCACATTTGATGCAGCCGGAGAAGGTGGTTCAGCATCTGTTGAATCCATCGATGCTGCAGCTAACCCGGGCTTGTCCGAATGGGTTGAAGACAAAGTGGCCGCCAGTGACCGCCCTGAACTGACATCCGCTGGAATCGTTGTTTCCGGTGGTCGTGGCGTTGGATCCGAAGACGACTTCAAACTGATCGAAGGTTTGGCTGATAAACTGGGTGCTGCTGTTGGTGCATCCCGTGCCGCCGTTGATTCCGGATATGCCCCGAACGATTGGCAAGTTGGTCAAACCGGCAAAGTTGTTGCCCCTGATTTGTACGTTGCGGTTGGTATTTCAGGTGCGATTCAGCACCTTGCCGGTATGAAAGACAGTAAGATCATCGTCGCCATCAACAAAGACGAAGAAGCGCCAATTTTCCAAGTTGCAGACTTTGGATTGGTTGCTGACCTGTTTGATGCGGTGCCAGAGCTGACTGAAAAACTGGGCTGACACGCCCAATCTGAAACAAAGAAAAGGGCTGCGACTTGCAGCCCTTTTTTATTCGTTTGACGGTAATCCCATGGTCAATTCTCGCAGATGGGAAACAAACCCGCGGGGATCCTTTTTCCAATCTTCGTAATCATCTGGCGTGATTGCTTTGCCGACCGTTGGTGCCTGTGGTGTGTTCTTTTGATTTGCAATCTCGTGGATCAACAAACCTTGGCGCAATGTTGCTGAAATCCGATTGGCAACATGATACCAGCGCGAATTTTGACCGCTGAATTTTACCGGTACCACGGTTGCACCGGACCGAAAAATCATTTTTGACGTGAATACATTCCATTCACGTTCAATTGCAGGCCCAAACATCGTATCAGAGGATGCCACGACACCCGATGGGAACACCGCGATTACACCTCCGTTTTTAAGGAAATCCATCGCCTCCGCCCGCATTTTCAAACCTTTTTCCTGGGCATCTTTGTCATGTGGGAAAGGCACAGAAATCATATATTTGCCAGCGGCATCATCCAGTTCCGTCAGCAAAGACCGGGTAAGCACGCGATAATCTGAACGCACTTTGCCAATCAAATCGGCGATCACCATTCCATCGACCATACCGTGCGGATGATTTGCAACCACCACCACCGGGCCGGTTTTAGGTATATTGCGCAATTGATCATCCGGCGTTGTCAGTGGAACCCCCATCACATCAAGGGCTTGCCGGAAGAACCGATGATCGTCAGGATGACCTTGTTTTTCAAACCGTCGCACCCAACGGACAATAGTTACCTTTCCTGTCATCCATTCCATTGCAGAAATGATTTTCCGCAAAATCGGATTTTCGAAAGTATCAGCATAACTCAGCTGTTTGGCTGAATACTTGCTGCGGGAAGGTCCACGCCGCCCCCAAAACTTTGGTTCCAAAATCGTTGACACTGTTACACCCCAAATCGTTGCGGAAGGTCGTTACTTGTCTTCGCCAAAGCGATGAGCAACCAATTCGGATAATGCTTCCCCCAAAGCAGTGGCATCCGGTCCGCGCGTTTCGATTTCAATACTTGTTCCTTTTGCTGCTGCCAACATCAAAAGTCCCATTATGCTGTCACCTTCAGCTTCCATTCCGTCACGGCTGACGGTGACATCGGCATCATAAGCCTCTACGGTTTCCACAAACTTAGCAGACGCCCGGGCATGCAAGCCCTTTTCATTAATGATATCCAACTGAGCTTTCATCGCCGGATCATTACTGCGTTGTTGGGACGCTATCAAGATATTTGCGTCCGGCTTCAATTGCGGATTTCACCGCAATTTCCATGGGTTTTTTACGACTTTTCGCCAATTTCACCAACATTGGCAAATTGGCCCCATAGACAACTTGTCGATTTTCTTTTTCGCACGCCAAAATTGACAGATTGGAAGGTGACCCACCGAACATATCGACAACAACGACAACACCATCGTTTTGATCAACGTGCTGAATCGCATTTCTGATTTCCGCTTCTTTGTCCGCGCGGTTATGGTCAGCCATTACTGGAACGGCACGAATGCCATCCTGACGACCCACCACATGTTCAACCGCCGAAAGATATTCTTCGGCAAGCCGCCCATGTGCAACAATGACAATTCCAATCACGCGGTTCAGTTCCCTTTGTTCGCGTCAGCTGATTGACGTGTTCGTTGCTCCAACTCCCTGTGTCGAAGCGAAACGTGCCATCCCCCAATGGCCGCCAACCGTGTGTGCATTGCCTCTGCCAATGCCACAGATCGATGTTGACCGCCAGTGCATCCAAACGCAATAGAAACATGACTTCGGCCTTCTTCAGAATGGCCCGGCAATACATGTTCAACCAAATCAGACACCCGTTCCAGAAAATCGACGTATCGCGGATCATTGGCGACATAAGCTTTCACGTCGGCGTCACGCCCGGTTTTTGATCGCAGGTCTGGTTCCCAATAAGGGTTTTTTAAGAATCGGCAGTCGAACATCATATCCACGGCCCGCGGCAGCCCTCTCTTGTAAGAAAAAGATTGAAGTGAAACGGCCATGCGGCTTTCACGACCGGGGGCAAACCAGTTTTCGACCTCTGCCCGCAAGTCATGTGGGCTGAGTTTGCTGGTGTTGATAAGAACGTCCGCACGCGTTTTTATCGGAAGCAACAAAGCCAGTTCCGTTTGCACACCAGTGACGGGCGTTCCATCAGGTGCCATCGGGTGCCGACGTCGAGTTTCTGAAAAGCGACGCAGCAAAACATCAGGATCACAATCCAGATACAATACTTCCATCTGCAGGTTACTGCGTGAACCCAGTTGATCAATTGTTTCGATCAATTGGGCGATCGAAAAATCACGATTGCGAACATCGATCCCAAGGGCAATTGGTTGCCCTTCTGTGGGGGCATCCACCAATGATGGAACAAGGGACAATGGCATATTGTCGATTGTTTCAAACCCACTGTCTTCCAGTGCATGAATGGCTGTTGTTCGCCCTGCCCCAGATGGGCCGGTGACCAAGATCAACCGTTTGGAGACGCTTTCAGTCATAGTTTGCAAATCCTGCTTTCAGATATTGGATCAACCCCGCCGCCAGATGGAATTGACCCTTCCCTTTGAAATAGGTGAAGTCACAATTCAGAAAAGCCCCGATCACAGGTTCGGGAAGACGCGATGTTTCACTTTCAGAAAGATCAACTACAACCCAGCAAAAGGTATGCTGTGGGCCCTGTGCAGCCAAAAGCCCGATTCCGCGCGCCTCGATCCGGCCGCTGATTGCATCTGGGCATGTTGCCAAAAGCCGGCCATTTTCGGCGCGAACCATCGTTCGATCGTCTGAAACCAATTGCGCACCATGGGCCATCAATTGAAGCGCAAGGGAAGATTTGCCACTTCCAGTCGGCCCCAAAATCAAAACCCCTTTGCCTTGATAATCAACGGCGCAGGCATGAAGGATCGGCGTTGCATCATCTGGTCCAAAATTTCGCCAAATGTTTGATGCATCGGTCATTGTTAAAGGGGCAATCCCACAACAAACCGCGCGCCCAATGGGGGATCGGTTTCGTCTGCATCCGCCGGACGGATGTTTTCAGCCCAGATAACCCCACCATGCGCTTCAACAATCTGTTTGGAGATTGCAAGTCCAAGACCAGAGTTGTTCCCAAACTGGCCTTCCGGGCGTTCAGAATAAAAGCGTTTGAACACTTTCTTTAGGGCATTGTTTGGGATGCCTGGGCCTGTGTCTTCAACCACCACCAACACACGATCTTCGCGTGTGCGCGACCAAACCCGAATTGCATCACCATCCTCACAAAACGACGTGGCATTGGTGATAAGGTTTACAAATACCTGTGCGAGGCGTGCTTCAAGACCTTCGATCATTACAGGTTTTTCCGGCAAATCGATCACAAAATCGATGCCCTTTTCTTCTGCTTGTTGGCCCAAATATTCAGACAAGTTGTTGACCATATGAATCAGATCGAATGTTTCTTCTTCTTCCTTCACCAACTCTGAATCCAGGCGAGACGCGTTTGAAATATCACTGACCAAACGGTCCAATCGACGCACATCGTGATCAATAACATCCAGCAGCTTTTCGCGTTGTTCATCCTTCTTGGCGACACGCATCGTTCCCACCGCAGATCTGAGCGATGCCAGTGGGTTTTTAATTTCGTGGGCGACGTCCGCTGCAAATTGTTCGTTGCCATCAATCCGGTCATAAAGCGCGGCGACCATACCCCGCAACGCGCCAGACAGGCGGCCGATTTCATCAGGCCTTCCAGTAAGGTCCGGGATACGGATGCGACCCGGTGCTGATTTCCGCGCATTTTTAGCACGGCCCAGTTCAGCGGCGGCGGCCAGATCGGATATTGGATTTGCAATGGCCGAGGCCAAAACCAAGGACAGGCCAATCGACACCAAAAATGCAATTAGAAACACACGCAAAATCTGTTCACGTTCTTGCTTGATTAGCAGATCAATTTCACCCTCAGCCGTTGTCAACGCAACAACACCAATCATTGTGCCCCCTTGCATAAGCGGGGCAGTGGCCGCAAAAACCTGTTCTGCATCTGGGTTTTTCACCTTGCGAACTTGCACCGTGCCATCCAGCGATTTTTCGACCAATGCATACACGCGCTCTGCCGGGTGGGATTCCACCGTGGCGGGTTCTGGTTTGTTGATCAAGCTGGATAACCACCCCCAAGCTGTCCCAAGAAAATCCACTAAAACAGTGTTGCCACCATTGGGGGACAAACCTTCAATCTCGGGTGCGGCTGAAGTTTGGCTGTGCTTTGCAGATGTGACAAAATTTCCTTTGGCATCAAAAACCAATGTTTCAGTGCCATTGCGCAGGCTGAGACTTTCCAACACGGGATCAAGTGCAATTCCAGATCCCCCCAGAAAATCAAGCGGCTGTTCCGGATCGATCTTGGCTTCGATCACATCACTGACCAATTGTGCCTCTGTGGTCAGGGCCTCTGCTCTTTGAAACGAAAGGCTGTCACGAGATGGGTTCAAATACAAAACCCCAATGACCAAAAGCATCAGGGCAATTAAGTTGAACATTACGATTTTGCGCGCCAAAGGCGACCCCCGCAGGCTGATCCGCCTGCGGTTCTCACGATCCAATCTGACCTCGCGGTCGACCGTGCTGTCAGGGGCAACAAAATCGTCGCCCAACACCACATCCGCCTTAGACGAGCTTCGCTCAGCCGCGCGGACAGATTTCAAATCGCGCACGTCAATGTCAGACGTGTCTGTCATGGATTAGTCTTCGTTGTACCGATAACCGATCCCGTAAAGGGTTTCGATTGCATTGAATTCCGGATCCGCACCACGCATCTTTTTGCGCAAACGTTTGATGTGGCTGTCGATTGTCCGATCATCCACATAAACCTGATCATCATAGGCGACATCCATCAACTGATCGCGGCTTTTTACAAATCCGGGACGTTGGGCCAATGCTTGCAGCAAAAGGAATTCCGTAACCGTCAGGGAAACATCGCTTCCACGCCAACTTACGGCATGACGCAAAGGATCCATCTTCAAATCACCGCGCACCATCACTTTGGTGTCTTCGGTTTCCGCAACCGCATCGCCAGAAATCGCCTCTTGACGGCGCAGCAAGGCCCGGATGCGTTCCACCAACAAACGTTGTGAAAACGGTTTCTTCACATAATCGTCTGCACCCATGCGAAGCCCAAGAACCTCATCAATTTCATCGTCTTTCGATGTTAGGAAAATAACTGGCATTGAGGATTTTTGACGCACACGTTGCAACAGATCCATACCATCCATGCGGGGCATCTTGATATCGAAGACACCCATATCTGGAAGACCTTTGGAAAAGGCATCCATCGCGGCCTGCCCATCGTTATACGTCTCTACTTCAAAACCTTCGGCTTCCAACGTCATCGCGACTGACGTCAGGATATTGCGGTCATCATCGACCAATGCAATTTTAGACATGCTCCTGCCCTTTTCGAACTGCTCTATTGTTGTTTTTTTCAGCAGTGTCTTAATTTTTTGCTTGCAAAGCAACAGATAAGTTCGAATCAGCACCGAAATGATGTGAAAATTGCCACTATTTTGCGCATCTTAGCCGAAGTTTGCTTTTGATTGCGCTAAACTAGATTTGATTGCGCTAACTGCGGCGTCGTTCCGGTTGTCGTTAACTTTCAACATGTTATGGGTCAATCATCTGCCCCCGTCGCAGATCAGATACGTTTATAATCAGGAGATCAAGGCATGTCCTTTGGCCGGGTAAACCCATCCTTCACGCTTGAACATCAAGGCATCACAGGTTTGGGCAACGTGTATTATAACTTGATTGAACCTGCGATTATCGAACAGGCCTTGTCCCGCAAAGAAGGCGAATTGGGCAAAGGCGGCGCGTTTTTGGTGTCCACCGGCAAATTTACGGGCCGGTCTCCGCAAGACAAACACATCGTTAAAACCGACAGCGTCAAAGATACCATCTGGTGGGAGGCGAATGCAGCCATGACACCAGAAGGGTTCGACACCCTTTACGAAGACATGTTGGCCCACATGAAGGGTCGCGATTACTTCGTTCAAGATTTATTTGGTGGGGCAGATCCGGCGCAACGCCTTGATGTACGCATGGTGACAGAACTTGCTTGGCACAGTCTTTTCATCCGGCACATGTTGCGTCGCCCCGAACGGGCGGAATTGGATGACTTCCAACCAGATTGGACAGTCATCAACTGCCCGAGTTTTCAAGCAGATCCAGCAAAACATGGGTGCCGTTCCGAAACCGTGATCACGATGAATTTTGATCGCAAGATTATCTTGATCGCAGGAACAGAATACGCCGGTGAAAACAAGAAATCTGTTTTCACGTTGCTGAACTATCTGTTGCCTGAAAAAGATATTATGCCAATGCACTGTTCGGCCAACCATGCCCCGGGCAATCCGGTTGATACCGCCGTTTTCTTTGGCTTGTCTGGAACAGGGAAAACAACCCTGTCTGCGGATCCTTCCCGCGTGTTGATTGGGGACGACGAACACGGCTGGTCCAAGCGGGGAACCTTCAACTTTGAAGGCGGATGTTACGCAAAAACCATCAACTTGTCCGAAGAGGCAGAACCAGAAATTTTCGCCACAACCACTAAGTTTGGAACTGTGATCGAAAACATGGTTTATGATGCCGAAACCAAAGAGCTTGATTTCGAAGACGACAGCCTGACCGCCAATATGCGGTGTGCCTATCCGCTGGAATATATCTCAAACGCCAGCGCTTCGGCCATGGGCGGACATCCAAAGAACATCATTATGCTGACTTGTGACAGCTTTGGTGTCCTTCCTCCGATCGCACGTCTGACGCCAGCACAAGCGATGTATCACTTTTTGTCTGGATTTACGGCCAAAGTAGCCGGAACAGAACGCGGTGTCACAGAACCACAACCAACATTCTCAACCTGCTTTGGCGCCCCGTTCATGCCACGCCGTCCAGAGGTGTATGGCAATCTTTTGCGCGACAAGATCGCCCAGCACGGCGCAACATGTTGGTTGGTGAATACGGGTTGGACTGGTGGTGCCTATGGCACCGGCAGCCGCATGCCAATTCGCGCCACACGCGCGTTGCTGACGGCCGCTTTGGACGGCACGCTGAACAATGGCGAATTCCGCAAAGACGCAAACTTTGGTTTCGAAGTTCCTTTGTCCGTGCCTGGTGTGGCCGATTTGTTGTTGGAACCCCGGCGCACGTGGGATGATGCAGCGGCCTATGATGTGCAAGCTGCGAAACTGGTTCAAATGTTTGCAGATAATTTTGCCCAATACATTCCGCATATCGATGATGACGTGAAGGCCGTCGCAATCGGGTAACCCTTGACGCAGAGGCCAACTTGGCCTCTGCTGCTGACATGAAGTCGGTTCTAATTCCTGTTTTGTTATTCTTGGCCTGCCCGGCCAGCGCAGACTTGCGTGTGGACAACACGCGACTTGAAGCAAGCGCAGGTGTCTATTGCGCAATTGATTCAGTCGGGCATGAAATCGCGCCGGGAACGGATGTTGGCCGCATTGATTTGCTGGAACACATTCCAAATTTTCAATGGTCCACAATGACTGTGCCTGCAAAGATCGGCGTTTCATTTGGCGTAAAGACAAAAACCGTGAACGATGTCTCTTACGACAATGTCATTGTAACCATTACACACCCCCCATTTGGGGAAACCGGAACAACCCAACAATCTTATGTCACCACCCTTGGTGGCACCAGCATCAATGCCTACAGCTTTGATATCCCGCGCGAGTTGACCCTCGGCACTTGGACTTTGACCGCGCGTTGGCAAGATACGATTTTTTACACAGCCTCTTTCGAAGTTGTCGAACCCATTCAAGCGCTACATATTGCACAAGGATGCGGTGGCGGACATTTGTCGTGATTGGCTGACGCCACGTTTTCTGCGGCTGCGACATAATCGTTCATATTGAGTGTTTTATTTGAATTAAAGTTGTGCTGCAGTTGCAAAAGGATTAAGCCCAGAGTCGAACTTCGGACAGGAGAAAACCATGGCACATGATGGACAAGACATGGCGTTAAATGCTGACTGTATTCTTCCCGATCTTATGGGCCTGACGGCCAAGGCCGTTCCTGCCGCAGAAGCGGTTTATGATATCGCTAAGGCCAAACTCAAAGATAGTTTGAGCGAAGATGGACGTATCTCCAACCGCTTGGTGGAAGAAAACCAAACAGCTGCGCATGGGTTTGCTTGGCTTGCGACATACGTAGAAGCCCTGCGCCAAATGCAAAATTGGGCAACTAAGTTATCAGACCAAGGCAACTTTGGTGAACTTGAACAACTTATCCATCAAATCACTTTTGGCGAATACCTTTGGCAGATTTACGGCGGCATTCCCATGAACCAAAGTGAAATTCTGCGTTTGCAGGATATGGGCCTAAGCCAAGAAGACATGTCCATCATGATGAATGAAGCGGTCATGACCCTTACCCAAAAAGGAAACGCACAGGCCGCACGCATCCGTCTTGTTGAACTGATGCAAGAACAAGCGGCTGAAACCACCGTGGGCAAATCCGGTCTGGATGAAGAGCTGGAAATGATCCGCGAACAATTTCGGCGTTATGCAGTGGACAAAATCGAACCCGTTTCCCACGAATGGCACCTCAAGGATGAGTTGATCCCGATGGAGGTGATCGACGAACTGGCTGAAATGGGTGTGTTTGGCCTGACCATTCCTGAAGAACATGGCGGCTTTGGCCTGTCCAAGGCATCAATGTGTGTTGTGTCAGAAGAACTGTCGCGCGGCTACATCGGTGTTGGTTCTTTGGGCACACGTTCGGAAATTGCCGCAGAACTGATCATTGCCGGGGGCACGGACGAACAAAAGGAAAAATGGCTGCCGGGTTTGGCCTCTGGTGAAATCCTTCCCACCGCCGTCTTCACCGAACCGAACACAGGATCAGATCTTGGTGCGTTGCGCACAAAAGCCACCAAAGATGACAATGGCGATTGGGTGATCAACGGCAATAAAACTTGGATCACCCATGCGGCGCGAACCCATGTGATGACTGTTCTGGCCCGTTCAATCCCAGACACAGACAATTACAAAGGTCTGTCGATGTTTCTTGCCGAAAAGACACCCGGCACAGACGAACAACCATGGCAGGACCCCGGAATCTCTGGCGGAGAGATCGAGGTGTTGGGATACCGCGGGATGAAGGAATACACCGTCAACTTTGATGATTTTAAAGTAAAAGGTGAAAACCTTTTGGGTGCGGAAGAAGGCAAAGGGTTTAAACAGCTGATGGAAACCTTCGAAAGCGCGCGCATTCAAACCGCCGCCCGCGCAATCGGCGTTGCACAATCGGCGCTGGACGTGTCGATGCAATACGCAAATGACCGCAAACAATTTGGCAAATCCCTGATCAATTTCCCGCGTGTGGCCAACAAATTGGCGATGATGGCTGTTGAAATTATGGTGGCACGGCAGCTGACATATTTCAGCGCGTTTGAGAAAGATGAAGGTCGTCGCTGTGATATCGAAGCGGGGATGGCGAAACTTCTTGGCGCACGTGTGGCGTGGGCCGCCGCCGACAATGGATTGCAAATTCATGGCGGAAATGGCTTTGCGCTTGAATACAAGATCAGCCGAATTTTGTGCGACGCACGCATCCTGAATATCTTTGAAGGGGCAGGTGAAATTCAGGCACAGGTTATCGCGCGTCGTTTGCTGGGTTGATCTTTTGAAAAATGCTGCAAGGGTCAAGTTATGCTGACCTTTGCGATCGCCGTTGTCTTTATGATTGGAAGCCCCGGGCCCGGGGTTTTATCCTGCGCCGGGATCGGATCGGCCTTTGGTTGGGGGGCCGGTCTTCGGTTTGCAACCGGGCTGTGTGTTGGGCAGTTGGTTGTATTTTTCGCCGTTGCGGCCGGGCTTGATGCGCTTGTTTTTGCAATCCCTGCTGCGCGAACGATCCTGTTCATTTTGTCATTTGCGTTTCTTTTATATCTTGCGGCACGCATTGCATTTGCCGGTTCTCGTATCGGGTTTATACATCGCGAACGGGAACCCGGCTTTGCTGAGGGGTTTTTGCTGCAACCCATAAACCCCAAAGCCTATGCCGTGTTTACCGCGATGCTGACCGGCTTTAATTTTTTGCCTGATGCTTATTGGACAGAGACCATCCTCAAATTTGCGATCCTGAATGTCATCTGGTGGCCACTTCACCTTGGATGGATTTGGCTTGGCGTCGCGTTAAAGCGCTTGAACCTGCCCCAAGAAAAACAAAGACTTGTGAATTTCGCAATGGCCTTGGCAATGCTTATTGCCGTGGGCCTGGCCGTTGTTTCGGCAGGTTTCGCTGGGTGAAGCTTCGACCTTGCGATTTCAAATATGTGATTTGTAACTTTCCACGCCCCATGACAGGATCACAGTTATGAAATATCTTGTTCCATTTCTACTGATGCTGGGGGCCTGCGTGCCAGACGAAACCATTGGCGCATATGCCATCAATGGTCAGAACTATCATTTGACCGAACTGAACGGTAAACCCGCGCCCTTTACCGCGACAATTAGATTTGAACCCAAAGGCAAAATCACGGGCAAAGCCCCGTGCAATCGATATTTCACGGTTTCAGAAGATCCATACCCATGGTTGAAAATTGGCCCCATCGGGGCAACAAAAGTGGCCTGCCCCGACTTAAAAAACGAAGCGCTTTATTTTGAAACGCTGGAATCTATGACTTTGGCAGAGGCATCCGGCCCTGTTCTGATTTTGTCTAATGACGACGGCGACGAAATGGTGTTTCGCATCCCGAATTAAGATCGCACCAATCGTTCAACAAATCTTTTCCTTGCCTCTGGAAAATCGCGATTCACAGATGCGGCCAACCATTTCTGGATAAAAAAACCCGTCGTTCGCAATCCTTCTGCAATGGATTGATTGTCATTATCCCCATCCCCCACCATGCAAGATGGCAATGGCAAAAGTCTTGCTTTCCATTCACCTGCATGCATCACCGATACCGCCCGACCAGACTTTGGTGAAACAAATTCCAACCCATCTGTGGTGCCCGAAACAGCGCAGCTTTGCAAATCCAGACCAAATCCCAATTCTTCCAGCAGCTGCACTTCCCACCTGAGATATGCCAAGGGCCATGCATCTGTCGCGCAAATTAAATCCAGCAGAACTGTGGTGGTGTCATACAGCGCTGGAAAAAGCTGCCGTTCCGGTAAGGCAAATGCACACAGACCCAAAGCCGATGTCATTCCCGCAAGGGCCAGAGGATCCCCCATAACCTGCGCGGCACGTGATCGAATGGGTTCCACCGTGAAAGCGCCGAGATGATCTTCAAGGCGGGCTTTCCAATTAAGATCCAATTGGGCCCCGGGTTGTAAGATCGGGGAAAGTTTTCGTCCGGCCCCACCCCGCACCACGCCCGAATGCCGACCATGATCTGCGGTGAACACATCGATGATGGCTGAACTTTCCCCGTGCTTGCGCACCGACAAAAGAACACCATCTTCACGCCATTCGATCATGAACGAACCCTATGCCAAGGACGGATCATCCAAAAGATGCCGCCCATCCCTTGCTTCGATCTCTATCACCCAGATATCAGGATCAAATGCCTGTTGTTTTGCAATGCTTGCATCCACGATAGGCTCGTCCCCGGTCGATAATTCAGCCCAAATGCGATCACCTGATTGCAAATCCCAACTGCGGTGCAACACACGTGCCGTTCCATCCAAGTGATTCACCTTCACAAGAATCGCGCCGGCGGTGGGATCCCCTTTGGACAATACATACACTGGAATGTCTTCGAGACGAAGTCGCGTCAGATACGCGCTGACCCATATGTCGCTGGTGAGGCGGGTCATGAATTTCCGTCTTTGAAATCCAACCCCATTTCCGAATACCGCTCTTTTTCTTCCAGCCAATTGGGTCGCACTTTGACCTGTAAAAACAGGTGCACCTTGCGGCCAAGGAATTCTTCCAATTCGGCGCGGGCGGCGGTTGACACAGCTTTGATGGTTTCGCCTTTCTTGCCCAGAACAATGCCTTTGTGACCATCGCGCATAACATAAATCAGTTGATCAATCTTACATGATCCGTCTTTACGTTCTTCCCATCCTTCGGTTTCAACGGTCATTTGATAGGGTAATTCTTGGTGTAATCTTAATGTCAGCTTTTCACGTGTGGTTTCAGCCGCCAGCATTCTAAGTGGCAAATCTGCGATTTGATCCTCTGGGTACAGCCAAGGACCTTCGGGCAATTGACCGGCAAGCCATGTTTTCAAATCATCACAGCCATGACCACGTTCCGCGGAAATCAAAAAGGTTTCGACGAATTCGAAGCGATCATTCATATCTTTGGTCAGGGCCAGAAGGGCCTCTGATTTCACCCGATCGATTTTGTTCACGGCCAAGGCAATTCGTTTATCACGCGGCAAATCTTCCAGGGCCTCTAGAATGGCCTCCACCCCTTCGGTGACACCCCGATGCGCTTCGATCATTAAAACGGTCAGGTCTGCATCAGCGGCCCCACCCCAAGCCGCTGTAACCATCGCCCGATCCAAACGGCGGCGCGGGCGAAAAATCCCCGGGGTATCGACAAATACAATTTGTGTTTCCCCTTCGATGGCAACACCACGGATGCGGGCGCGGGTTGTTTGAACCTTGTGAGTCACAATCGAAACCTTCGCCCCAACCATACGGTTCAGAAGGGTTGATTTCCCCGCGTTGGGTTCCCCGATCAATGCAACAAATCCAGCACGAGTCATTTTGACAACCTTTCCAAAAGCGCGCGCGCGGCCTCTTGTTCTGCCACGCGTTTTGATCCCGCTTTAGCCTGCGCCGTTTCACCCGATTTAAGGCGCACTTCAATTGTAAATTCAGGGGCGTGATCCGGGCCTGATCTGGCGATCTCTGCGTACGTCGGGGGTGGATTTTTCCGCGCTTGAACCAATTCTTGCAGGGCCGTTTTGGGATCACGCGCATCTGATTTCACATTTGAAATTCGGTCGCCCCAATGACGCAAGATCAAGGATTGAGCCGCTTTGAATCCACCATCGCGATAAACCGCCGCGATCACGGCCTCCATCCCATCGCCAAGCAATGCATCTTTGCGACGCCCACCAGATAACATTTCAGATCGACCCAACTTTAGCACATCCCCCAACCCGATTTGACGGGCAACATCTGCACAAGTTTCTTTGCGCACCAAAGCATTAAATCGTGGGGCAAGCTGGCCCTCGCTGGCGGCGGCATCAGCATCCAACAAAGCTTGGGCCATCACCAATCCAAGCACACGATCCCCCAAAAACTCCAAACGTTCGTTATCGGATCGGGTGGCCGACGACAGGCTGGCGTGGGTCAAAGCCGTGACCAACAGGTCGGGCAACTTGAATTTATGGCCCAACCGATCTTGGAAAGATTGTAGTTCAGAAGACAGTTTCATTGCACCCACTTAAACCATCTGTCCGGGCGCAGGAAGATGCCGGATTCACTTCCATCATTCAAGGAATACACGATCATAACCGCCCTGTGGGTAATCTGATCTATAGGCACCATTCCAGGCCCACGTGGACCTGGGACACGACTGTCGGCAGAATTATCCCGGTTGTCGCCCAACACAAATACGTGGCCTTCGGGAACAATAGCCTCTGCCATATTGTCCACATGGGTTTGGCCCGTGGAAATCACCGGATAAACACGGCCATTGGTTAACCCTTCCATATGCTGCGTTTTGCGACATGGCGTTCCAAGCGGAACCAATTCAATGCATCTTGGGAATTGATCCATTTGACGTTCGTAGTTTTCAACAAAATCTGGTGCATTTTGCACAAAAGTTGTGACCCCATTGATCAAAACAACACCGTCTTTCAATTCAATGCGATCACCGGGCAGGCCAACAATTCTTTTGACGAAATCTACATTTTGATGGGGGTGGTGAAAAACGACTATGTCACCCGGTTTGCTGCGATTTGATCGAAGGGTGACAACATAATCACCTGGCATCAACGCAGGCTTCATGGAACCTGTGGGGATGGTATAAGGCGCAACCACCAATCTCAGTAACAAAATACCGACCATAACACAGGTAAAGCCTTTCCCGATCTGACGTAAGATCCCCCCGCTTGTCACCGACCCTGACTTTAGAAATGCCAAAACAATCGCAAATATTACGGATACGCCCGGCACAAAGCTAAGGATGGCCCACCAACCGGATCGGCCTGCATCGTTCAAGCGACGCATACGATGACCGATCACTGGCACCAAAAGCAGCGCCATCGCAAGTATACTGGGATCCACCAAAGTCCGGTTTGCAGGATCAAAACTTATCGCAAGTGATAATCCCAAAAACGGGACAAACAGCCATATCAAAGAGGATGCGTAATGTCGTCGATCACTGGTTTCGTTCCACCGCCAGCCATGAAGCCACAGTCGCAGCGGATTCCAAACCATTGGTTATTGAATCCGCTTAAAGAAGCGATCACCGCGCCAAGTCCAGAATTTCAACATCCGATTGCCCGCAGATGAAAACATAATACGATCTGCACGACCAACGATATCATCTAAGGGCACGAAACTGATCCCAACCGGACGCGGAAGGCGGCTGTCGCCGGAATTGTCCCGGTTGTCCCCCATAAAGAAATAATGCCCCTCTGGCACTGTATAAACGCCCGTGTCATCCACGCGCGTTTCACGAATATTCAACACAGAATGCTGCACCCCACCGGGCAAGGTTTCTTTGTATTTTTCTTTGATACAATCCCCACCACGCCCGACGGCACCGTTGCTGCACACCGGGGTCCGTCGTTGTGGCCCTTGGGGTTCAAAGGTTTCCACGAAGTTACCGTCCCGTTCCAAAACAACAGTTTCCCCGTTGATGTGAAGGACACCACTTTTCATCTGGATTTTGTCACCGGGCATACCGATCAAACGCTTGATGAAATCAGTGCCTTCCACCGGATGGCGGAAAACAACCACATCGCCACGCTCAGGTTCACCACCCAAAATGCGGCTGTCGCGACCTTTGATGAAACCACAGAAATCATCTGCGTCGATGTTGATGGGTGTACCGGGAATAATGATTTTGGGGCACGATGCGTAGGAATATCCATACGCCATTTTGTTCACGAACAAAAAATCGCCAATCAAAAGCGTATCTTTCATAGATCCGGAAGGAATCCAAAACGGTTGAAAGAACAAGGTCCGAAAAATGCCAGCAATGATAAGCGCCCAGAAAACCGTTTTGATGGTTTCAACAACGCTTTCTAAAAAGGTTTTGTCTGATTTACTGGCCATATCGAACCTCTGATCGTGTTTGGCGTTTCATGGGCGGGGGGCGATCAACTGTCAAGCGACGACTGCGTGATGGGCCGGGCTTCGATCACGACAAAGGCCTGCGCCCAGGGATGATCATCGGTTAATGTGCAATGAATTACGGCTTCATGGCCGTGCGGCGTTAATGCCTCTAACCGATCTTTCGCCCAACCTGTTACCTCCATCACGGGTTGACCAGATCTCAGGTTTGAAACGGACATGTCTTTCCAACTTATTCCCATGGCCAGACCCGTGCCCAAAGCCTTAGAGCACGCTTCTTTTGCCGCCCAACGTTTGGCATAGGTACCTGCCACATCCTTGCGCCTTTCGGCCTTGGCCTGTTCAATTTTTGTGAAAACGCGGTTTTTAAATCGATCACCAAAGCGTTCCAAAGTGCCGCTGATGCGATCAATGTTTGCAAGGTCTGTCCCGATACCAAGGATCATTTCACACAATCCGCGTTGTTAAAATCTTTAGGGATGCCGCCCCAAAAAACAAAGCAAAGGTGCCTTCAAACCAACGGCGGGCCTTGCGATACGCGGCCACCATTGGTGGGCTCGAAAACAAAAAAGCGTAGCCGATAAACACAATAATCGAACCGGCATACAGATATGCAAATGTAATCAAAAGATCGGTTGTTTGGGCCCCCACCGGAAGAACCAAAGCATAGACCGCGCCCCAGCTTAGGATTGCTTTGGGATTGGTCAGGTGGATCAAAGCCCCCTTTGCAAAAACTGATCTGAAAGTGCCGCTGATTAAACGCTCTTGCCCGGCCGATCCCGGTTTCATCGCCGATCTCAGCGCTTTGAACGCCAAATACAAAAGATATGCAGCACCGATATATCTGATGACTTCGAATACCCAAGCATTTGCCAACATCAATGCGCTTACCCCCAGCGCCGCGGCCACTCCCCAACTGGCCGATCCGAACAGAATTCCCAATGACATCGCAAGCCCAAATCGCCTACCACGTCCCATCGAAGTACCTGCGATGGACATGGTTGCCGGCCCCGGACTTCCGCCAGCCAGACACCAACCCACCCAAAAAAGAAAGAATTCAAATCCTGTCACGAAATGGCCTTTCGCGCAGATTCATTTTTGTGATGCGCGATCCTGCGCCTTCCAGATTTGTTTTGCACCAAAGGTTAAAAAGAAACGACCAACCAGGATGAACAAAACAAAGACCACGACAATCACCGCACTGACAATACCAAAGAGGTTTGCAAACAAATCACGAATGTCAGGGAAAATCGCGGCCATAACGGCAAGGATCAAAATATTCAATAAAGTGCCAATGGCCGCCATCATGACCGCATGTTTCCATGGCGCATCAATTGGTTCACGGCTTGTTTGGGCGTACTTTTGCCCTTCAAGCATCGACGCGATCATCATGGGGATCAAAGACATTCCCGCATTTTGAATGTCGAACCCAAACAAAAGGTCCACAAGGATCGTTAAAACCATAAGCCCAACAGCGGTTGCCACAAAGACAAACCCAAAACGTTTCAAATTCACGATCATACCCGCGCCTCATCCATAAGTCGGCGCATGTCGTGTATCACGGAAGTCAGCCCAGTAAAAATCGATTCTGCGATTAAGAAATGACCTATGTTCAGCTCTTTCACTGCTTGGATTGCCGCGATGGGTTTAACCGTTTCAAATGTCAGCCCGTGACCTGCGTGCACCTCAAGGCCCAGTGACGCCGCAAAGGCCGCGCCTTTTTGCAGGCGGGCAAGTTCTGCATCGCGTTCTTCGAAACGACCTTCATGGTGAAAATCGCAATAAGCGCCCGTGTGCAATTCCACCACCGCAGCGCCGACGCGCTTTGAGGCTTCTAATTGCGCTTCTTCGGCCGCAACGAATAGAGAAACCCGACACCCTGCTTCTGCCAATGGGCCTATGTATTCCGCCAGTCGGTTTTGATCTTTTGCAACTTCCAAACCGCCTTCTGTTGTCCGTTCTTCACGCTTTTCAGGCACCAAGCACACTGCATGTGGAATATGGCGCAACGCGATTGCTTGCATTTCAGCGGTTGCAGCCATTTCAAAGTTCAACGGCACGGTCAGTTGATCCATAAGGGCATCAATATCAGTATCACGAATATGGCGCCTGTCTTCGCGCAGGTGCGCCGTAATCCCATCCGCGCCCGCTTCCTCAGCCAATTTGGCGGCGCGCACAGGATCAGGGTACGCACTGCCACGTGCATTTCGCACGGTTGCGACATGATCAATGTTCACGCCCAAGCGAAGATCGTTTGTCATGGCTTACTCCTGCGGGTCGTCTTTGGGTTTCACCCTGTTTCTGAGCTCTGCCAGTTTGGACGTCAACCGGCCTTTGCGACGGTTTTGATACACCCGAACCAATGGCACAGACAAAACATATGCAATAACGGCGAATACGACACCCGGCAGTATCCCACCAATGAGCCATGGGAAAAACACATCATCCCAGAATTTGAAAAGCTGTCCCCACTGGGCCTTGTCCGGGGTAAATAGGGCCAAGAAATTGTGCCACAAATCCGCACCGGCATCCCAAAACTTTTGGCCAAAATTATCCGCAAAGGCACGGCGTGGTGGAACGCCCAAAATTGCATACCCTGTTCCAAGCGACATGGCCGCAATTGGAACATAAGTCAGTGGATTACCAAAAAATGTTCCCAACAAAGCCGCGATAATGCTGCCGCGAAAAACCAATGCCAAAAGGGCCGCGAAAATCATGTGAAGGCCAAATAAGGGCGTGAAGGATATAAATACCCCCATCGCCAAACCGCGGGCGATCGCTTCTGGCGTGCCGGGCAATCGGCGCAGGCGATGCTTGACGTATTCATACGCACGGATCCATCCCCCACGAGGGTAGATCATTTCCCACACACTGCGCAGGATGCCGCGTCTGTCGCGTCGTTTAAAAACCACAGAGTTTGCCCTTATTCCGCAACCGCACCAATATCAGATGGGTCACGCGTTACATCCCGATACCTGCTGACTTCTGCAACATCACTGTCTGCTTCTAATGCGGTTAAAACCGAGTGAAGCTGAGAGACATCACGTAAATCAACATCAACCAACAACCTGAAATAATCTGGTTTGCGATCCATAAAGTTCAAGTCAGAGATATTGGCCTTAAGTTCCCCAATCAAGGTACAAATCCGGCCCATCACGCCAACACCGTTCCTTATCGTAACGTCAATTGTCACTGTATGTGTCGCCGCGTGCTGCCCTTCTTGCCAGTGAACATCAACCCAACGATCCATCTGCGTTTCGAAACGTTCCAACTTTGGACAATCAATCGCATGGATGATTACACCTGCACCCCGATATGTGATGCCAACAATTCGTTCCCCCGGAAGGGGTTGGCAACAGGTGGCTGGTGTAAATGTTTGATCGGGGTCCAAACCAATCACCGCTTGGTCAGAGGCAACCTCGTCCGTGGAGCGAACTTTCAAATTTGGATAGATTTCTGAAACAACCTCGCGGGCCGTGATTTCCGCACTTCCGAGGCGTGCCAACAAATCTTCTGCGCTGAGCAGACCAAAGTGTTTAGCTGCGGTGGCCAATGCCTTATCCGTGACTTTGCGCCCCACAGCTTCAAACGCGACCCTTGCCAATTCGCGCCCAAGTTTGACGTATCTGTCCCGATCGTCTTCGCGCAACCGACGCCGAATGGCCGATTTGGCTCGGCCTGTCGCCGCCATTTCGATCCAACTGGCTTGTGGCTTTTGACCTTCGGCGGTGATGATATCCACAGACTGACCGTTTCGCAGGCGCGTCCACAATGGAACACGCATCCCATCAACCTTGGCCGATACACAAGCCGATCCGATACGGGTGTGGATGGCATAGGCGAAATCAATGGGGGTCGCCCCACGCGGCAGCTTGATCACATCCCCCTTAGGCGTGAAACAAAACACTTGGTCTTGATACATCTCAAGCTTTACGGCCTCGTAAAATTCGCCGTGATCCCCTTCGGTTGCAAACCTTTCGGTCAGCGATGAGATCCATTCGGATGGATCCAGCGCAAAGGGGTTTATCTGACGTTCGCCATCCCGATAGGCCCAGGTGGCCGCCGCCCCTTTTTCTGCCACTTGATGCATGGTGTGGGTTCGGATTTGCACTTCAACCCGTCGCGCATTTCGCCCCGAAACCGTGGTGTGCAAACTGCGATATCCATTTGATTTCGGCTGGCTGATATAATCTTTGAAACGACCGGGCACAGCACGCCACCTTTGGTGGATCAATCCCAAAACACGGTAACATTCCGCTTCGTCTTCAACGATCACTCTGAAGCCATAGATATCTGACAAACGCGAAAAGCTTTGCTCTTTCGCTTCGATTTTGCGCCAGATCGAATACGGTTTTTTTGCGCGACCCTGAATTTCAGCATGGATGTTTGCACCATGCATCAGTTCGGCTAAATCGCTTTTGATGTGTTCCACCACATCACCGGTTTCTTTTTGCAATCGAATAAAGCGCCGAATAATCGATGCCCGCCCCTCGGGGTTCAGCACTTGGAAGGCAAGATCTTCCAATTCCTCTCGCATCCATTGCATCCCCATGCGGCCGGCAAGGGGGGCATATGCTTCCATCGTTTCGCGGGCCTTCAGCACCTGCTTTTCTTGAGGCATCGACCGAATGGTGCGCATGTTGTGCAATCGGTCCGCAAGTTTCACCAAAGTCACGCGCACATCTTTTGATGTGGCCATAATCAACTTGCGAAAGTTTTCAGCCTGTTTTGTGGCACTGGATGAAAGTTGCAGGTTCGTCAGCTTTGTCACACCATCCACAAGATCGGCAATCTCAGTTCCGAACTTGTTTGCCACCTCGCCATAACTGGCACGGGTATCTTCCACCGTGTCGTGCAACAAGGCTGTGATGATTGTGCTGTCATCCAAATGCTGATCCGACAGCAAACGTGCCACTTCCACAGGGTGTGTAAAATATGGTTCACCAGAACGACGAAACTGACCTTCGTGCATTTCAGCACCAAAGTCATAGGCCTTTTGGATCAGCTTTGCGTTTGTGTTTGGATTATAGGCGCGGACAAGTCCGATCAGTTCATCGGAGGTTGTCATGCGCCCATGGTCCTTTGCCTTAGCGTTGCCCCTGCGCTTCCATCAGCGCGCGCAACAATTTTTCATCATTCAGATCATCTTCGGCTGGCTTGTCGGCCTCAGCACCCATCAACAGCGCCATGCTGTCTTCTTCGGGTTCATCAACTTCGATCTGGGTTTGCTGGCTTTCAATCGCGCGTTCGCGAAGATCATCGGCAAGCTGTGTTTCCTCTGCAATCTCACGCAAAGACACAACAGGGTTTTTGTCATTATCACGATCAACAGTGATCGGGGAACCGCTGGAAATCTCGCGGGCACGATGCGCAGCCAGCATAACAAGCTCAAACCGGTTGGGAACTTTATCAACGCAATCTTCTACGGTCACACGTGCCATGGGAACTCCTGATCTACAGTGAAGCCTGCGATCTAGGGGCAATTGCAAGAAAAAGCAAGGCGATTCCGATCAATCAATCAACTGAACTTCTTCGCGAAGGTCTTTTGGCAATTCATCATGCATGTCTTTGACTCTTTTGCCTGTCACGGGATGCACCCAATCAGGGGCAATATCCATTAAAGGAACCAAAACAAAGGCACGATCTTGCAAACGGGGGTGCGGCAAAATCAGGGTTGTTGGGCGATCTTTTTTTTGTGTTTCTAAATCCAGATCAGCCCATTGATGGAACGTGGCCAAATCGGGCTCAATATCACCGCCATGGGCAAGCAAATCCAGATCAAGGGATCTGGGTGCCCAACGTTGATCACGTGTTCGATCAAAATCTGATTCGATCTGGTGCAGGTGGCTTAACATCTGACTTGCATTCAAATTGCTTGTTACAGCCACAGCTGCATTCACAAAATCGGGACCACTCCCTTTGGGAAAGGCAGGGGTTTTATACATACCGCTGGTTGCAACCACGTGAATGTCTGATCGCTTTAGATTATCTAATGCACGCAGAACGGTCTCAAGGGCGGAAAGACCATTCCAACCAAGGTTTGATCCCAATGCAATCAACGAAATATGATTGCCATCCCCATATTCGGTGGATTGCTTAGCCATGTATTTTACCCTACGTTCCGCAACAGCTTTTAAGCAATTTTGATCGCTTGGGATAGGCGTTTGATACCGAAGGATTAACCATGTTTTATCGTGACGAACGTATTGCGTTGTTCATCGACGGATCAAATCTTTATGCGGCTGGAAAGGCCCTTGGGTTTGATATCGATTACAAGCTTTTGCGCAAAGAATTTATGAACCGTGGGAAGATGCTGCGAGCATTTTATTATACTGCGCTTTTGGAAAATGATGAATATTCCCCAATACGTCCGCTGGTGGATTGGTTGAACTATAATGGTTTTACCATGGTCACCAAGCCGGCCAAAGAATTCACCGACAGCCAAGGCCGTCGCAAGGTGAAGGGGAATATGGACATTGAGCTGACCGTGAATGCCATGGAATTGGCCCCTCATGTGGATCACATCGTGCTGTTTTCGGGCGACGGGGACTTTCGTCCATTGGTGGAAAGCCTGCAACGTCAAGGCGTTCGGGTTTCTGTGGTTTCAACAATCCGCAGCCAACCCCCAATGATCGCGGATGAACTGCGCCGGCAATGCGATAATTTTATTGAATTGGATGCCTTGCGCGATGTGATCGGCAGACCAACCCGCGAAGGTGTCGAGGAATTCGAACCTGCGGATTAAGCGATTGTCTGGGGCGATCGTTTGACCCGCCCCTAGACGTTTAACCCAAAATTGCCTAGCTGTCTGCCATGACACAAAAACCGCCACTTACGTTGTATCTGGCCGCCCCGCGCGGATTTTGCGCCGGGGTGGATCGGGCAATCCAAATCGTCGAAATGGCACTGGAAAAATGGGGCGCGCCCGTTTTTGTTCGCCATGAAATTGTCCACAATAAATTTGTGGTGGATGGCCTGCGAAACAAAGGGGCTGTCTTTGTAAAAGAACTGGATGAATGTCCCGATGATCGCCCTGTGATCTTTTCTGCCCATGGCGTTCCGAAATCAGTGCCCAACGCGGCCCAAGCTCGGAACATGATTTATGTGGATGCGACTTGCCCGCTGGTTAGCAAAGTTCACATCGAGGCTCAGCGCCACGCCGACAATGGCCTGCAAATGATCATGATCGGCCATGCCGGCCATCCGGAAACGGTGGGCACCATGGGGCAATTGCCAAATGGCGAAGTCTTATTGGTGGAAACGACAGAAGATGTGGCAACTGTTCAGGTGCGCGATCCCGAAAAGATCGCCTTTGTCACGCAGACCACCCTGTCGGTGGACGACACCAGTGATATCGTGGAGGCCCTGAAATCGCGGTTCCCAAGTATCGTCGGCCCCCACAAAGAAGACATCTGTTACGCCACCACAAACCGGCAAGAGGCAGTAAAGGCCATCGCCCCGCTCAGCGATGCTTTGCTTGTGGTTGGGGCACCGAATTCCTCAAACTCAAAACGATTGGTTGAGGTGGGTTCGCGGGCTGGATGCGCATATGCCCAATTGGTGCAACGGGGCACCGACATTGACTGGCGGGCGTTGAATGGCATCAAATCTGTTGGGATCACCGCAGGTGCCAGCGCGCCAGACGTTTTGATTACAGAAGTGGTGGATGCGTTTCGTGACCATTATGATGTGACCGTTGAACAAGTTGAAACGGCCCAAGAAAACGTAACCTTCAAAGTGCCGCGCATTTTGCGTGAGGCGTCATAATCCGTAGGGCTGTTGAATGCTGAACACGCAAATCCCGCGCCCTGCCCTTATTCTGGGGCTTGCTGGAACCCTCCCATTCATTTGGGGTGTGATTACAGGTCTTTCGCCTGAATTGGCCCTTTGGACGGCGCAGAACCTGTCACCGCGTTTGGCCGCACCAACGGTGCATGTGACGTATGGCACCATTATCCTTGCGTTCATGTCCGGCGTGTTGTGGGGGTTCGCCACCAAAACCTTTGGGCGTCAAGAAATCCTTTGTTACATTCTTTCCATTGCACCTGCGCTTTGGGCGTTTTTCATGCCTGCCCGCACTGCAAGTGAGGCCGCAATCAGCCTGATGATTGGCTTTGCGGTTTTGGTGGGCATTGATGCCCTGTTTTCCAGCTGGGGACTGACACCACAATGGTGGATGCGTTTGCGCATTTTGTTGACAGCCATCGTTGTGGCCTGTTTGGCACTTGGGGTTATCTTATGACGGATCAACAAACGCTCGATGTTTATGACGCGAAAATCGAAGATTACAAAAAGCTTACCTTCGCGACCGCCTCTAAATCACTTTTGAAATTCATCGAAGCTTTGCCTGATGATGCCCATGCGCTTGATCTTGGGTGTGGTCCGGGATTTGCCGCCGCGGAAATGGCACGACGAGGTGTCAAGGTCACGGCCACGGATGCCAGCCCAGAAATGGTTGCCGCTGCGTCCCAACACCCGGGCGTTACCGCCCGTTGTGAAACATATCACGACTTAAAGACTGTCCCGACCTACCATGGAATTTATGCGAATTTTGCATTGCTGCACGCAACCCGCGATGATTTTCACGCCCATATAAAATCGTGTCACCAAGCATTGTTCGATGATGGAATTTTGCACCTTGGACTAAAACTTGGCCATGGCGAAAAACGAGACAGCCTTGGGCGGTTTTACACCTATTACACACGGGATGAATTGGTGGATATCTTGACGACGACGGGCTTTACGGTGACGTTCGAACATCAAGGGGAAGAACCCGGATTGGCCGGACCAATCGAACCGTTCATTTTGATTCAAGCACGTAAAAATGGTTAAACTGACGGCGTTCACCGATGGGGCCTGCAGCGGAAACCCCGGGCCCGGTGGATGGGGTGTTTTGTTGCGCGCCACCGAAGGTGAGACAATCTTGAAAGAAAAAGAAATGTCAGGCGGCGCCCAAGAAACAACCAATAATCAGATGGAACTGATGGCGGCAATCACAGCTTTGGAAACTTTGGAACGCCCTTCGACACTGACGGTGGTGACTGACAGCAGTTATGTCAAAGATGGCATCACAAAATGGATCCATGGTTGGAAACGGAATGGCTGGAAGAAAAAAGGCGGATTAAAAAATGTGGAACTTTGGCAACGTTTGGACGCTGCTGCCGCCCGGCATGACGTAACTTGGGAATGGGTCAAAGGCCACGCCGGCCATCCCGAAAACGAACGGGCCGATGAATTGGCCCGGATGGGCATGGCCCCCTTCAAAGATTGAAGCCCCCCGCGCGTCAAACCCAAGCGCAGGTTTACAAATGCTTGGGCAATGTGCGTCCGTTCAGGAAATTTATCGGATCCATCGGTTTTTTACCCGCAGGCTGTAACTTCGTCAGCTCAACCGCATCTGTGCCACACACGATTGTGGTGCCCGCAATCACCTGCCCCGCATTCCCAACGCCAGAAACGACACGTGATCCCAACACCTTGACCCGTGTCCCATCCAAATCAAACCATGCCCCGGGAAATGGGGACAACCCTCTGATATGGTGATCGACTGTCGTTGCAGGTTTCGTCCAATCAATTTTCGCTTCTGACTTGTCAATTTTGTGGGCATAGCAGACCCCGTCTTCGGTTTGAGGAACGGCCGGAAAATCAGAAGGATTTGCCAAGACATCACAAATCGCATCAGCCCCCATTTTGGCAAGGCGATCGTGCAAAGCACCCGTTGTTTCTTCCACACCGATGCTTGTCACGACCTGATGTCGAACAGGGCCAGTATCCAATCCCGCTTCCATCTGCATGATGCCGACACCGGTCTCAGTATCCCCCGCCATGATCGCCCGGTGAATGGGCGCCGCCCCCCGCCAACGGGGCAAAAGACTTGCGTGGATATTCAGACACCCATGCGCCGGGGCATCCAAAATCGCTTGGGGCAAAATCAGGCCATAGGCCACAACCACGGCCACGTCCGCCTGCAGATCTGCAAAGCTTTTGATATCGTTCGGATCTTTGAAGTTTGTTGGATGGCGCACGGTAAGCCCAAGATCCAAGGCGCGTTTGTGCACGGCACTGGGGCGATCTTTTTTGCCACGGCCCGCCGGGCGGGGGGGTTGCGAATAAACGCACAGGATATCGTGGCCCGCATCCACCAAAGCTTGCAAAGCCGCCACCGAAAAATCCGGCGTTCCCATAAAAATCACTTTCATGACTTTTGCGCCTTTTTGATCAACATTGATTTCTTGAGCTTTGACAAATTGTCGAAATACATTTTGCCGTTCAGGTGGTCGATCTGATGCTGGCAAGATCGCGCCCAAAGGCCCACCAAATCTTTGCGCACGCGCGTCCCGGTTTCATCCACATAAGCAACGGTAATTGCCCTTGGGCGATTTATCTGGGCTGACACGCCGGGCAAACACGGTGATGCCTCAACCCCCTCTCGATATTCGACGGAGGCGTGCAATATTTCAGGGTTGGCCATGCGGATCACCTGACCTCGTTCATCCGACGCATCCACAACCGCCAAACGCAAACCAACACCAATCTGAGGGGCCGCAAGACCCACACCCGGCATGTTTTCCATAACTTGGATCATATCGGCCCAGATTGTCTGAATTTCATCCGTCACGGCATCAACGGGTTGGGCCACTTGGCGCAACGCTTTATGCGGCCAACGCAAAACCTCGATCATCAGCCCCGCGCCATTTCCCGTTTAAGTTTTTGCATTTTGCGCGTGATCATCTGCCGCTTCAGCGGACCGATGTAATCGATAAACAGCTTACCATCCAAATGATCAATCTCATGCTGCACACAGGTGGCCCAAAGGCCATCAAATTTCTGCTGTTGCTGATCGCCTTCCAAATTTGTCCAAGTCACCTCGACCTCTGACGGGCGAACCACATCCGCGAATTGATCAGGAATTGACAAACACCCCTCTTCATAGGTGTTTTGATCGTCCGAGGCCCAAGTGATTTCCGGATTGATCAGAACCATCGGCTGCTTCGGCGCGTCTTCGTCTTTGATGCAATCCATCACCAAAATACGTTTCATCACACCAATCTGAGGTGCAGCCAAACCAATGCCAGGGGCCGCATACATGGTTTCCAACATGTCTTCGCTCAGCACGCGCAGGGCATCGTTGAAATCTGTTACCGGTTCCGCCTTCTTTTTCAGACGTGGATCGGGGTGGATCAATATGGGTCTTACTGTCATGCGCCCGACATAAGCAATTCAATCCAATGAAACCACCCCCCTTGCACCTGCCTGTGGGACATATACCCTGACCCAAACGCCCACAAAGGACAGGCAATGACTTTCGACACCCAAATCGACCGGCGCGGCACCCATTCGATGAAATGGGATATGATGGAAAAACTGTATGGCGTTCCCACCGAGGATGGCATTTCGATGTGGGTGGCCGACATGGATTTCAAACCCCCTCAGGTGGTGCAAGATAAATTGGACGACCTGATGTCGACAGGCATTTACGGGTACTTTGGAAACGATGGGCCGTATCGCGATGCCATCCGGTGGTGGATGGACACCCGCCATGGGTGGACGGTGGACCCATCCCATATTTTCACGACAGGTGGGTTGGTCAATGGAACCGCGCTGTGCGTTGATACGTGGACAAATCCCGGCGATGGCGTGATTTTGTTTACGCCCGTGTATCACGCCTTTGCCCGTGTCATTCGCGGGAATGGGCGCGAAGTTGTAGAGATGCCATTGGTAAACAACAACGGCCGATATGAAATGGACTTCGACGCCTATGACGCGACGATCCCCGATCACGCGCGAATGGTGATCTTATGTTCCCCCCACAACCCCAGCGGCCGTGTATGGACAAAAGCAGAGCTTCAGGGCGTGGCCGCCTTTGCCAAACGGCACGATTTGATCTTGGTGTCAGATGAAATTCACCATGATCTGATCTTTTCTGGCACGCATATCCCCATGACCCAAATTGAAGGCATTGAAGACCGGCTTGTTATGATGACCGCAGCCAGCAAAACATTTAACATCGCGGGGTGTCATACCGGAAATGTGATCATCGCTGATCCTGATTTGCGGGCCAGCTTTGCGCGGAAAATGGCCGCGCTTGGCATTGGGCCAAATATGTTTGGCCTGCATATGGTGACGGCCGCCTACAGTGCTGAAGGGGCCACATGGGTGGATGAATTGGTTCAATATCTGGATGGAAACCGGCGTATTTTCGACGCCGGCGTTAATGCAATTCCCGGATTAAAATCCATGGCATTGGAAAGCACATATCTGGCTTGGGTTGATTTTTCGGGCACCGGCATGTCGATGCAAGACTTCACCAATCGCGTTCAAACAGGTGCGAAAATCGCCGCCAACCACGGCCCAACCTTTGGCGCAGGCGGCGAAGATTTCCTGCGCTTCAACTTCGCAACCCCAAGGTCAAACGTCATCGAAGCGGTGGAAAGATTACAAGCGGCTTTTGCGGATCTGCAATAACGCCTGTCAGGATCCCAATAACGCGATCGGGGCATCATCCGGGCGCACAAAATCAAGTGGGGCGCGATCTGTGGCTTCGGTGCTGCGCTTGAAATCATAGCGCATTTCATCGCCGTCTTCCTCTGATGCGACGATCAAACATTGATACAGGTGGCGACCCCCATCAAACATGTCCACCAAACCGCGCAGGTTGGGGGCATCCTCACGTTCGACAGAGAACCCATCATCCCAAAGCGAAAGAACCTTCACCCGCGAACCATTCGCTTCAATCCGCAGGCGACTTTTCTTGCGAAGGGCGGTTTTACGTGCGGCTTCCAAACCTGCCGCAACTTCTTTTGGCAAATAAGTTGTCATCTATCCATCTCCCAGTACGAAGCGTGTTCATGAATGGGGTCATCGTCAAGTCTAACTATGACTATTGCCTAAATTTTGGCGATTTTATGTCTTTCAAGTTTTACGGTTTCGCAAAACATGCTCCACTTCGGGGTCATAAAGCGCGGAATCCACAAAATCGGTATGATCGGCCAAAGCAGGCCCCACCATAACAAGCGCCGTTCGCGTGATTTTTGCATCGCGCACCTTTTTGCGGATGTCCGACAAGGTGCCGCGAAGAATCAATTGATCGGGCCAACTGGCGCGATAGGCGACAACCACCGGACAATCTTCCCCGTAATGTGGGATCAACACCCGTTCAATCTCGCGCATGTTGCGAATGGCCAAATGAATGGCCAAGGTCGCGCCCGAAATCGCAAAATTTTCAAGGGTTTCTTTGGGCGGCATCGAGGTTGATTTCATCGACATCCGCGTCAACACAATAGATTGAGCAATCTCTGGGATCGTCAGCTCTTGCCCCAAAGCCGCTGCCACGGCGGTATAGGCAGGAACGCCCGGAATAATCTCATATTCAATTCCATCGGCGCGCAGCCGACGAATTTGTTCTGCAATCGCGCCGTACAGGGACGGATCGCCCGAATGCACCCGCGCAACATCATGTCCGGCATCCCGTGCTTTCAAAATCTCTGCGTGCGTTTCATCCAATGTCATGGGGGCGGTGTCCATCACATGCGCGCCGGCGGGGGCGCAGGCAACCACCTCTGCGGGGACTAGCGACCCAGCATAAAGACAGACAGGGCATTCCCCGATAATTCGCGCCGCCTTAACGGTCAAAAGTTCCGGATCACCCGGCCCTGCTCCGATGAAATATACTTTCATAACCAGTCTTTCTTGTTCGAATTTTCAACGCGCATTTTTTATTTATGAAGAACCGCTCAGATCGCCGTCAATTTTGCGGGCATACCCACGCGGCGTGAACATGCGTGGGCCTTCCCCCAATTTTGCCAGACGGGAATTTGACGACCCCACCAAGACAACCGTCATCATGTCAACTTCGTCCACTTCCAATTGATCCAACCGGCGATACCGGACAAATTCTTCTGGGCGCCCCAATGATGTGGCCAACATTACCGGCGTATCCGCCGGACGGTGCTGCAACAAAATTTCGCGCGCCTCGGCCAGCAGGGTCCGACGTGTTTTTGAAACCGGATTATAAAAGGCAATCACAAAATCCCCCTCTGCGGCGGCATGTAAACGGCGGATGATATCATCGCGCGGTGTCAAAAGATCAGACAAGGATATGGTGCAAAAGTCATGCCCCAAGGGCGCCCCTGCGCGGGCTGCGGCCCCTTGCAACGCGCTGACACCGGGGGAACACACGACGTCCACCCGGCGGGCCGCGTCGCTGACGCCCATTTCATCTGGGCCCCGGTCCATCAATTCAAAGACCAATGCCCCCATGGCATAAATGCCCGCGTCCCCGGAACAAACCAAAGCAACGTTTTTGCCTTTGGCGGCTTCTTCCAATGCGTAACGGCATCGCGCCTCTTCCCCACCCAGTGGGAAATCAGACCGTACCTTGCCTGTGGCCAACGGGCCCAACAAATCGATGTACAGGCCATATCCCACCAGCTCTTCTGCTTCAGCCACCAGTTGACTGACTTCGGGGGTGCGCCAACTGGCCTGCCCCGGGCCGATGCCCACAATGGACAAACGCCCCCGTGCCCGTCCGGGCAGATCAATAAGGGCGATATCAGACATGGCAACGGCACATGTGCAATCCGGCGTTTTGCGCTTTTCAACAACCAGATCGCCATCAGCCCCAACGGCAGCCAAGGCCGCCCCCTCTGACACGCCATGGCATCCAACCTCTGCAAAGACCACATCAGATGGGTTAGCAAGGCGGCCGGTTTCAGCTTCAAGTTCGGCCGCTGTGAACAACCGCAAAGGAACCCCCAACCGCCTTGCCGTTTCAATCATCGCCGGTTCATCGGCCTTCAAATCAATACTGGCAACACAGGCAATCGCCTCTGCTGCGATGCCTGCCTCGTCCAAAGTGTTGGTGACAAATTTCCACATGTCATCCGCGCTTGCACCACGGGCACAGCCCAGACCCAAAACATATCGCGCCTGATGCCAGATCAGCCCCAAACCGGGGTTATCATCTGCGGTCAATTTTACTGGTGGAATCCCGGCCCCGCGAACGGTTGTGGCGGCAACTTGGGAAACAGATGGACCGTCCACCAATGGCTGCAGCCAATCCACGGCACCCGAAAGCGTGAATTTTTGGCCCGACAACAGCCCCGCCATCACAGATTTGGCATCCCCTTTGGCCATGCGCCAACCTGCAGGCGGTTCATCCAAAGCCACGCCCAGCGCCACGTCGCCGGCAGTGGTTACCGCAGCTGTGCCATCCAAGGCGCTGGCAATGTCACGGGCCAATCGGTTGGCCCCACGATGCCCTCCCAAAAGGGGAACAACAACGCCACCATCATCACTGACGGATACAACAGGGGGTTCGGACTTTTTGTCATTTAACAAAGGCGCCACACCCCGGATCAGGATCCCACTGGCACAAACACCAACAATTGGTGTGCCTGCGGCAAACAAATCACGTGCGTGATTCAGTGCATTTTCAAAAAACACATCCGCCTGGTCCACCCGGCCAGAACGGCCATGCACCATCGCACCGATAGCGTTTGCCACGCGATGGGCCGTTGGTTCGCCCGATCGCGACAGGGCCAAAACCACAGGTGTTACAGCCATGGGTCGCCCCCCTTTACAATCAATATCATGGAAAAATATGGTGCGTCTTCCGGGGCTTGTTCCAACGGGCAAACCACTTCGTCTGGCAGACTGGCGCGTTCCACATAAGTCGCTTGATCAAGCAAACCAAGCTCGGTGATCACGCCGCGGATTTTGCGCATATGCCGCCCCACCTTCATGATGGCTACACTTTCTGCACCTTCAATCCGGTCTTTTAATTTTTCTTTGGGCAATGGGCCGGGTAACACGGTCAGGCGTTCATTGCGCGCTGCCAGCGGCATGCCCGCCTTGGCGGCACAGGTGGTAACACTGGTAACACCCGGCACCACTTCCACGTCAAACCGCGTGGCAAGCCGGGCATAAAGATACATGAAAGATCCATAAAAGAACGGATCACCTTCGCACAGGCAGACCACATTCTTGCCGTCTTCCAAGGCCTTGGCGATTTCTTTGGCCCCGGCATCATAAGCCGCTTGCGCCGGTGCGCGATCGGTTGTCATGGGAACATCCATGGCAATCTCAACCACATCATCTGGTATCAAATCAGCGGCGATGGACCGGGCAAAACTGTCACCCCCCGCCAGGGAAGGATAGGCGATCACATCGGCCCCTTGGATCAGCTTTTGTGCCTTCACCGTCATCAAATCAGGGTCGCCCGGACCAACCCCAACACCATAAAGTGTACCCGTCATCTTTTGATCAAACTCCACTGCGTCACCGGCATAAAGGGACGCCATCCACGATAAGGCCCAACATCATCCGCACGATGCACCGATATCTTGGCCAAATCGCCACCGTGCTGTTTTTGCAAATCAATCAGGGCGGCCTCGGATTCCAACGTTACCGCATTTGCCACCAAACGGCCCAGCGGTTTAAGGGAAGACCAAACCACTTCAAAAACCTCGGCCGATAGCCCCCCCCCAATGAAAACCGCATCAGGTGCCGGCAGATCGGCCAGGCCTTCGGGGGCGGATCCATCAATCAGCGTCAGGCGCGGCACGCCAAGGGCCAAGGCATTGTCGGCGGCCATTGCCCGTCGGTCGGCCCTGGGTTCAAGCCCGATTGCCTGTGCATATCGCGCGGCCCGCATCCATTCGATGGCAACGGATCCACACCCGGTTCCAATATCCCACAACAATGCCCCCCGCATGGGCATCAATTTCGACATGGTCACGGCCCGAACTTCACGCTTGGTCATTGTTCCATCAGATTGGAATAAATCATCGGGCAAACCGGGAACGCGCGGTAACAACGCGGCATCTGGATCGGCAACACAATCCACCGCCAAAGTATTGAAGGCCGGTACCTCATGGTTCCAATCCGCCGCCGTGCCATCAAACCGTTGTTCGCGATCACCACCCATCGCGGCCAGAACGGTCATACGCGATCCGCCAAACCCGCGGTCGGTCAGAAAGCCCGCGATCTGGGCCGGTGTTTCCGCACCGGTCGTCAAAATCAAAAGGCGCTGATCGGGTTGTATAAACGCGATCATCTGTTCAACGGGGCGTCCGTGCACAGTCAAAGTTTCCACATCGGCCATGGACCATCCCATGCGGGCGGCCGCCAGTTGAAAGGCGCTAAGCTGTGGATGATAGGTGATTTGGGTTGGATCAATTTCGCGTCCAATCCGGGCGCCCACCGAAAACCACAAAGGATCGCCCGTGGCCAAAACCACAACCCTTTGCCCCTTCAGCGCTTTCAGATCCCCAATCAGCGCATCAAAGGGCGACGGCCAAGCCAAACGTTGTGCCTTTGGGTTTACAGAAAGTTCGTGATGGCGATCCCCGCCGATGATCACATCGGCCGCTTCCACCACGGCGCGGGTTGCAGGCACCAAGCCATCCATCCCATCTTCGCCGATACCGACAATATGAAGCCAAGGTTTCATGCCCGCACCTCCGGCAATCCGGCCGCAAGGGCATTCACCGCGGCAGACGCAATCGCGGATCCCCCACGCCGACCACGCAGGGCAACAAAATCGCACCCACGGGAATTGGCGGCCAATTCTGCTTTGCTTTCGGCCGCGCCCACAAACCCCACAGGAAAGCCCAAGATGCACGCCGGTTTAGGCCAACCATCGTCCAATAGTTCAAGTAAATGAAACAGCGCCGTCGGCGCATTCCCAATCGCCACCACGGCCCCTTCGATATGATCTTTCCAAAGTTCCACTGCGGCGGCTGATCTTGTATTGCCTATGGTCTTTGCCAGTTCCGGCACGGATGGGGCGTTCAAAGTTATGATGACTTCATTTTCTGCTGGCAGATACCGCCGGATGATGCCTGCTCCAACCATCTCACAATCGCACAACACCGGCGCCCCTTCAGCCAAAGCAGCCGCGCCCGCGCGAAAGGCAGTGTCGGTAAAGGCAAGCCGATCCGCAACTTCGACCATTCCGCAGGCGTGAATGACGCGAGTTGCCAAAAGATCCAATCCCATAGGAAACCGATCCAATCGGGCCTCGCGTGCAACGGTGGCAAAGCTTTCGGCATAAATCGCCGATGGGTTCTTTTCATAAGGGCGCATGGCAGTTCAGGTCTTTTTCGACTTACGCGCGCTTTCGGGCCCATGAGGGTGATCAGCGTGAGGATACACCGGGTGATGATGATCGTGATCGTGGTCATGATGGTGATGATCATGCCCGTGATCATGGTGATGATGATGGTGATGCCCGGCCTGCCCTTCCAAACGGCACAGACCCGTGCAAAATGTATCACACAGCTTACAATCAGCCACGTTCGATCCCGGGGCCGATGCGCCCTGACCTTCCACATGGTGGTGGTGGCTTTCTTGGATTGCGCCGACTTCGTCTTCGAAACCCAAAACCTCTGTCCGGTATTTGCACATAACACAGGTTTGCGGCGGTGCGCTGGACATGGCCGGATGCGCCTTGGCGCGATCATCCGCTTTCACATGGGTGTGCCCGCCTTCCCCAACGGTCAGAACCTGTTCGCGGAATGGGCAAATGCCACAGTTGGGAACAACCACATCACCCATCTGTTCGGTCACCCGTGCGGCAAAGGTTTCAAGAACCTTGGGATGATCGCCAAGATACCCTGCCTTCACGAATTCAATATCGGGATGTTCCGCCGCAACTTGATCCGAAAAGCCATAAATCCGATCGATAAGAATGCCGGAAAACAGGAAATATGGGAAAACAACAATACGTTTGTATCCAAGCTTTGCCGCATGTTGCAGGCAAGGTTCCACAAGGGGGAAGGTGACACCAGAATACCCGACCTCGCACCAGCCAAAGCCCAAACCTTCGTGCAACATACGCGCAATCTTGGCAACATTCCCATTGGCATCCGGATCCGACGCACCCCGGCCGATGACCACCAAACATGTTTCATGCAAAGGGATATCGGTTTCACAGGCCTCCAACGCCTCTGTGATGCGGGCACCAGCCGCGGCGATCATCTTTGGATCAACACCCAGTTCGCGGCCATAACTGACTTCGATCCCATGTTTGGCGGCATAGGTATTCAGAACGGTTGGAATATCATTCTTGGAATGCATCGCCGCGAACAACATACCAGGCACCGCCAATATCTTGTCACAGCCTTGTTCACGCAACTTGTCCAAACCATCGCGGATAACAGGATTTGCAAATTCCAAATACCCATATTCCATCGCCCAATCGTCGGGCAAAAAGGCGGGCAATTTATCCGCCAAAGTGCTGAATTCATCAACTGCGGATTGGCTGCGTGACCCATGGCCACAAATCATGACACCGATTTTGGTCATATCATGCCTCCTGCAAGTCTTCGTCTTGGATTTCGTCCTCCGGCTCCGCCTCGGGCGCGCGCCCACGCAAAAGGCCCAAAAGCCCCGCCAGACCGATGGCACCCACCGCCACACCAATGGTGATGTGATCATGGCCGGCAACCTCTCCGATGTGGCCCACATGGGCAAAGGCACCGCCCGGCATCAAAATCAGCAATGGAAAAATTCTTAACATGGGGCCGTCCTTTCAGTTGCACATCCGTCACCAAAAAAAGACAGGCAAAGCCTTGTATCAGACGATCATGGCGGTGGCCCCCAGTTTGGGTCGGCCGCGCCCATGCACCGTTCCGGTCCTTAGGACGTCGTCATAGATCGCTTAGAACAGCCAACATCAAAGGGCAATCTGATTCCCGACACTGCAACGCGAACTTGCGGCGCAAATCAGTGATCGGCGTAATAATTCACCATGGCCGCCAAATCTGTGGGTTGCGTGCTTTGTGGGATAAAGGCACAGGCATTTGCACTGTGCGAAAAGATCGACCCATCGGAAAAAAACGTGGAATTGGTGACAAACACCACCCGCGCCCGCGGCCATCGGTAATTACAATAATCTGAAACTGCCATGGCACCGGCATCCCCAAGATGCAAATTCAAAACCACAACTGCAAATTCATCCAACCCCAGAATGCTGATCGCCTGATCTTGGGTGGTGGCATGAACGGTTTGCAATCCCAATCGCATCAAGTGATCAGACCAAATCGCCGCCAGTTCTGGATTTTCATCAACAATCAATACACGCATTTACACTTCCCCCCACCCAAAGTAACCGATTTGGGCGCATCACTTAGTTGCCCAGCAACCGTTAAGAATTGCTTAACAATTGTGGCAAGCTGCAAGTGACGTTAGGAAAACGGGCCAGAAAGGGCGATGATATGACAACTTGGATCACAGTCTGCGACACCTGCAAACGCGAAGGGTGGTCCGCCGACACCCATCCTTTGACAGATGGCGAAGTCTTGGTGGGCCACGTCGAGGCCGCGTTGGAAGGGCAAAACGATATTAAGATGCGTCGCGTGTCTTGTATGATGGGTTGTGCACGCGCCTGTAACGTGGCGATCCAAGGGGACAACAAGCTGCACTATGTGTTGGGGCAATTCACCCCAGATCGCGATGCGGCCGAAGCGATTGTTGGGTATGCGCGCGAATATGAAACCTCCGAAACCGGACAGGTTCCCTATCGAACTTGGCCCCAAGGCGTGAAGGGTCATTTCACATCCCGCACCCTTCCATTGCCTACGGATGACTGATGGCCCGAAACGCAAGAGATCACGGCGGCGGCTTGGATGCGGCGATCGCCACATTCGGGGGCAACAGATCGGACTGGGTTGATCTGTCCACCGGTATCAACCCGCGTGCTTTCGCCGTGCCCCGGTCGTTCTCTGATCATGCATGGACTTGCCTGCCCGATGATCGGGCAGATCACGAATTGATCACGGCCGCCCGTACATTTTGGAATATTCCGAATGATGCTGCCGTTTTGGCTGTGCCGGGATGTTCGGCCGCGATTGCACAAATCCCGCACCTGCACGCCAAAGGCACCGTCGAAATTGCGGGGCCCACATACAATGAACACGCCGCCAGTTTCGAATATGCGGGATGGTCCGTCAAACAAAACGCACCGCAGGCATCCGCCCGGGTGATCGTGCACCCCAACAATCCGACTGGCACATTTCACACCGACATACCCGCGACCAATCTCACGATCATAGACGAAAGTTTCTGTGACATTGATCTAAGCCAAAGCATGATTTGCCGCGCCAATCAGCCCGACCATCTGATTTTGAAAAGCTTCGGCAAATTTTGGGGGCTGGCGGGATTGCGCCTTGGCTTTGCAGTCGGCGATCCAAGGCTTTTGGCGGATCTAAAGGCCCGGCTTGGGCCTTGGCCTGTTTCCGGCCCGGCAATGGAAATCGGCATCGCCGCATTGCAAGACACGAACTGGGCGGATGAAACACGCGGTTGGTTAAACCAACAAATTAGCGCGCTTGACCACGCCATGAAGGGTTCCGGATCGCCCCTTGGACAGACCAGCCTGTTTCGAACCTATGAGGTGGCGGATGCAAAGGCCCTTCAAACCCGATTGGCACAGGGCCACGTTTGGTCACGTGTGTTTCCATATTCCAAAACATGGATCCGTTTAGGCGTACCCGACGATCGCGGCTTGGCATATTTAAAGGCCGCATTGTGACACTATTTCTGGCCTTGCTTTTGGACGCCGCTATGGGAGAGCCGCGATGGCTGTGGGCCCATATCCCCCACCCTGCTGTTATGATCGGGCGCATCATCACATGGGCAACAGATCGGCTGAACCATGGCCCGGCCCGGCGGATGAAAGGGGTATTTTTGGTGTTTGCTTTGGTGGCGGGCGCCGCAATCATTGGGGCCGCCATTGCGCAGCTGGGATGGATGGCCGAAGTAATTTTCGCCGCCATCCTTTTGGCGCAAAGATCGCTGTGTGATCATGTGGCCGACGTGGCACGTGGTTTGCGCATGTCCGTGGCCCAAGGCCGGCGCAGCGTGGCCATGATTGTAGGACGCGACACAACCCATATGACCGCCCCAGACATCAGTCGCGCCGCCATTGAAAGTGCCGCCGAAAATTTTTCAGATGGGGTGTTGGCACCCGCGTTTTGGTTTGCTGTTTTGGGGCTTCCCGGCATTTTGATTTACAAAGCCGTGAACACCGCTGACAGCATGATTGGATATAAAACACCCGAATTTGCCGAATTTGGTTGGGCATCCGCGCGGCTGGATGATGCGCTGAACTGGGCCCCGGCCCGCCTGACGGCCGTGTTGATCACCATCACCTTTGGCCTGTTTGACGGGTGGCGGGATGCCACAAAGGATGCAGCGTTACATCGTTCACCCAACGCCGGTTGGTCTGAAGCATTTTTGTCGCGCGCATTGGGCATCGCCGTCTCTGGGCCCCGTTGGTATCATGGGGAACTGAAACAATACGCTTGGGTCAACGCCATGGGCAGACGCGATGCAAATGCCAAAGATATCGATGGGGCGGTAACCGCTTTGTGGAAAATCTGGGCGGTGCTATTGACCATCACAATCCCGTTTGCGCTGTTTGATTGGTTGCCCCTTCTGGGGTGACCGGCCTACAGTACCCGAAATGATGGGAGTGATCATGAAACAGTTTATCAGTGCAATTGCATTTTCATTGGCCGCCACCGGGGCGGTGGCACAATGCGGCGGATCATTTGGCAGCTTTGTCAACGGCCTTGCGTCTGAGGCCGTTGCGCGGGGGCATTCAAAATCCACCGTTCAAAAATTCTTTGCGAATGTTAAGGCCGATCCGAAAGTTATCAAAGCCGATCGCAGCCAAGGTCATTTCCAAAAAGATTTCCTGAAATTCTCACGCGCGTTGATTTCCAATCATCGCATGCAGCACGGCGCGAAAAACGCCAAGAAATATCGATCAACCTTCCGCCGGATGCAGCAGGAATATGGCGTTTCGCCGGGGGTTTTGCTGGCCTTTTGGGCGTTTGAAACGGATTTTGGTGCGAACCAAGGAAATTTCAACACCGTAAACGCCCTTGTCACGCTGGCCCATGATTGCCGCCGGCCTGAACTGTTTCGCCCGCAGGTCTTTGCCGCGATTGAACTGTTCGAACGTGGCGATATCAGCCCGACCAACACCAAGGGCGCGTGGGCCGGTGAAATTGGCATGATCCAAATGCTGCCTGAAGATATCATTCGCAATGGCGTTGATGCCGATGGCGATGGCCGGGTGAACCTGCAAAAATCAGCCCCCGACAGTTTGATGACCGGCGCACGGATGCTGTCGCAAATGGGATGGAAGCCCAATCAACCATGGCTGCAAGAGGTGCAGGTTCCGTCGAATTTGGATTGGTCAAAAACCGGGTTGGACAAAAACCTGCCGGTATCAGCCTGGGCCAAGGCCGGGGTGCGCGCGCGCAACGGCAAATTATTTGGATCTGACACACCTGCCTCAATCCTTTTACCCATGGGCCGCAAAGGGCCGGCTTTTATCGCATATCCGAATTTTCATGTGTATTTCGAATGGAACAAAAGCTTTGTCTATGTGACCACCGCCGCGTATTTTGCGACACGATTGGAAGGCGCACCTGTCTATAACGCAGGCAATCCTGACCAAGGTTTAACCGGCCCTCAAATGCAGCAGCTGCAAAAGAAATTGCAACGCCGTGGCCATGACGTGGGCAAAATCGACGGTATCTTGGGGGCCAAAACCCGCGCGGCGGTGCAGTCAGAACAGATGCGCCTTGGCCTGCCTGCCGATGCATGGCCAACACCGGGATTATTGGGGCGGTTGTGAAAAAATATCATGGACCCAAGTGCGATGCATGAGGGTCCATATTGTTGGTTATAAGCGGGCGCCTTTTACGCCCGTCAATTCACCCAAACTGTTTGGCCATGTATTCCAGCAGTTGTTCGGGATGGTGGTTGAAATACTGATACCCATCAAACCGCATTCCGGTCCCAAAGGCATTGGGATGTTCGGGGCCGATCCAGATCACCTCATTCTCGGTTTTTGAGGCATCGATGATCTCTTGAATATCATTTTGCCCAGTTTGAAGGTTGAAAGTATATTCATCTTTTTCCACCTGCGAAAACAGGATGGGCACAGTCACGCTGGGCACGGTTTCAAGGGCGTTGGCAAACCCAAAGCCATATTTTTGACGTTGAGTTTCAAGAACCTGGTCGACAAGATCAATACCGGTTTTGGCCCGAATAAAACGATCTGTCATATTGTATGACAATGTTGGCTGGTGGGCGACCAAGGCTTTGATTTTTGGG
The DNA here is from genome assembly GCA_020630015.1 of Planktomarina sp. Lineage (GTDB taxonomy): Bacteria > Pseudomonadota > Alphaproteobacteria > Rhodobacterales > Rhodobacteraceae > Planktomarina. The sequence continues at coordinate 96,486 of JAHDCF010000002.1, read as the reverse complement.
TTTGAAAATGCCTCGGGCGCGTTTTGCCACGCCAAAAACGTGGCGTTCGCCCCCATGCATTGGGACATAAAGATAATATCATCATCCCCAAATTCACCATGCCCCAACACATGGTTCAGTGAGGCCAGAACATCCTGCCATTCGGTGACACCTGCCCCAACGGGCGCTTGGGTACCTTTGGCGTTGCGCCCAAGGCCACCATCACTGTCACCCTGACCACGATGATCATACATAACCACGTTATACCCGGCATCATGCATATGTTTGACCATCGGCAAAAATTCAGCCGAAACCCCATCCAGACCATCCACGGAACCATAGCGAGTTGTTGTCAAAGGATGGTTCAAAATCACCGTGCGATTTGAAGGGGTGGCCGCCGGGATTTCCCAAGCGCTCAGCCGAATATTGTCGCCTGTGATGATATCCACATCACTGTATTTCATGCCATAATCACCCGGTGATTTAGGGTTTTCCAATCGTGCCGGTGCGACCCGCATTTTAACAATTTGATTGGCCAAAACCGTGTCGCGAAGCCCCATAGGGTTGGCAAACCAAAAGATGGCCACCAGGGCCACCAACCCAACCACAAGTCCCAAAACGATGGTCATAAATTTCCGCATAACAACTCCTATATGTGCATTGCATATTTACACTGCTCATATCGTTATCTGTAAACTTGCAGGAACGTCAAGAAAAAGTTTACAGTGCACATATGAAGTCGAATGGCACAGCAGCAAAACCCTACCATCATGGCAATCTTAAAGATGCCCTGCTGCAAGCCGCACGCCAAATGTTAGAGGAAGAAGGCCACAGCAATATTTCCCTTCGAAAATGCGCAGTTGCCGTCGGCGTGAGTGCAACTGCACCACAAAATCATTTTGCCAACAAAACCGCACTTCTGACAGCCCTTGCCGCGCAAGGGTATGCCGATTTGCAGGCCTACATGCGCAAAGATTTGCCAGACGGGGCCAATCAATCCAGCCGTCGTAAGGCCGCCCTTTTGGGATATGTCGCATTCGCGCAAGACCATCCCGCCCTTTACGAATTGATGTTCGCCCGCGATCGCGTTTCATCCAGCGACGCAGATTTATTGCACAACGTGGGTGCCTGTTTTGTTATCCTTGCTGACATCGCAAAGGGCTTTGGCACCTTTCAGGGCGATGAAACCAAAACAGATGCAAAACAACAAATGTTTATCTGGAGCTTCGTGCATGGCTATGCACAACTGCTGACGGCCAACAGGTTCAAAAAAGATGATATGCAGGGGATGACGGTCTTAGATATCATTCCTGAGTTGGGAAATTGAGGCGGCAACTCACCACCCGATTACCCCTTCGAAATCGGTCATATTGCGGGTCCATAACTTAAAGTGGTTTGCAAAACCGCGATCGGAAAATCCGTCGGTGCCGCTGTGCACATCCATTTCCAATCGCGCACTGCCGCCTTCGCTGACGTATGCACGGGTGTATCGGCGTTCTTTGTTCCAAGCGTTGGCCTGTTCAATCGTCCACGCCCCTTCTGTGCGATATCCGGTAAAGAACTGAATGGACGTGCAGTTCCGCCCAGACGTGCATCCGTAAAAGTACATGGAAAACGAAGACCCCCCGTGGTGAACAACGATTTTGGGATCGCCGTAATCATCTTTTTCCAAATGGGCTTTTAACCCTTCGGACTTTAGATAAATCAACAAAGAATCAGGATCGTTGGCGTTCAGACGTTGGGCATTTAAGGGCCCAGCCAGCAAAAGAATTATCACACCTGCCGTAAGCCACTTAAACATTTGATCATCCCCTTAATCCGTATCAGGCCACCATCTGTTCCGCCTTCTTCAGATCCACAGACACAAGTTGGCTTACGCCTTGTTCTGCCATGGTCACCCCAAACAACCGATCCATGCGTGACATGGTGACGGCGTGGTGCGTGATGATCAAAAACCGCGTGTTGGTACGGCGGGTCATCTCATCCAAAAGGTCACAGAAACGCGTCACATTGGCATCATCCAGTGGCGCGTCGACCTCATCCAAAACACAAATTGGTGCAGGATTTGCTAAGAAAACCGCGAAAATTAGAGCGAGTGCCGTCAAAGTCTGCTCACCCCCCGACAAAAGGCTGAGGGTCGACAGCTTTTTCCCCGGTGGTTGGCACATGATCTCAAGCCCGGCTTCCAAGGGATCATCGCTTTCCACCATCACCAAGCTGGCCTCACCCCCACCAAAAAGATGGGTAAACAAAGTGCCGAAGTTTTTGTTCACTTCGTCGAAGGCCGCCAACAGGCGTTCGCGCCCCTCTTTGTTCAGGCTGGCAATGCCTGCACGCAGGGTGCGAATGGCCTCTTCCAGGTCTTCTTTTTCTTTCAGAAGGCCATCATGTTCTTCCTGCACTTCGCGCGCATCTTCTTCGGCACGCAAGTTCACAGCACCCAGCGCATCACGTTGACGGCGCAGGCGGGCAACCTCAGCCTCGGCTTGATCGCCGGGCATCATATCTTCTGGATCAACTTCTAAATCCGACAACAACTTCTGCGGGGTCGATTCCAGTTCTTCTTGGATACGGGCGGCGGCAAGTTCCACCGCCTCTGCCGCGGCCTCTGATCTGGCTTCGGCGCGGGCGCGCGCTTCGCGGGCTTCACCGGCGGTGCGTTCGCTGTCGCGTTCGGCCTGCACGGCTTCGCGCAATTCAGTCTCAGCCGTGGCCAAGGCATCCGCCGCCGCTTGGCGACGTTTTTCAGCATCATCCAAAGCGGTGGTCATTTCCGCACGGGTTTTCGCCAATTCAGCAGGGGCCAATTTCGCCGCCTTCAAATCAGCCTCGGCCTTGGTTTTTCGATCTTCCAATTCCGAAGCGCGATCAGCGGCATTCGCCAAACGTTTTTCCCAACTGGCAATATCTCGGTTGACCACGGTCAACCTTTGATCGCGCGCTTCCCCAACGCGGCGCAACTCTTCATTTGCGGATCGTTTTGACAACATGGTGACACGGCTGGCTTCCACCGTCAGCTTTACATCTTCCGCCACGGCGCGTGCTTCATCCAAATTATCCAGCCCTGCCAATGTGGCCTGCGCATCCTTTTGTTGGGTGCGGGCCTCTGCTGCTTCTTCGGCGAACCGCACCATGGAAAGTTCCAGCGATTCTAATTTGCCCTCGGCCACATTGCGCTCTGCCTCGGCCCGGGAAACTGCCCGCCCGGCATCGGCCATCAATTGATCGGCCTCACGGCGCGCTGTGCGGGCATCTTTGTCGGCTTGCGCCAATTCAGCCAATCGCGCGGCCAAGGTTTCGTGGGCCTGCTTGGATGTGTTTGCCGAACCTTGTGCGGATGCCAAATCTGATTGCAGGGCCGACAAACGATTGCGCTGTTCCAAACGCAGGGCGGCGGCCGAAGGTGCATCCTTGGCTGTGGCGCGATATCCATCCCAGCGCCACAAATCGCCATCAACACTGACCAACCGTTGCCCCGGCAACAGATCGCCCTGCAAACGATCCCCATCAGCCGCATCAACCAATCCAACCTGCGCCATGCGCCGATCCAAAACACCCGGAACAGTCACGTATTCGGAAAACGCCTGCGCCCCATTTGGCAATCGCAAAGGGGTGGCATAATTGGCCAGATCAACCCATCCCGAAACCCCTGCCCCATCGACAACGGGCATCTTCAGGTCGTCGGCCAATGCCGCACCAAGCGCCTTTTCATACCCTGCCGAAACCTGAACCACTTCGATCAGCTGACCATCATCACCCCGATCACGGTTCACCAACTTTTCCAGTGCGCTCACCTCGGCCTGCAGGGCTGTCACCACGCCCTGCGCTTCGGCGTGGGTGGCACGCGCGGCGGTTTCTTCCGTTTGACAGGCGGTTCTTGCGGCCTCGGCCTCTGACAACGTTTGTTCGGCAAGAGAGACGGTTTTTTCGGCTTCCAGCTCTCGCGATTTGGCCACCTCAAGCGCGCCCATTGATGTGGCACTTGCGGCCTTGGCAGCATCGATTGCCGTCTTTGCGTTGGTTTCTTCAACCTCTGAACGTTCAAGCCGCTTTGATGCATCATCCAAAAACCGTTGCGCCGATTGGTACCGGGCGGCCAGACGGGCGACATCCTCTGTCACCTCTGCCAATTTGCTTTCGCGGTCGTGCAATACGGCCGCGGCCTCAGCCGCAGCGGCACTGGCGGCTGTCAACTTGGCATCATGGCCATCGGCCTCTGTCATCAATGTATCACGTTCTGACTTTAACCGCGTCACGGTTTCACCGGCATCCCGGTTCAGATCAGATTCGCGTGTCTGGTCCGCAGATAATTGCGTGATCCGCGCTTCTAATGTTGTGATCGTTTGTTCGGCCCGATCTTCTTGTTCCGACAGCGTGTCACGCTGAACCTTCAGGCGTTGCAAAACGGCATTTGAAATCGCTTCGCTTTCGCGCAGGGGCGGAAGGGCCGCTTCCTTTTCTTCGCGCACTTTGGCGGCTTGTCGTGAACTTCCCTCACCTTGGGATGCCGCAACGGTTGCGGCGCGAAGCGCCTCGGCCGCAGTGGCCAGCGCTTCGTCTGCGTCTTTCCAGCGCCGATACAACAAAACGCCTTCCGCCAATCGCAAAGCGGCCCCCAATTCGCGATACCGAAAGGCCTGCTTTGCCTGCCGGGCCAAAGTGGTCAGCTGGTTGGCCAGTTGTTCCAACACATCATCAACGCGCGCAAGATTGGTCTCTGCGCCATTCAATTTCAGCTCGGCCTCATGACGGCGCTGATACAAACCTGAAATGCCTGCGGCCTCTTCCAGAATGCGGCGGCGGGCCTTTGGTTTGGCATTGATCAGCTCGGAAATCTGTCCTTGGCGCACAAGCGCCGGGGAATGCGCGCCCGTACTGGCATCCGCAAACAGCATCTGAACATCGCGGGCACGCACATCTTTGGTGTTGGCTTTATACGCCGATCCGATGTCACGGGTGATGCGCCGCACCACATCCAATGTATCTTGATCATTAAACCCAGATGGCGCCAAACGTTCTGAATTATCAATGTGAAGGCTGACTTCTGCGAAATTGCGAGCTGGCCGTGTGGCCGCACCGGCAAAAATCACATCTTCCATCCCACCACCGCGCATGGCGGTGGGGCGATTTTCCCCCATGACCCAACGCAAAGCTTCAAGCAGGTTGGATTTGCCACATCCATTCGGCCCAACAACACCGGTCAAGCCATCCGCAATGATCAAGTCCGTGGGATCCACGAAACTTTTGAAACCATTTAACCTAAGCTTTGAAAACCGCACCGTGCCGCCCGTTTGATTCTGACTTTCCGACAGTCTGGCGGGTTCAAGGGCCCTGAGTCAACGGGAACACACAGGATACAGCGCCTTTGGCCGACTTATCCACAAGATATGGACTTTATGCCCAAGGGTCTGGGGGATCTTCGAATACATATTCAATCTGAGAGGGTGGCAATGCCGACAGGCCTTCAAGCAGAACCAAATCCTCACCGCCAAGGCTGACATAGACGCCCTCAGGCTCAACCCGCACGTCGACGTTGGCTGGCGAATAGCTTGAGTTGGCTTTGATCACCAGCGTATCCGTGCCTTGGGCGTTGAAATCTGTCACCACGGCAATATCAGGACCGCCTGCTTCAAACTCCACTTCAAACCGATCTGCCCCATGACCCCCGGTCACAGTATCACCGGCCTCAAACACGATGGTATCAGCCGAAAACCCGCCATAAACCAAATCATTCCCGGTGTCGTAAAGATTGCCAGTGACATCAATGAAGTCGCGATCAAGATCCCCATAAATTGTGTCTGAGCCGTTGGAATCAATGATTGTATCTTCCCCCGCGCCACCGCGGATAAAGTCATCGCCATCACCCGTGGAATCAACGACATCATCACCGCTGTCTAAGAATATACGATCATTTCCATCGCCACCCGCCACGGTGTCATCCCCCCAACCCCCGCGAATTGTGTCGGCACCATTGATGCCAAAAATTTGGTCATTGCCAAAGTTGCCAAGAATGACTTCGCTGTCATCCGTGCCTGCTAAGATATCCGCCTCTGAAGATCCATTCAGTGTCAAAGCATCAAACATGTCAGGGGAGGCGATATTGTTACCGTTCGCATCGTGGACAGAAAGATCGCTGATTGTCAGGGGCGTTGTGGTGTTCACAATGGCAAGCAATTCTCCATCAAGTCTAACTTCGATGGCTGGTTCCCCCCAAATGCTGCCACCTGACTGAATGGTTTGGGTGATCGAACTTGGCGTGCCGGTCGAGGCATAAAGCACAAGCTGATCCCCTTGCACCGAATTGAAATCTTCAATGAAGATGGGACCTTGATTGTTGGATATCCCATTCTCAAAGACATCTGCGCCACTGCCACCTTTCATTGTGTCACCGGCGTCGCCCACCAGTGTATCATTCCCGTGGCCGCCGAAAAGCCTGTCTTCGTTGGGGGTATCGCCAGAAACCTCAAGCGCCCCAATGAAGTCATCGCCAGCATCACCATAAACCGAGTCAGCCCCAATGCCATCGAATAAGGCATCATCACCTGCACCGCCTCTGATGAAATCATCCCCGGTCGAGACAAAGGATAAGAACTGATTGTTGTCATCAACCAGCGTTTGAAACACAAGGTCATCCCCAGCCCCGCCAAAAACTGAATCGGCACCACTTTCAGGTCCGATCACGTCATTCCCGGCACCGCCAAAAATCCGGTCGTCCCCCGACCCACCCAAGGCGGCGTCATCCCCATTATTCAATACAAGTGTGTCCGCCCCACCTTCACCCAAAACAGTGTCGGCTTGCGCAGTTCCTGTGATCAAGTCACCATCAGATGTCCCAATGGTTCGATCATCGAATTGGTCATCCCCGGATCCATCCGCACCTGCGGTCGTTTGACCGCCATCGTCGCTGTCACCAAACAGCGCCGCCAATCCCAAAAGTACAAAAATAAGTGCAAAGTCCATTAAAATTCACCCAAAAAGAATCGTCCCCATCAATGGTTAACATGAGATTTTCAACCGGCAAAACCATAGGTTGCATTGTTGTCTGTGGGTCAACAATCAAAGTAATTTCTTTACATTCCCATCGGTTTCGCTCCGGTGGCTGTCGCAAATTGTCTTGACGGATGGCCCGCATCAAGTCACGAAGGGGAACGTTTGGTGCCCAAGTCAGCAAAGCTGGCACGGGTATAATCGGGAATTTGGTGCGGGTGACCCAATCAGGGGCCTTATGCCAAAGCCGCCCCCGCGACTGTATGCGGTTTGGGTTTGTGACATGCCACTGGGGAAACCCGGGAAGGCCACACCCCCTGACACCGCAAGCCAGGAGACCGGCCCAACGTGAAAGAAACCAAATCCCCTGTCGGGTGTGACAGGGCAAGGAGATTGACATGACGACTCAAACACAAACCACTGCAGTGGCCGTTCCTGCCGCATCTGGCATCGCATTGGTATTCGCATTGGGCCTTGGCCTTTTGTTTGTTTCTGGCTGGGCACAAGCCACTGTTTTGCATGACGCCGCCCACGATCAGCGTCACGCAATGGCATTCCCCTGCCACTGATATGACCAAAAATCTGTTGACCAGCGCGGTGTTCGCTGGGCTTGCAGCGGGGCTGATCGCAGCCGCGCTGCAATTCGTGTTTGTCATTCCGGCTTTGCTGGAAGGCGAACTTTATGAAACGGGCGCACGGGTGCATTTCGGCACCGATGGCATCCCCGAAAGCGATCGTGGCGCGCCGGGATTGGGCGGCGAATGGGCCCGCCATTCCATGACCGTGGCGTTTAACGTCATTACCTATACCGGTTATGGTCTGCTGTTGGCGGCAATGATTTCCTTTGCCGCGTTAAAGGGCATCGCGACCACCCCCAAACAAGGTTTGATCTGGGGGATCTGCGGCTTTGTCGCCGTTCAATTGGCCCCGGCAATAGGTCTGCCACCAGAACTGCCCGGGACACCTGCAGCCGAAATTGGGCCACGCCAGTTTTGGTGGATCATGACAATCCTCAGCACCGCAATCGGATTGGCCCTGATTGCATTTGGCAAACGGTTTGTCCCTTTGGCCGGTGTGATCGCGATCTTGATCCCACAACTGATGGGCGCACCACACTTGGACACCTATTTCGGTGTGGCACCCCCAGAATTGTCAGCGGAATTTGTGACACTGTCGCTGGGCACTGCCGCCGCCGGGTGGGCCACGCTTGGGTTCTTTGTCGCCTATTTCTTGGCGAAAGCGTAACCTAAAGCTGTAAAATTCGGCGATAACTCGCCGGATTTTACACAACTTTAAACTAAGTTTTGAACATTCAGGCGGCGAGAATAGGCTTGGGAAATTCTTAGAAGGATTTTCTCATGCCACAGATTATTCCCATTACGACTTATGTTCCAGAAACGGAAAATGATCGCGGCTTCAGCCCCGTTTTTACGGGCGATGGAACGTTGCTTCTGTTCTCTGATGGGAACGCTGGCCTTGCCACGGACTTTCAGTTTGGCGTTGTGACGGAAGATGGGGCCGCGTTTGCCGATCCCATCCCCGTGGTTCCGGGGCGACTTGGCACCACCCTGCCAACCAATTCTCAAATCGCCACAACATACAGTGACCCAAACAGCGGAACAGACCCAGACGTTCGCGATTTTTTGGTCATGCATCAAGTCAGCGATGATGGCATTGAAGTTCAATTCCAAATCAGCTTGACCGAGGTTGCACCATTTACCGATATCTTTGTGGCCACAGATGGCAGTGTCTATTTGCTGGACACCTTTAAAGAGGACGGCCCCACCGGCACGGTTTTGTCAGAAACCGGCGAGGTTTTGGAAGAAGGTGCACAATTTGATTTTGATCAGCCAAACCTCGGTATTGAAAATTTAATCATCGACCAAGGGTATGGACCCTCAGAATACGTGAACGGACAACCTTTCTTTGATGCCGTATCAGATGATATCGACATTGCCGAAAATTACATGCCGCGCAGCACATGGGCAGACGTGCTGCCAGACGGATCGCGTTCCATTGATTATTATGAAGTTGTGGAACCCGGCAACCCGCCGACGGTTGAAATTGGCCGTATCGTTTTTTCGGCGGAGGAGTTTGAAACCATCCAAGCCGCGCAACCCGAAGTCGAAGTGATTGAAGATACGCCCATCACGGATGACGTGTTCCAAGGCGATGCGGATGATAACGAATTTTTCGCCCAATCCGGCGATGACACCCTGATCGGTCATGGGGGTGACGATTACCTTGAAAGCTGGCTTGGGGATGATGTCTTGCGCGGCGGAAACGGCAGTGATGCGCTGTATGGCTGGTCCGGAAATGATACGCTTTATGGCGGTCAAGGAAATGACCATGAGCTTTACGGCTGGGACGGGAACGATAAGGTTTTCGGAGGCAAAGGCCAAGACGATCTGTACGGCGGTGAAGGCCGCGACCGTTTGTTTGGCGGCAAAGGCGATGATTATCTTTCGGGCGGTAATGGCCGCGATAAAATTGTTGGCGGCGACGGCGATGACGGTGTCGAAGGCAGCCATGGTCGCGACAGCGTGTTTGGCGGGCGCGGGAATGACTATCTTGAAGGTGGCCACGGGCGCGACTTGATCCGGGGCGGTAAAGGCCACGATACCATTGACGGTGGCACAGGGGCCGATCGCCTGTTCGGCGGCAAGGGCGATGATGAGATTATCGGCGGCTTGGGCGATGACAAGCTGTTTGGCAAAGGTGGGCACGATAACCTTTATGCCCAAGCTGGAAATAACACTTTGTCGGGTGGTTCCGGCGACAACAGTTTCAGCGATGGATCGGGCGATGATTTGATCCAATCCACCGGCGGGTTCGACGACATTTATCTTGGGGGCGGGAACAACACCATTGTTGCGGATGCGGATAAAACGTTGATCAATGTGGCCCATGATACCACGGGAACCGGTGGGTTCAGTGACGGGGTGACCGAGGTTGAAAACTTCGATATCGGCCAAGATGAAATTTGGGTCGATGTCGTGGGATCAACAGGCGAAGCGAATGATCCGGATTTCAAAGAATTCCTGACAGGAGAGATCAGCATCGACGGCGAAGATGCGGTTTTGTTGCTTGGTGATGGTCGATCTCTAAAACTGATCGACGTGGTCGATGACGAAAGTGTCACCGCCGAAGACTTGGTCAACGATATCTTTTTTGATCTTTGATCTGAACCTATTCCCCGGGGGATTTTTGGCGGCGTCCAGTCAGGTTTTTAAACCGGGTACGCGCCCCACCAAACACCCCCTCAGGCGCCCGATGGATCGGGCGTCTGTAATCCAACCATCTTTGCTTTGTGCATAAAGCCGAAGAAGGGAAAGAAGATCATCGGAATCGGTATCCGGGTTTGCATTGGCAAACAGATAGGTCGCCTTGTCAGGGGCCTGCAGGGCAAAGGACGTGGGTTGCGCACACATGTTCATGCAAGATGTTGTCGTCACCTCAAACGGGATATCTTGGTCTGCGATTTGCGCTTTTAGCGCCTCGGCCCACTGCGGGCCTTTGGCGGTGTCGCCCAACTTGGCGCAGGTGTCGCATATAACAAGACGGTTGGTCACATTGCCCTCTTTTGTACCTTCAGGTTTCGCCCTAATACGGGCGTGTCGCGATCACAAGGAATCTTACCATGGCTGCTAAAACCCCCGCCACGATCATCACAGGCTTTCTCGGCGCTGGAAAGACAACGCTGATCCGCAACATGCTGCAAAATGCGGATGGTCGTCGTATCGCGCTGATCATCAATGAATTTGGCGATTTGGGCGTGGATGGTGACATTTTGAAAGGCTGCGGGGATGAAACCTGCAAAGAAGAGGACGTGATGGAACTGTCCAACGGTTGTATTTGTTGCACCGTTGCCGATGACTTCATCCCCACCATGGAAAAACTGTTGGCACGAGAGGAAAAGCCAGATCACATCGTGATTGAAACCTCTGGCCTTGCACTGCCGCAACCTTTGGTGCGCGCATTTAACTGGCCCGGCATCTCTACTCAGGTTACGGTTGATGGTGTGGTCACGGTTGTGGACGGCAAAGCCGTTTCGGAGGGGCGTTTCGCCCATTCAGTTGAAGCGGTTGATGCCCAACGCAAGCTGGATGAGAATTTAGATCACGAAACCCCATTAAGTGAATTGTTCGAAGATCAAGTCGCCTGTGCCGATATGATCGTGGTCAACAAAACCGATTTGTTGGAAGATGCGGAAGCTGAGACATTGGTCAAAGATTTGCGCGATGACAGCCGCGATGGGGTTCAGGTGGTCAAGACATCCATGGGCAAATTGCCGGTGGATGTATTGTTGGGCCAAGGCATCGGGGCCGAAAACGATCTGTCCGCCCGTCACGAAGTGCATCACCATCATCACCATGACGACGACGATCACGATGATCACGATCACCACCACCATGATCACGACCATGATGATTTCGAAAGCTTCGTTGTGAACATGGGCGAGGTCGCTGATGCGGCATCTTTTGCCGAACAAGTGGCGGATGTGATCCGTACGCATGATATTTTGCGCCTCAAAGGTTTTGCCGCCATCGAAGGCAAACCAATGCGCCTGACGTTGCAGGCCGTCGGGCCACGCGTTGACACTTATTTTGATCAACCGTTTGGTGACCAACCCCGCACCACGCGCCTGGTCGTCATTGGGCAAGCTGGCCTTGACCGAATGGCGATTGAGGCCGCGCTGACCGCATGACCCTGACCATCGCACCTGAAAGCGCGACAACGCCAGAGGCATTGGAACTGATCCAAGGGTGTGATCGGGCACTGCACGCGGTCTATACCCCCGCGCAATGCGCGGCACCTTCGGCCGATGTGCTGGATGCAACAGATACGGTCTTTCTTGTTGCCCGCGAAAACGAAACTCCGGTTGGGTGTGTGGCCGTTGTCACGACATCTTCAACCGCTGTTATGAACAGGCTTTTCACAGTTCCCCAGATGCAGGGTCGTGGCATCGGGTTGGCGTTGATAAAAGCTGCCGAACAAACGGCGAAGGATCTGGGGTTTTCGAAACTCACGCTCAAAACAGGTGAAAAGTTGCAAGCGGCGGTCGCCCTTTACCGCCAACATGGATATGTTGCTTGCCAACCGTTTGGCGGCGGGGATGAATGCTTGCTCTATTTCGAAAAAGACTTGAAGGTTTCGCAATGATAATCGTCGAACCTTGGCACCCCAAAGAAGAACAAGCCGCCGCCCTTTTGCGCCAAAGCCACGCCCTGATGGAAGAGCTGTTTGAACCAGAAGAAAACTATTTCCTAGACCTCGATGAACTCTGCACCCCGGACATTCGGTTTTTTGTGGCCCGTCGCGAGGATGTGGTCTTGGGCACAGGCGCATTGGCGATGAAAGACGGCTATGCCGAGGTGAAGTCGATGTTTGTTGATCCCGGTTCGCGGGGTGCCGGGATTGCCGACGCCTTAATGCGCCAATTGGAAGACTGCGCACGCGAAGAAGGTGTTCTTGAATTGCGTTTGGAAACATCGAAACGTTTGGCCGCCGCAGTCAAGCTTTATGCCCGTCACGGCTTTAGCGAGCGTGGGATTTTTGGGGATTATCAACCCAACACCTCAAGCTTTTTCATGGAAAAGGTACTGACCTGATGCACCTTTTGGCTGCCACCCCCGGGGCCGTTGATGACGGGTCCGAACCCGTTGATCTGGGTCAGACACCTGCCGACATCGTGGTAATTTCTGCGGCCGATACGGAACTGGCGGCCTTGTCCACCGCGCGCGCTGATATGGATGCGCCTCCGCATCTGCGATTGGCGTCCATGATGCATCTGATGCACCCCATGTCGGTGGATTTGCACCTCGATCAATGCGCCACCCACGCCAAACTGGTGATCGCCCGCGTTCTGGGGGGGGCCGCTTATTGGAAATACGGGTTCGAACAATACGCCGCCCGTTTGCGCACCGCGAACGTGCCTGTGGCGTTCCTGCCCGGTGATGACAAACCAGACCCCGATTTGCGGGCGTTTTCAACTGTATTCGACGAAGACTATGATGCGCTTTGGGCCTACCTTGTGGAAGGCGGGCCAAAGAATGCCGTGAACTTTTTGTCCTATGCCAAGGCCATGGTGGACGGGGGCGACAAACCCATGGCCGCCGATCCCCTCTTGCGTGCTGGCGTTTACTGGCCCGGTGCGGGGGTTTCCGATTTATCTGCCGCGCAAACACAGTGGACAGATGGCGCTTCAGTGGTGCCGCTGATCTTCTATCGCGCTTTGGTGCAGGGGGCTGGGCTGAACCCCATCAGCCGCATGGTAAAGGCCCTGTTACGCGAAGGATTGAACCCCCTCCCCATTTTTGTGGCTTCGCTGAAAGACCCCATATCGGTGGCAACACTGGATCAATTATTCACGGCCGCCCCGCCCTCAGTGATCTTAAACGCCACCAGCTTTGCGGTCGGCAACCCCCATGGTGATGATGCCCCCAGCAACCCCCTTGTAATGCCATCCGCAAACGAAGCCCCCGTTTTCCAAGTTGTTTTCGCGGCAGGCACAGAACAGGCATGGGAAGATGGGCTAACGGGCTTGGCCGCCCGTGACATCGCCATGAACGTTGCCCTGCCCGAGGTGGACGGCCGCATCCTGTCTCGCGCCGTCAGCTTCAAGGGTGAAGCCTTCTTTGATGAGGCCACGGAATGCCCCATCGCCACTTATAAGGCGCGCGGCGATCGCATCACCTTTGTGGCCCAATTGGCCAAAAACTGGGCCACCTTGCGCAACACCACCGCAGCCGACCGTCAGGTCGCCCTGATCATGGCGAACTATCCCAACAAGGACGGGCGATTGGCCAATGGCGTGGGCCTCGACACACCTGCATCTGTGGTGCAAGCCCTGAACATCATGGCGAACGCTGGATATGAAACAGGACATCATCCCAAAGACAGCGATACCCTGATGCAAGCGATCTTGGACGGACCCACCAATTGGTTAACCGATCGCGCCCACCGCGATGGTGGGGTTACTTTGGATATCCAAACATACAAAACCCACTTCGCCACTTTGCCATATAATGTGCGACAACGCATCGAAGATCGGTGGGGCCAACCCGAAGACGACCCCTTCTTTCTTTGTCCAAAAATACTCAATGATACGGAAGGTGGGTTCAAGCTCAGCATCTTGCAATATGGGAACGTCACCGTCGGCGTGCAGCCCGCGCGCGGATACAATATTGATCCAACCGATACCTACCATTCCCCTGACTTGGTCCCACCACACAACTACCTCGCCTTCTATTTTTGGCTGCGTCATGTGCAGGGGGCGCAGGCCATCGTGCATATGGGCAAACACGGCAACATGGAATGGCTGCCGGGTAAGGCTGTGGCGCTGTCAGATGCCTGCATCCCAGAGGCGGTTTTTGGCCCCACGCCACATATTTACCCCTTCATCGTCAACGATCCCGGCGAAGGCACCCAAGCCAAACGCCGGGCACAGGCAGTGATTATCGACCATTTGACACCTCCTTTGACACGGGCTGAAACCTACGGGCCGCTCAAAGACCTCGAGGCGTTGGTGGATGAATATTACGAAGCCGCCGGCGTGGATCCCCGCCGGATTGAACACCTGAAACGTGAAATCCTGGCCATGACTTCGGCCACCGGATTGGACCAAGATGTTGGCTTTGAAGGGGATGAAGACACCGATCTGGCCAAGCTGGACGCGTATCTGTGTGAATTGAAAGAGGCGCAGATCAGGGATGGCCTGCACATTTTTGGTCAAACCCCCACGGGCCAGCAAAACCTGGATTTAACCATCGCTCTGGCCCGTGTGCCACGCGGGGATGGGGTGGGTGCAAACCAATCCCTCATCCGGGCCATCGCGGATGATCTTGGCTTGGGATTTGATCCTTTAGATTGCGATATGGCCACCGCTTGGTCCGGGCCAAAACCCGATGACCTGACACAGATCAGCACCGATACATGGCGATCCACAGGCGACACAGTTGAACGTTTGGAACTGATGGCGCAGGCGTTTTTTGCGGATCAAAAAACGCCCCCCGGCCCCAAAACCCAAGCAGTTCTTGACCATATCACCCAAGATATCCGTCCAATGCTGAATGATTGCGGTCCGTGTGAAAACCTTGGGCTGTTGACCGCTTTGAACGGGGAACATGTCCCCCCTGCCCCATCGGGTGCACCAACGCGCGGGCGGTTGGATGTCTTGCCCACGGGGCGCAACTTTTATTCTGTCGATACCCGCGCGGTGCCCACCCCCACCGCTTGGGCGTTGGGGTGGAAATCCGCGAACCTGCTGATCGAAAAGCACCTGCAAGACCACGGTGATTGGCCGCGTCGCTTGCTGTTAACCGCATGGGGCACCGCCAATATGCGCACAGGCGGCGATGACATTGCACAATGTTTGGCCCTGATGGGCGTAAAGCCCAAATGGGACAGCGCCAACCGCCGTGTCACGGGGTTTGAGGTTCTGCCCGTCACCACCTTGGGCCGGCCACGGGTGGATGTAACTTTGCGGGTGTCGGGTTTTTTCCGTGATGCCTTCCCCGGCCTGATTGATCTGGTCGACAGCGCGGCCCGCGCCGTGGCTGCCATGGACGAACCAGAGGATCTGAACCCCGCCAAAGGGGCCACTGGTGCGCGGGTCTATGGATCCAAACCCGGGGCCTATGGCGCGGGTTTACAGGCATTGATCGACGAAAGGATCTGGAACGCGCAGGCCGATCTGGGGGATGCCTATATCGAATGGGGCAGTTATGCCTATGGCAAGGGGCGCGAAGGCCAGGCCGACCGCACAGGGTTTGAAGAACGCCTTGGCCAAGTGGAAGCCATTGTTCAAAACCAAGACAACCGCGAACATGACGTTTTGGACAGCGATGATTACTATCAATTCGAAGGGGGCGCCGCGGCCGCTGTGCAATCCTTGCAAGGCAAAGCCCGTCCGATTTACCACAACGATCTTTCGCGCCCGGAACGCCCATTAATCCGCACCTTGGACGACGAAATCGCGCGCGTGGTGCGATCCCGTGTGGTGAACCCGAAATGGATCGATGGGGTGAAACGCCATGGATACAAAGGCGCGTTCGAAATCGCCGCAACGGTGGATTACATGTTCGCCTTCGCCGCCACGACGGGGGCCGTGAAAAATCATCACTTCGACGCTGTCGAAGCGGCGTTCCTAGAAGATGATGAAACGCGGGAATTCATCGAAACCCATAATCCCGCAGCTTTGGCAGAAATTGCAGAACGCCTGCAAGAAGCGATTGATCGGGGCCTGTGGCAACCGCGCAGCAATTCAGCAAGGGCACGTTTGCAAAGCCTGACATCACCCAGCGATTGAAACGGTTTTCGAAAACTTGGTCATCCAAATTTTGTGGCACGGATTTAGTCACACTTCAGATACGCAACCATCAGGGCCGCATCCCCCTTCATTCCCTCGACCTCACACCCGGATGCCTGTTCAAAGGCCACTTTGAATTTGGGGCGCATTTTGGTGGCGCTTGGGGCCCATTGCGTGTTCACCCGAATGGCTTGGGCAATATCCCCCTTCAACCGGACATCGAACTTTGATCCATCCACCTCTACGCGGATGGGGGGAATACCAGCAAAATCCAGCGTCGGCGTATTGCAACCCACAAGGCAAAGCGCCCCAAATAATAGTGCTTTTGGCAAATACATACCAAAGCCTTGCCCGAAGGGATTACGAATTTATTAATTCGAAGCCAGTATCACATAATCCGTTCCATCCACACCCACGTCCGGCGGGATGCGCGATTGTTCAAAGGCGGCGAATATTGGTTGCAGATTTCTCCAAAAGGCGATCCATCGGTGATCGGCCACCGCGTTCAGGCGTCCTTCGGTCAATCGAAATGGAAACGCATGGACGGGAACATCATCCTGCCCGCCCCTGAGGGCCGCTTCCACCGCCACATAAATCTCCTCTATCATTGGATCGGTCATGGCGTAGCATCCGATGGACACACAATCCCCATGCACCATCAGCCAACTGCCTGTACGCCCATTGGCCCTGTCAAACGAATTTGGAAATCCAAGGTTAAACGACAGGTGGAACCTGCTGTTGGGGTTCAAGGCCCCCAAACCAACCTTATAGATCCCTTCGGGCGATTGCCGGTCGCCTTCTTTTAACTTTGGGCCAAGATCGCCTGAATGATTACAAATAGGATAGCTGCGAAATAACTGAAACTTGTTTTCACCCTGTACCCACAGTTCCAGTATCTGTTCTTCCTTGAATATCCGCAAAAACACCGGCGCCCCAAAGGCCAGACCGGCCTGCGCAAATTCATCTGTTAAACCTGATGTGATCCGTGGTCGGATTTCTTCAATATCCCGCACCTCGGGCCGAATGTCGGGGGATTTGCTTTGCACAACATCCACCACTTTGTCGCGGTTCAAAATCAACGCGGCGAAGCAAACAACAATCAAAACATAAAAAACAAACTTGACCATGGCCCCAGTATGACCCGGGATCGACCAAGTTCCAAGCTTGCAAGACCCCCCCATTCGTGGCAGCGTTTTCCCACCCCGAAAAGGAACACAAGATGACAGACGATAACGCCCGCCACGCCACCAAGATGGCCAAAAAGAAAGCCGCCCGCGACAAGATTATGGCGACGAAAACGGACGAAAAGGGCCTGATCATCGTGCACACCGGCAAGGGCAAGGGAAAATCATCCGCAGCCTTCAACATGATCTTTCGACACATCGCCCACAAGCGCCAATCGGCAGTGGTGCAGTTCATCAAAGGGGGCATGTCCACCGGCGAACGCGACCTGATTTTGGAACATTTTTCCGACCTATGCGCGTTTCACACCATGGGCGAAGGCTTTACCTGGGAAACCCAAGATAAATCGCGGGACACCGAAATGGCACAAGCCGCTTGGGCCAAAGCGAAAGAGCTGATCTTGGACGAGGCCAACCACATGGTCCTGCTGGACGAGATTAACATCGCCATGCGGTATGATTACGTGGACGTATCAGAGGTGGTGGATTTCTTAGTGAACGAAAAACCCCCCATGACCCATGTGGTTTTGACAGGCCGAAATGCGAAGGAAGACCTGATCGAAGTGGCCGATCTGGTGACCGAGATGGAACTGATCAAGCACCCTTTCCGATCAGGGATCAAGGCGCAGATCGGGGTGGAATTTTAGGGAAGTGCGGGCATCAGCCCCCTCCAACCCAAAGGGGCGATAAAGCGGAATGAATTGGCTTTCCTCAAACGTGACGCATCGTTTTTCAGAGCTTGATAAACTTGCCAAGGCCGCATGGGCCGACACGTTGGGGACCTTGGGTTTCCCCACCAAAGGGTGGGACGTCAGCACCCTGTCCCGACGGGACGATCCACATATTTCACGCATCAGCCTGTTGGTCAGCCATGCGCAAAAGGGTATGTTCACGTTCAAATTCCAATTGCGTCCACAGGCCGAACAAGATTTTGCCGATCAATACGCAATGCAGGAACAAACCTTCAAATCCTTTCCCCAGTCCGAAACCTTGGGTGTGGCGGAACCGGTTTTTGTGGATGCGTCACAACACGTCAGCCTTCTTAGGTATATGGCGGGGGATACCCTGACCCACGCGATGCACGACGCCGCAGAAGATGTGGAAAAGCAGCTGGATTTATTGCGCCAGTGCGGGCAATGGCTTGATGCCTTTCACCGATCCGCCCCAACGGATGCGCGGCCCTTGCAACCCAAATTCACCCTGAACCTTTATGGAAATTTGAAATCACAGATCACTTCAGGCGAAACCAAAGTGGCCGTTCCTGATCTGATATTGAAAGGTATCGAAACCCTGTTTGAACAGGCACCTGTGTTTGAGGGCAAACCCACCATGGCCGCGGTACAGCATGGTGATTTTCACATGCAAAACCTGATCTATGATGGGGTGCGCTTATCGGGCATCGATATTTCAAAAAATCAGGTCGCACCTGTGGGGTATGATATTGCGAAACTCCTCTTGGATTACACAATTGATATGCGCGGGGCCGGCGATCTGTCGTCCGGTCAGGTTGTGCCTGAAGATGCCATTGATGCCTTCTTTGACGGATACACTTTGGTGGGCCCGGATGATCCCAGCTTTCGTTTCTTGATCATTGCACGCGTTCTGGGCACCTTGAACCTTGTACCTGCCAACCCGTCTGAGCGCAGCTTGGGCAAAGAACGCACCCTCAGCCTTCTGACGCCGATTGCACAAACGGCCTTTGGGGTGACGCCTTCGAAAGAGACACCTGAAAAGAACGATGTCTTGGCCACCGTGTTTCTTACCAGCAGAAGTTTAAAGCGCGCGCACGATGGCGACCACGAATTCGTACAGGCCATTCAAAAAATCGCAAAGCGCAAAAACCGCATCGTAAAACTAGCACAGGACACACCCGCAAACCGCAACGCATTGGGTTCGGGCGCGCAAACCCTTGTTCATATGTCCCATCCTGCGGGGCCAAATGGATTGGTGTTTCGCAAGCTGTATGGGGGATCCTTCTACAGGATCGAAAATTTGGCCGAACGTTGGCATTGGCAACTGGCACAAGCAAAATTCAATCCAGACAAAATTTCGTCAGATGTGGCGCAGCCATTCTTTGAACATTGGCGTGATACGTTGTTTGGTGCCGATGCCAACACCCCAACGCAAGACGGATTTATATACATGCCCATGCAGGGTCGCCTGCTTAAACACCGATTGTTTCAATCCATGTCCCCGGTGGATATGATCTCCACAACCTTGGCGCAGACCAAACTGCCGATCATCGCAACGCTTCACCCCAATGAAACCTACACAGAAGAGGAACTTCAGGTTCTGTCAAACCTTGAACAAGACACGCCGCGCTTCACCTTGGGGCAAGATCCAATGGCAAGCTTGTTGCGGCGATGCGATTTCGTGGTAACCCAAAATTCCAGCGTCGCGTTTCACGGTGCATTCTTCAAAAAGAAGGCCCTGTTGTTTGCTGGGGCTGAATTTCACCATGCGTTTACATCCATCGGGCAACACCCCCCCGCCAAGGCCTTTGAAGCCTTGAAAAGATCATCACCCGAGTTCGCCAAGTTCATTTTTTGGTTTTGGAAACTGAACGCGATTGATCTGGCTGAAAAAGGACATGTTCAAAAGTTGATCAAACGTTTGAAAGACCTTGGTTGGACACTTTGAATTCACCCTGGCCGCGATAACCGGAAGGGATGCGATTCCCCTGCAATTCGGTGATCAACACCCAACGCGCAACATGAACAAATTTGTCAGCCGTTCCAAAGTTTGCCTTGATACGCGCACCCAAAATCCCGAAAAACCATCGCTCTTGGAATTTTGCCCCACAAAATAAGATTACCCCAATACATTGTTCCTATTTGTTGCAACATATGGCCAATTTGCAGAACTTTGTTTTATTTTGGGCGAAAAGGAACTTCGCCCATGCCTTTGAAAGAACTCGCCGCCCGTCGCAATCTTTTGCACAAAAAATCTGACCCACAAACGATCGTAAAACACGCAATTGGGGATCTGGCATTGGGCAACACCGCCGTCGTCAGCAGCTTTGGCGCTGAAAGCGTTGCCCTGTTGCATATGGTGGCACAGGTCGATCCCGCCACGCCGATCTTATTTATCGATACCGAATTGTTGTTTGATCAGACCCTTCAATACCAACGGCAGGTTGCCGATCACCTTGGCTTGACGGATGTGCGGGTCATTTCCCCATCGCGTGAAAGCCTTCTGGTGCATGATGTGGATGGATTGCTGCAACGCGATTTTCCGGATCAATGCTGTGATTTGCGCAAGACCAAACCTTTGGAAGTTGCATTGGAAAGGTTCGACAGTTGGATCACCGGTCGCAAACGTTATCAAGGCGGGCGGCGTGCCCAGCTGCCGATTTACGAAAAGGCGGACCACAGGATCAAAGTGAATCCCCTTGTGGACTGGGATGCCCGAAAAACCAGCGTCTATATCGATGCGCATGGCCTGCCCCGGCACCCGTTGGTTGCGCAGGGATTTCCTTCGATTGGTTGCCGGCCGTGCACAACCCGTGTCGAAGATGATGAAGCCCCACGTGCCGGTCGTTGGCGGGGATTGGGCAAAACGGAATGTGGAATTCACCTGTAACCGGTTGGCAGCGGCCACATTGCCCAACCGTTTGGGGGGCGATATGGTTTCGAAATGCGGGTGCTTTCAATCATACTTTATGTCTTGGCAATTTTGGCAACCGGTCTTTGGGTGTTTGGATATGTTTATGTGTCGGCTTTGGCCTGCGCATTTTCGGGACCATCGGGATCGCAAAACTGTCGCGTTAAACCACCATGGGGGCTGTCGGGAGAAGATTTGATATTCATGGTGATCGCACCCGGGGCCATTGTGTTGGCCGCGTGGGTTTTGGCCATCGTGATCGGGCGCGCCGCCACGGATCGACGTTAAGAATTCATCAACGCTTTGCAGACATTTTCGTTAACCTTTGACCCCAAACCAAGCGGTGTACGGCCTGTGTACGGATTGTGTACGGGTTGTGCACACGGATTTGCCTTTCCAAGCCAAAGGTTAACCTAACGTGCGTTGCCCCCGGTGGCCCGATCGCGTAAGCCAAGTTGACGCAAACAAAGGATCCAAACATGCATCTTCTCGGCCTTTCTGGCAGCTTGCGAAAAGACAGTTTCAACACGCAATTGGTGCACGCCGCCGCCACATCAGCGCACCCCACAACATTCACAATGGGCGATCTGAACCTGCCCCTTTATTCCGGCGATACAGAGGCAAATGGAATCCCAACATCCGTGCAAAAACTGGCTGACCAAATCGCCGCCGCGGATGTGATTGTGATTGCCACCCCCGAATACAATAAATCCCTTTCAGGGGTTTTGAAGAACGCCTTGGATTGGGTCAGCCGCGTTGACGGAAATCCATGGTTAGACAAACCTGTTGGCTTGATGTCGGCCACGGCCGGGCGCACCGGCGGTGAAATGGCCATCGCCTCTCTCAGGCTTGCGATGGCGGCATTCAACGCGCGCCTGATCAGCGCCCCAAACGTGATGGTTGCAGGGTGTCACAACGAAATCAAAGACAATGCTTTGATCAATGAACGGTATCAAAAAGCGATGGATGGATTGATGCAAAATCTTTCCGCGATCGCAGATAATTAAGGGGCAAACGATGGCTAAGAAACGCCTTTTAACTGAATTTGGAATGGGATCATCCCTGCGACGCCAAGATTATACAGAGGCCGCCACCCGCGCCCTAAAAGATGCGTTGTGGCACAATTCCATCAACCTTGCCGAACTGTTTGGAAAAGACAAATCGGATATGCAAATCGATGTTGAGGTTGGCGTTCAAGCCCCCGATCAAGTGGATACAGAAGCCCTGAAATCTGTGTTCCCATACGGCCAGATCAGTGTGAAAGCCGTGAAAGGTGGGTTGGATGTTCCCCGCCCCGTGGGCAATCCAACCGTGATCGCGAATGTGGCCATTTCCGTCAGCCTTGATCTGGAGGGCACCTCATGAACGATCAACGTTTCATCATCGAAATGGGAATGGGCAACGATCAATATGGCCAAGATTATACCAAGGCCGCGATGCGCGCGATTGAAGATGCCATTCGCCATTCTTCCATCCCCATGTTTGACGCCTTAAACATCCCCCATGACCAAATGCGCGTGCAAGTTACGGTTGGCGTTCAAGACCCAACGCAGGTTGATCTAAAAGCCTTGGAAGGCAAGCTGCCACGCGGCCGTGCAACGGTATCTGCAGTCGAAGGTGGCTTGAACGTTACCAATCCAGACACCGGAAATATACTGGTCATCGCGACCGCAGCGGTCGAGGCATTCTTACCCTTTCAAGGGTGATCCATTTGGTTTGAAATCTCAATCAAGTTCCCATCTGGATCGCGCACATAAATCGAAAGGATTGGCCCCTTTGCACCTGTGCGGGTGATGGGGCCTTCTTCCACCGAAACACCACAATTTTGCAGGTGCTTGATCCAATCCGACAGGGGTTGATCACTCAGAAAACAAAGATCTGCGCTGCCCGCGCATGCCTGTTTGGCATTGGGCAAAAACTCTGCCCCAGATTGATGAAGATTGATTTTTTGTTCCCCAAATTTCAATGCCGTTCTTGTGGTTCCATCGGCGGGTTTGAAAACCTCTGATTCCATACCAAGGCAAAGGGAATAAAACCGCACGGTGGCATCAATATTGGCAACGGTCAGAACAAGATGGTCCAACGAATTCAACTGAGGCTGCATGATCTAAGAACCCCTTTTCAATAGTGTTTGAACAGAGAAATCTTGGGGAATTTCATCGATATCATTCAAGATCAAATTCGCCATAACGTGCCCCACCTTGGGGGCCATGCCAAAGCCAATCTTGAACCCCCCATTCGCCACAAACCAATTTTGTTTTGATGGATGACGCCCCAACAGTGGGGCACGGCTGATGGCGCGCGGCCGGGCATTGGCCCAACGTTCGATCACCTCTGCCCCTTGTAATACAGGGAAAAGGCGTTTCGCCTTGGCCACAACATCATCCAATTGGCCATCGGTTTTCGACGCTGATTTATAGCTTCGCTCGCTGGTGGAACCGATGGCAGTTGTTCCATCCAGATGGGGCACAATGTGCAAACCATCGCAAAACAATTGTGCATGATTGGGGGCGGAAAAATCCAGCAAAGCGGCTTGGCCCTTCACACCGTTTCCAACCTCATAACCCAGTTCATCGGACAAAGCCTTCAACCCTGAAACACCGGTTGCATCAACCACTTGCCCTTCAATGGCCCCCGCCGCGGTGACGGTGCCTCCAAGGTTTTCAACCGCACCGGCCAACGCCATTGTGGCTTGCCTTGGATGGATATGTGCAGACAAAGTATCGAAGATCAGCATTCCCGTCTCAGACGGCGGTGCCCAATCCGTTTTGGGCCGATCACGAACATCCCAATGCGCTTTTCCCTGCCAAAGTGTCTGGGCATTTTGCGCACGTTCCAATGCCAACGGAATTTGTCGATCCTGCAAAATCGGTTGCCAACGCCCCGCCGTAGTGTACCCGGTGGAAAGGCCCGAAACGTGTTCAACATCGGGCCAAAATTCACGCGAAAAGATCAGACTTTCGAACTGAAATTGTTTCTTTTCATTCCAATTATCCGGCGTATGCGGCGCCAATGCCCCCACCAATCCACCACTGGCGCCATTGGCCACCCCGCCGGGATCAATCACACGCACACTTGCCCCTGCCTTCAGACAGGCATAGGCAACAGACAGGCCAAACACCCCTGCCCCCAATATTGTGACATCAACCGCCATGCCATCTGACCTAACCGACCAAGACACAGATCACCAGAACGGGTTGGACTGGCGCGGTGCAATTCCCATCGCCCGACGATTTGATGACCCCTATTTTTCACTGGAAAATGGATTGGCAGAAACGGAACATGTTTTTTTGCACGGCAATGATTTACCCACGCGGTTTGAAGATGGATTTTGCGTGGCAGAGCTTGGATTCGGCACCGGCCTGAACCTTTTGACGACGCTTAAGGCATGGCGCGAAACGGGTATATCCGGCACCTTGCGATACACCAGTTTCGAAGCGTTTCCGATGGCAGGTAAAGATATGCAAACCGCCCTTTCCGCCTTTCCCACATTGGCACCCTTGGTTGAGGAATTGACCCATCACCTTGGCGCAAGGTCATTTGCAACCGAAGATCTGATTTTTGAGATGATAACCGGCGATGCCCGCGACACATTGCCAAATTGGGAAGGTGCGGCGCATGCATGGTATTTGGATGGATTTTCCCCGGCCAAAAATCCCGAACTTTGGGGAGAGGCCTTGATGCAATCCGTTGCGGATCATACGCAACCGGACGGAACATTTGCCACCTATACAGCCGCAGGTCATGTACGACGCGGATTGTCGCAAGCGGGGTTTCGTGTTGAACGGGTGCCGGGATATGGTCGCAAAAGGCATATGACCAAAGGCACGTTGTTGTGATCCAATCCAAAACTAATTCCGCCGGTATCGGACTAATGATCCTGACAATGTTTATTTTTGCATGTCAGGATGGGATCAGCTTGCACCTGACCTCGACTTACAATGTCTTTATGGTTGTAATGGTCCGTTATTGGTTCTTTGCAAGTTTTGTGATGACAATTTCAGCGAAACAAGCGGGCGGCCTGCGTAATGCCGCACGCACACGCCAACCAAAAACGCAAGCATTTCGCGGGTTTTTATTGGCGGCTGAAATTTGCGTCATGATGTTCGCATTGGTGAAAATTGGCTTGGTTGAAAGTCTGGCCATTTTCACAGCCAACCCATTGTTGGTCGCGGCCCTGTCCGGGCCAATATTGGGGGAAATCGTTGGTTGGCGTCGATGGCTTGCCATCTTCTTTGGGTTTGCTGGGGTGCTTATTATCTTGCAACCGGGATTTGGGGTGTTTTCCCCTTGGTCACTTTTTGCTGTTCTCTCTGCGCTTATGTTTGCGGTTTATGCTTTGTTGACGCGATATGTCGCCCGACAAGACAGTGCCGCGACCAGCTTTTTCTGGACAGGCACCGTAGGTGCAATTGTCATGACCAGTGTTGGCATCTGGTTTTGGGAACCGATGTCTGGCAAAGATTGGTTTTGGATGGGTGCCCTTTGCATCACAGGGGCAACTGGCCATTTCTTATTGATCAAGGTCTACGAATTGACCGAAGCATCCGCCGTTCAGCCATTCGTTTATTTTCATTTTGTTTTTGCAGCCGTTATCGGGGTTGTGATCTATGCTGAAACCGTTGGCCTGAACGTGATCATCGGTTGCAGCATTATCATCGCGGCGGGCTTGTTCACTCTGTGGCGGGAACGTCTGGCCGCGCAAGCGGACGCATAGAAGAATTTGGCGCCAAAGGTTTCGGCGGCGGAGGTGGCGCCACATAGGTGCCTTTCAACAACTTCTGAAATTCCAACGGGCCCGCCTTGCCCGTAAGCCGTGCTTTGTAAATCGGCAAAACCTCTGTCACGCGCATCACATAATTCCGCGTTTCTGCAAACGGGATCTGCTCAATCCAGTCGATAACATCGACCTCACCCAACCGCGGATCGCCGCGTTCTTTCATCCACCGTTTTGGTCGCGAAGGACCAGCATTATAAGCAGCTGCGATTTGAACCGGGCTATTGCCAAACGTTTCATACAATCCGCGCAGGTATTCAGACCCCAATCTGGCGTTATACTTTGGATCACTGATCAAACGGTCCTTGGAAAACGGAAGTCCCAGTTTGCCTGCAACTTCGTTTGCAGTGGCAGGCATCAGTTGCATCAATCCCAGCGCCCCAACACCAGATCGCGCATCGGCGAAAAATTCGCTTTCCCGGCGGGCAATGGACAAAGCCATTTCCACAGGGATGTCACGCACACTGTCCACCAATGGATGCAGGGGGTAATACCCCTGTTCCACCAATGATCCGTATTGCAATCCACGCTTGCCGATCAAAAGGGCGATTTCAGGTAAATCAGCCGCCTCTGCCAAGGAAATCATTTGGCCAATTTCATCGCGATTAAGGCTTTCAGCCAGATGCGTTAAAAACCGAACCCCAATGCGCAGCTGCCCAGCATCCAAAAGGATTTGTCCCGCTTGATAAACACTTGAATCTGTAAACTCCGCCTGCAGTGCGCCGGGAAAAACATCCCCACCGGCAAGCTTTCCATCCAAAGGCACACCGGCCTTTTCTGCCGACAACAAACCGTAAAAGCCGGTTTGATATTTTGCACCATTCCGGAAAGAGGCCAAAGCCGCCTCAGATTTTCCCATCGCTTCGAATGCGCGACCTTGCCAATAATGTGTCCGCCCCAAAGATATGGGGGAAGTGACGGCCGTGGCATGCCGTTCAAAATGATACAGCGCAACATCGGCACGGTTTAATTTTCGAAGCGCCAGAAACCCGGCGAGAAATTCCAATTCTGCGAATTTTGCACCTGATGACAGATGATGATTTGCGGCCAATCGATAGGCAACAACATACTTTCCATCATCCAAGCGGGCCCTGGCCAAACGCAATCTTTTTGGCGCCCATTTCTCAGGCTTGCCCAGCATCCCTGCAGATTTGGATTGGGCCAAAATAAGGTCTACGGCCTCTGCCCTTCGTTTCTTATTTAACCGCCATTTGAATCTGTCAAAGGCCAAACCGGGATCAGATTTCAGTGCCGCCGGCACCACATCCAAAGCGGCATCAACGCTGCCCGTTTCACTTTGCAACGCCATGCGTGCACGCGCCAGATCCGCCGCAGGTGTGGGCACCCTGTCCAACATCCGATTGGCGGCTTCGTCGGCCCCTTGCCACAACAACGCTGTCAGGCGTTGTTCGTGCACTGTTTTCACCACTTCTTCGAAGGTGGCTAAGACCTCGGCTTCGTGATCTTCTTCGCCTGCAAAATTGATCCACCCGCGCTGCATTTCCGCGCGTGCCATTTCGGGTTTTCCATGGGCTGACAAGGCCTGCGCCAATCGCAAAGATCCAAGAAGGGTTCGGGGGGCTTGGCGTTCAAAAAAACTGATGACTGTTGCAGAATCCGCCGTCGCAGGAATGTTCTTTTCACTTCGCTTGCGTAACAATGGCAATCCTGGCCAATCCGACCGCCTGCGCAAGAAGGTAAGGGTTTCTTCGAATGTGCCTTTGCCGGCCCGAAGTCGTTGCCATTCGATCAGATCAATGGCGATTTGACCGGCGGGTGCTGCCGTGGCCAATGCGGCCTCCCAATCGCCACTTGCTTTGGTCACAAAGGCATTCGACAACGCCAAAGAAGCCGGAGTTGTTTCAATGGTCAAACTGCGATCCGGCGCTTGCGCCATTCCAATTTGGGCGCAACTCATGCCCAACAAAAATAAATATACTGCTCTCATAACAGGAATCTGGGTTGTTCGACACAAAACTGCAAGCGGGAAACTTGGCAAATGTGAAAACCCCAGCTAGGGTCCGGCGACTTTCATTGGGGCCAACCCCACAACACAAAAAGGAATGCGTCATGTTCAAAGGCTCTTTGCCCGCACTGGTCACGCCGTTCAAAAACGGCCAGCTGGATATTGAGACGCTGAAGAAACTTGTGGATTGGCATATCGACCAAGGTTCCCATGGATTGGTTCCTGTGGGCACAACGGGTGAAAGCCCAACCTTGACCCACGACGAACACGACCTTGTTGTTGAAACGGTGGTCAAGCAAGCAGCAGGGCGTGTTCCCGTTATTGCGGGTGCAGGGTCCAACAACACAGATGAAACTGTACGCTTGGTACAGGCCGCCAAAAAGGCGGGTGCCGATGCAGCACTTGTTGTAACACCTTATTACAACAAGCCGACACAAGCGGGATTGATCGCCCATTTTACCGCCGCCGCTGATGTTGGTTTGCCGATAGTGATTTACAATATCCCGGGACGATCCTCTGTGGACATGACGGTGGATACGATGGCGACCATGGCGAAGCACCCTCATATCATTGGGGTAAAAGATGCCACCGGTGATTTAAGCCGTGTTCCAAAACAACGTCTGTCTTGCGGAAAGGATTTCGTTCAGCTTTCGGGTGAAGATGCAACGGCCCTTGGATTTAACGTGCACGGCGGTGTTGGATGTATCTCGGTCACGGCAAATATTGCGCCAAAACTGTGCGCCGAAATGCAAGAGGCAACATTGTCAGGTGATTATGACAAGGCTTTGGAGATCACAGATAAACTTATGCCACTGCACATTGCAGTGTTCAAAGAGCCCGGCCTGATCAGTGCCAAATATGGCTTGGCGAAACTGGGCTTGGCGGAAGAAGATGTTCGTCTTCCGCATGTTGGTTTAACCGACGGGGCAAAAGCAGAAATGGACGAAGCCATGCGTTTTGCCGGTTTGATCAACTGATCACAAAGAAGGCGGGGAAATTCCCCGCCCAATGCTTTATTGCATGAGACGTCAGGTTTCTTAGCGCCCCCCAATCGAAAATATTTGCCAGATGAATAGAAAATGTTTTTCTGGAAACCTTGCGCACCGCCCACTATATGCAGCGGACTATGGCGAAAACAAAAACAGATCCAAATTACAAAGTCCTCGCTGAAAATCGGCGGGCGCGGTACGATTATGCCATCGAAGATGATCTTGAAGTGGGCATTATTCTTCAAGGCTCCGAGGTCAAATCCCTGCGCGAAAAATCTGGAAATATCGCTGAAAGCTATGCCGCTGTAGAAGATGGGGAACTTTGGCTCATCAACTCTTATATTGCCCCGTATGAGCCCGCAAAAACTTGGGGCCATTTGGAAAAGCGTCGCCGCAAGTTGTTGGCATCCAAACGCGAACTCAGCAAACTTTGGAATGCAACACAACGCGAAGGTATGACTTTGGTGCCCTTGGTGATGTACTTTAACCATACGGGAAAAGTGAAACTGAAGATCGGCATCGCCAAGGGTAAAAAGAACCATGACAAACGCCAATCAGATGCGAAACGCGATTGGAATCGCCAAAAAGCACGGCTTTTGAAGCAAGGCTAACACTATATTATGTGGTAAATTGGCCATGGACCGCAATTTTCCGCAGGATTTTGAGGTCATATTGATAAATTTCCCATAGTTCGCAACATTTTGACCAGTATGGTGCGCCCATGGATGTTTGGACGCCAATTGTCTGAACAAAATAAAGGGGAACCGAATTATGGAAATGCTTATTGGACTGGTATCAGGTGCAGTTGGTGGTAACGTCGCAGGTGGTCTGCTTGGCAAACTGAACCAAGGTACATTGATCAACTCTATCTCTGGTATCGTTGGCGGTGGCTTGGGTTCAACCATCTTGGGTGCAGTTGGCGCTGGTGCCATGGCTGGTGACGGCGGCATGGACCTGATGGGCATCGTTGGCCAAGTCGTTTCAGGCGGCGTTGGCGGTGGTGTTGTTTTGGCAATCGTGGGCGCAGTGCGCAACATGATCGGCAAATAAGCCACTCACATTTGCGAGTTTTGGGGCCGTACCTTTTTGGTGCGGCCCTTGTTTTATGTTCAGGCCAAGGCTAGGTCCCCTTTTGAAAAGGGGGAAGCAAAAATGAGCCTTGCAGACGCCACACATATCGTTTCCACCGCTTGGTTGGCGGATCATATCAATCATCCCGATATTCGCATTCTGGATGGCACTTGGTTTTTGCCAACTGAACCCGAAACAGGGGCAGAGGAATATGCCAAAGGGCACATACCCGGTGCCCGGTTTTTTGATATTGATGACATCTCTGATCATAGATCATCCCTGCCACATATGGTTCCACCGGTGGAAAAATTTTTATCGCGTGTGCGGAAGCTGGGTGTGGGTGATGGGCACACCATCATTGTATATGATGCGAAGGGCCTGTTCAGTGCCGCCCGGGTTTGGTGGATGTTTCGGTATTTCGGCCATGCCAATGTTGCCGTTATGGATGGCGGCCTTCCAAAATGGCGCGCCGAGGGGCGTGACATCACAACAACCCCGCCGATCATAAAAGATCGGCACATGTACGCGACACCGACCCCAGATATGTTGCGCGATGTGACCCAAGTTGCCCGCGCGATGAAAATCAAAGACCACGAAATAATTGATGCCCGCGCCGCCGCACGGTTCCGCGGCGATGCCCCTGAACCCCGTGAAGGATTGCGTGCAGGCCACATTCCTGGATCAAAAAATGTGCCATATTCGGATTTGTTTAATGCGGACAACACCCTGAAGCCCATTGATGACCTGAAAGACATATTCATCAACGCTGGGATTGATTTGACCAAGCCTGCCATTACGACATGTGGGTCAGGTGTCACTGCGGCGGTTCTCAGCCTCGCACTCGATCTGATTGGGAAACATGATCATTCTTTGTATGATGGAAGTTGGACGGAATGGGGGCAATTCCCAACCCTTTCCGTCGCAACAGGAGACACCTGATGTTAACTAAGTTGATCGCACAATCCGAAGACAAAATTCTGGCCTTAATGGCTTTGTATCGCAATGATCCACGCGACACGAAAATTGATCTGGGTGTCGGTGTTTACAAAGATGCATCTGGGGTCACGCCAATTATGCGCGCCATCAAAGATGCTGAACTTCGCCTGTGGCAAGAACAGCAAACAAAAACATATGTTGGCTTGGCCGGTGATCCTGCATTCTCTCACGCAATGAAAAGCCTCGTGTTGGGGGATGCCGTGAAAGCCGATCGTGTGGCCGCCGTTGCCACACCCGGCGGGACTGGTGCCATTCGACAAGGTTTGGAGCTGATCGCTTTGGCCGATACTGGTGCCACGATTTGGCTGTCAGATCCAACTTGGGCAAACCACCCGTCCATCATTGATCATCTTGGGCTTCCACGGACACATTATCGGTATTTCGATCCTGAGACCTGCACAGTTAATTTTGATGGGATGATGTCTGATTTGGCACAAGTGAAAGCGGGCGACGTGGTATTATTGCACGGCTGTTGTCACAACCCAACCGGTGCAAATTTGAAACCAATAGAGTTTCAAGCGGTGATTGATCTGTTGAACAAGACTGGCGCAATTCCATTTGTGGATATCGCATACCAAGGTTTTGGGGATGGATTATCAGAAGATGCCGCCTTTACACGTGCAATTGTTGCGGGATGTCCCGAAGCTTTGGTTGCGGCCAGTTGTTCCAAAAACTTTGGTATTTACCGCGAACGTACCGGCGTGTTGTTTGCTGTGTCCGATAACCAACCCACGCGGGATCTTGCGCAGGCAAACATGGCATATTTGAACCGCCAAAATTTTTCATTCCCCCCCGATCATGGCGCACGTCTTGTGACGATGATCCTCGAAGATGAGAACCTGCGATCTGATTGGCAAACCGAATTGGAAGAAATTCGCACTGGGATGTTATCGTTGCGCGTACAGCTTACCGAAGCACTTCAAAGTGAATGTGGTTCCAACCGGTTTGGATTTTTGGCAGAACACCGTGGAATGTTTTCCCGTTTGGGCATTTCGCCGGATGCAGTTCAAACCCTGCGCCAAGATCACGGGATTTATATGGTCGGCGACAGCCGCATCAATATTGCCGGACTAAACGCAAAAACCATTCCGGTTCTGGCCTCGGCGATTGCCAAAGTTCTTTAGACCCTGAAATCTTGGTGTTTTGCGGTGCAAATTCATCGCACCTGCCGCCTTTTGCGGGAAAAATTCAGATTCTTCACCTCTACAAATCTGAATTTTTTCAGTAATATCTCAGAAAAATAATAAGAGCATAGCCATCATGGCAGCAGGCACACCAAAACAACCACGCAAAATTCTGCGTGCTGAACGACGAAACGCAGCTGGACCTGCCCCACAAAAACGGGGCGGCAAAAAACCTGTGCGAAAACAAAAAAGCACGGGAAAAATCAGACGGGCATTGTGGTCTATGTTAATGTTTCCATTCCGCATTGCGTGGGGCTTCTCTTGGCGCATCGGATTGATCATCGCAATCATTCTTGGGTTGTCGATATATTACATCACCACAACATTGCCTGATGCCATGGAATTGGTGGATGGCCGGTCCAAAGGGTCGGTGACCATGTTGGACGGGAACGGAGATGTCTTCGCATGGCGCGGCGATCAGTTTGGTGGGCTGGTCACAACAAACAGTGTTTCACCATATTTGAAAAATGCCGTCATCGCGACAGAAGACAAAAGATTTTACCGTCATTTTGGCATCAGTCCCCGGGGTGTGGCTTCGGCCATTCGGATTAACATGCGCGAAGGGCGCGGCCCATTTTCCGGAAATGGCGGATCAACCATTACGCAACAGACCGCAAAACTGTTGTGCCTTGGGGTTCCTTTCGATTCAGAGGTTTGGGATTCAGAACGCGAATACGAAGAGGATTGTCGCCGCACCACCATTTGGCGCAAAGTGAAAGAGGCTGTCTATGCCTTGGCGATGGAAGCCAAATTTACCAAAGATGAAATCCTGACAATTTACTTGAACCGCGCCTTTTTGGGTGCTGGATCTCGTGGTGTGGAGGCAGCCTCACAGCGGTATTTTGGATTATCCGCGAAAGATGTGGATGGTGCACAGTCTGCTATGTTGGCGGGCCTTCTGAAGGCGCCATCGCGGTATGCACCCACCCGGAATCTTGAACGTGCCCAAGGGCGCGCCCAAGTGGTTGTGGGATTGATGGAAGCGCAAGGATATCTCACCAAAGGAGAGGCAGATTTTGCCCGGGCAAAACCAGCCACGCTCAGCCCGGCGGCACGTGCCCAAACTGGTGGGTTCTTTGCCGATTGGGTTATGCAATCCGGCCCCGAATATTTCACCCGCAACACCACCGAAGACGTTATCATTCGCACAACTTTGAATCCTCGAATTCAGCGCGCCACAGAAAAAGCGATCGATAAGGTTTTTCTTGAAAAGGTAAGCAAATCATCCCGTGCAGAAGTCGGCGTTGTGGTGATGGCGCCGGACGGTGCTGTGTTGGCCATGGTCGGCGGGCGCGAGAAAGACATCACCGGCGCTTTCAACCGTGCAACGCAAGCGAAACGGCAAACCGGATCGATCTTTAAACCCTTTGTGTTCGCCGCAGGATTGGAAATGGGTTGGTCCCCCAATGACGTCATCAAGGATGAACCCGTGACCTATCGACAGCGCGGTTCTGCACCTTGGAAGCCAAAGAATTTTACAAAGAACTTCAAAGGCAATGTCACGCTGACCCGCGCCTTAATGGAAAGCATCAATATCCCCGCCGTCAAACTTTCAGAGGCGGTGGGACGCGACAACGTGCGCAAATTGGCCGCTGATTTTGGGATCAACAATGAATTGGCCAAAGGCCCGGCCGTCGCATTGGGCGTTTCTGAAAGCACGGTTCTGGAAATGACGGGTGCCTACGCCGGCATTTTAAACGGCGGTGTGGCGGTGATCCCATACGGATTGGAAGAACTGCGTTTCCAAGGTGACAGCGAACCATTGGCCGGAAAATCTGGCGGGCTTGGGGAACGGGTAATCCGGCAATCATCTGCGGAACAGCTGACCTATATGATGAATTTGGTGATCGAAAAGGGCACTGGAAAACGCGCACGAATCCCAGGTTTTGAAGCAGCCGGCAAAACCGGTACGACGCAGGCCGCAAAAGACGCATGGTTTATTGGGTTCACATCAGATTATGTGATTGGTGTTTGGCTTGGGTATGATGACAACACCCCCCTTAAGGGTACGACCGGCAGTGGCCTTCCGGCTGAGATCTGGAAACAGGTGATGTTGGGCGTTTCCAACGGAAAAGCACCCGCCCCATTGCCGATGATCAAACCCGCACCAAAACAACCCGCCAAACCAGCCACCAGTGGTACAGGTCGCGCGGGTGGTGGCAGTAAACCTGCCAAACCACAGCCCGCACAACCAAAACCAGAGCAACCAAAACCGTCATCAACGGAAGAGGCGATCGTCGATTTGTTAAAGGGAATTTTACAAGGGGGGTAATGTCCCCCTTGTTGTGTGCTTTTTGCGAAGCGTTTTATCCCAAAGATTTCAAATCTTTGGTCAAACGCGCGATATTGCCACCACGACGATCCAACAAGGCGCCAATTTCCACACGTTCGCTGGACAGAAGGCTGATGCCTTCGATGATAATATCAAAGAATAGGTCGCGTCCGGAACGATCAGATACCCGGAAGGCAACATCAAATGGGCTGGACCCACGCAAATCAACGCTTGAAACAACTTCGAAGAACTTGCCACGGCTGATGGTTTTCTTCACCTTGATCTCGCCGCCAATAAACTCACGGAAACGCTTTCCATATTTTCGGGCGATATACCCTTGGAAAGACTTTGTGAAAGCAGAAAGCTCTGCTTTGCTGGCTTGCCTTGCATTCGGCCCAAGCGCGGACCGCGCGATGGTGGGAACGTCGGCATAGCGCACAAATATCTTTTCGAAATCACGGATCATGGCACCTTCGGATTTGCCCGATGCGATCACCTTGTTGATTTCACCGACCAAACTGTCAACTAACCGTGTGGCTTGCGATTTGCTTAGCGCAAACACGGGTCCAGCCATGATGGAAACACCTGCCCCGACAAGGAAGGCACGCCGCGTTGGCTGAATATCACTCAAAATCTTCATACGGGTCTATATAGGGATCAATATAGTCTTCGCCAGTGGTATCTTCGAGTTCAAACCGGCGGTTTTGTAAGAAAATCAGTTGCGATTGCGCATAACTGTCTGCGCTTTCGTACAAAACTTCGTCGATCTGATCACCAAGACTATGACGTTTTTGCAAAAGCTCACCCACCCGCGCACCACGACGATAGGATGCTTCTGGTGTGCCCAAAACGTATCCCATGGGATCAAGGAAAATATCGACAACCTCGCCCACCGCATCGCGTTCGGTGGAAGGACCCAAAATTGGAAGCTCTATGTAAGCCCCTTCAGGGACACCCCAAGTATGCAAAGTTTCGCCGAAATCAGTATCCACCTCAGGCAAATCAAATTCACTGGAAGGATCCAACAATCCACCCAAACCAAAGGTGGAGTTCAGAACAAAACGAACCGTATTTTGCCCTGCACCCTGAAAATCACCTTGAAGAATATTGTTGACGATTTTTCCCGGCAAGCTCAGGTTGCTGGCCACGTTGCTGATCCCATCTTCAACCGGATCCGGCAAGACAGCATCATATGTCTTTGCCACCGGACGAACGACACTTCGATCCACAGCTTTGTTAAAGGCATGCGTTTTTCTGTTCAATTTTTCGTAAGGATCGTGAGGGCTGACCCCATCTGGCGCTACAGAACACGCGCTAAGTGCGACCAGCATCAAACAACCAATAATTTTTCCACCCTTTACAGGGCGTATAAAGATATCAAACATAAATCTGCCTTGTTTTCGTGTTCTGAGATAAGATTCCACATCTTATTCGGCAAATACTAATCATTGCACGTCACATGGTTGTGGTAAACAGGTTACAAATGTGCCGGAGGATGCCCATGGCGGGGAACATAGAGCGTGGACGTGAAGAGCTTAGGGAAGCGCGCGCGCAAAGTCGTAAGCTTTATTGGGCTGTGGGTATTTTCAGCTTTTTTGCGAATATGCTGATGATGACTGGGCCGCTTTATATGCTTCAGGTTTATGACCGCGTTCTAAGCAGTCGATCAGAGGCAACTTTGGTGGCTTTGTCAGTTCTTGTTCTGTTTTTATATGGAACGATGGGCCTGCTTGATTATTCGCGTGGGCGAATAATGGCGCGCGTGGGTGCCAGATTTCAATCTGCTTTGGATCGTCGCGTTTTTTCCGCCGTGCTGCGCAAATCATCACTCAAACCAAATGCATCACCGGAAACAGGTTTAAGAGATTTGGAAACTGTACAACGGCTTATGACATCCCCGGTTTTGATGTCGCTTTTCGATTTGCCTTGGACACCAATTTTTCTGTTTGGCATTTGGATTTTTAATCCTTTGCTTGGAATGATGGCCATCGGTGGTGGCATTGTTTTGGTGATCATCACACTGATGAACCAAATGCTGACACGGAATGCGCAAGCCAAAGCGCAACAAACCACCATCCAAGCTGAGATTATGTCAGAACAAATCCGATCAGAATCTGAAATGGTGCGATCTTTAGGTATGCAAGGGGCCACATTCAGGCGTTGGTTTGAAACACGCACCAGTGCGTTGAAATCCACGATGTCGACTGCGGATATCGGTGGCACTTTCACAACCCTGACAAAAACGTTTCGCTTGATCCTTCAATCGGCGATGTTGGGTCTTGGGGCGTGGTTGGTGTTGCAAGGGGAATTGACACCGGGTGCCATGATTGCCGGTTCAATCTTATTGGGTCGTGCATTGGCCCCAATCGAAATGGCAATCGGGCAATGGCCTATGTTCCAAGGCGCAATGAAAAGTTGGAACAACTTGGCCGAACTTTTGGGCGAAGTCGCCCCAGAACAAGAAAAGACCCCACTTCCAAAACCAAAGGCGAACCTTGATGTTCAACAAATGACGATCATTCCTCCGGGTCAGCAGCAAGCTGCGCTGCGAATGGTTTCGTTCAAGCTGTCCCCAGGACAGGCTTGCGGTGTGATAGGCCCATCAGGCGCTGGTAAAACAACATTGGCCCGCGCATTAACCGGGGTATGGCGCCCGGCGGGTGGGCATGTTCGGTTGGATGGTGCATCCCTTGATAATTACGACCCAGATGTTCTGGGAAGCCATATTGGATACCTGCCACAACGGGTTCAGCTTTTTGATGGTACGATTGCTGAAAACATTGCCCGTCTTTCAGAAAACCCAGATGCAGAAGCCATCCATAAAGCGGCCAAAAATGCGGGCGCATACGACATGATATTGGAGTTGCCAGATGGGTTCGACACAAGAGTTTCCGCAAATGGTGGGCGTTTGTCAGGAGGGCAAATTCAGCGCATTGGCCTTGCCCGTGCCATGTATGGCGATCCAGTTTTGCTGGTGTTGGATGAACCGAACTCAAATTTAGATAATCAAGGGAACCAAGCTTTGAATCAGGCCATTCGCCGGTTCAAGGCAGAAGGGAAAATCGTTTTGATCATGGCGCACCGCCCCGCCGCCATCCAAGAGTGTGATATGCTGTTGATGATAGAAGACGGAACGCGCAAAGCATTCGGGCCAAAGGACCAAGTTTTGAAAGAAGTTGTGAAAAATCACGAGGCCATTAAGGCCACCCCACCCAAACAGGCGGGGGTTACCTAATGAAATGGTCTGCGAAACTTCCGTTGGTGATTGGTATTTTGGGACTAATCGTATTGGTTGGTGGGTTTGGAACTTGGGCGACATTTTCCAACCTTTCAGGTGCCATCATCGCAAGCGGTGCTGTCGAAGTCGATCGGAACCGACAGGTGGTTCAACACCCTGACGGGGGGGTTGTTGCCGCCATCCGTGTAGATGAAGGGGACCTTGTTACAAAAGGCGACGTATTGGTTGAATTGGATGCCACATTACTTGCCTCGGAACTTGCGATTACGGAATCTAATCTGTTTGAACTTATGGCAAGACGTGGCCGTTTAGAGGCAGAGCGCGATGAAGCAGAGCAGCTTACTTTTGATCCTGATTTAATCGCGGCAGGCGAAACCACGCCAGAGGTACAAGCCCTTATTGATGGGCAAGCCCGCCTTTTCGAGGCCAGAAAGAATACGCAAGCCAAAGAATTCGAACAATTGAGCAAACGCCGCGATCAGATCAACAGCCAGATCGAAGGCATATCGGCCCAACAAGAGGCCCTGGGCATTCAAAGCAACCTATTGAAAGAGGAACTGGAAAATCAGCAATCCCTTCTTAAAAAGGGATTGGCCAAAGCTTCCTCTGTGCTGAACTTACAAAGGCAAGAGGCAGATATTTTAGGCAATCTTGGAAACCTGACAGCGGCCAAAGCGGAATCAGAAGGCCGCATAACAGAGCTTGAAATCGAAATCATTCGCCGCCAAACGGCCCGCCGTGAAGAAGCAATCACCCAACTGCGCGAATTGCAGTTTCGTGAAAACACGACCGCCGAACAAAGACGTGGGATCCAAGAACGATTGTCACGGATGAACATCACAGCCCCCGTTTCTGGGGTTGTGTATGGATTGTCAGTATTCGCCCCGCGCTCTGTGATCCGACCGGCAGACCCTGTCATGTATCTGGTGCCGCAAGACCGTCCGCTGGTTGTGGCAAGCCAAGTTGATCCCATTCACGTTGATCAGGTTTTTGTTGGCCAAGAGGTGATTGTTCGACTGTCGGCATTTGATCAACGCACAACACCGGAATTATTTGGCAAGGTCATTCAATTGTCCGCTGACGCGTTTACAGATCAAACAACGCAAGCCAGCTTTTACCGCGCAGAAATCGTATTGAACCCAGGTGAATTGGCCAAGCTTCCCGAAGGCCGCGCATTGATCCCGGGTATGCCAGTCGAAAGCTTTATCAGAACAGAAGACCGATCGCCCATCGCATATCTAACCCAACCCTTGGTCGACTATTTCCGCAAAGCTTTGCGAGAAGGATAAGCAAGGTCTTCCCTCGCCAAGTTTTTCAGCCTAACCATGGGGCAACATTTTATAAGGAAAGTCCCATGTCTGGAAATTTTGAAACCAAGCTTGCTGAATTGGGTGTGACATTGCCTGATGCACCGGCACCGGCTGCAAACTATGTCCCTTATGTGCAGGTTGGTGATATCGTTTATGTTTCTGGCCAGATCAGCCAAAACGAAGATGGCTTGATTACTGGAAAACTGGGTCAGGATATGTCCGTCGAAGATGGGGCAGAGGCCGCACGCAGGTGTGCCATTTCCCTTCTTGCCCAAGTAAAATCCGCATGTGGCGGCGATTTGGATCGTTTGGTGCGTGTTATAAAACTTTCTGGATTTGTGAATTCAACGCCTGATTTCACGGAACAACCGCAAGTTATCAATGGCGCATCAAACCTTCTGGGCGAAGCGTTGGGCGAAGCGGGCAAACATGCACGGGCTGCTGTTTCCTCCCCCTCGCTTCCAATGGGCGTCGCGGTTGAGATCGAAGGCGTTTTTCAAATCAAATGATCGGTCTGCCTGACAGCTTCTTCAAATCACCGATCTCTCATCGTGGGTTGCACGACAGATCCAAGGGGCGCATCGAAAACGCCCCTTTATCCTTTGCGGCAGCCATTGAAGGGGGATACGGGATCGAATTGGATGTTCAGTTATCGTCTGACGGCAAAGCCATGGTGTTTCATGATTACCATCTGGGCCGTCTCACACACGAAGATGGGCCCGTTGCCCAACGCACCAGTGCGCAACTGCAAGATATTCAGTTGAAGGATAGCACCGACACAATTCCCACATTAGAAATGGTGTTAAACCAAATCGCCGGGCAAGTGCCGGTTCTGATTGAAATCAAAGATCAAGACGGTGCCATGGGGCCAAACGTTGGGCCATTGGAACAGGCCGTTGCAGATTGCCTTGATGGATATGATGGGGATGCGGCTGTGATGTCATTTAATCCCCATGCAATGGCCGCTGTACAATCCTTGAAAACCGGCCGTGCACTTGGTCTGGTAACAGATCGTTTTGAGGAATCTGATTGGCCTACGGTGCCTGCGTCACGATGCGCAGAACTTGCAGACATTCCTGATTATGATCGACTGGGTCTGACCTTTATTTCCCATAACCAAAGTCAATTGGATGATGCGGCCGTTGCACGCGTCAAATCCCAGGGCGCCACAATCTTGTGTTGGACGATCAAAAGCAAAGAAGCGGAAGATAAGGCAAGACGAATTGTCGATAATGTTACCTTTGAAGGGTATCTGGCTTGACCTGATGGTGCTTCAATCCATCATGCAAAGCAAGGTAATGTAAAAAGGGGCAAGGGTGCCTGAAGATCAGCACATAGAGATCCGTGTTCTTCCGACTTTGACACAAATCAGCGCGGAAGAATGGGATGCTTGCGCCTGCCCCGAAGGCAGCCACGGTCGGCCGATTGATCCTTTCACAACACATCGTTTCTTAACCGCGCTAGAGGCCAGCAATTCGGTTGGGTCTGGCACCGGTTGGTCGCCGCAATATTTGCAAGCGGTGCGTGATGGCGAAACGATCGGCGTTGCCCCTCTTTATCTTAAAAGCCACAGTCAGGGTGAATATATCTTCGATCACAACTTTGCCCATGCTTATGAAAACGCAGGCGGCAGGTATTATCCAAAATTGCAAATGGCGGTGCCGCACACGCCTGCCACGGGCCGCAGATTGTTGGTAAAACCGGATCAAAGCGAATTGGCCCAATCCGCCTTGGTGCAAGGGGCGGTTCAATTGGCCGCGAATAATCAATTGTCGTCTTTGCACATCACTTTTTGCACAGAAGCAGAGGTTTCAGCCGGCACCGCCATGGGCCTGTTGCATCGCAAATCCCAGCAGTTTCATTGGAACAATAACGGGTATGATGATTTTGAAGATTTCTTGGGAACCCTGTCCAGCCGCAAACGCAAAAACATTCGCAAAGAAAGGGCCCAAGCCCATGGGTTTGGGGGAACGATCCATACCCTGACAGGGGAAGATATTCTTCCCCATCATTGGGATGCTTTTTGGAAATTTTACCAAGACACCGGTGCACGAAAATGGGGAACACCCTATCTGACCCGTTCGTTCTTTGATCACGCGCAAAAGACATTGCGTGACGATATGCTTTTGGTACTTGCGGAAATCGGTGGTGTGTTTGTTGCGGGGGCTTTGAATTTTATCGGTCGAGATGCCTTATATGGGCGGTATTGGGGATGCATCGAAGATCATCCCTGCTTGCACTTTGAACTGTGTTATTATCAGGCCATTGATTTTGCCATTGCACATGGCTTGCACCGGGTTGAGGCTGGCGCACAGGGTTCGCACAAACTCGCCCGTGGATATATGCCTGTCACAACTCATTCATTGCATTGGTTTGGGGATCCCGGCTTTGCAGATGCGGTTTCAGAATACCTGAAGGCAGAGGCGGATGCCGTGGATGATGAAATTGAAATCTTGACGACGTATGGCCCGTTTAAAAAAACAGACGTGGAAGAACAGCAATGACAGATAAATTAGTTGATCGTTCGGCGCTTGACCCATTGTTCGCATCGGGTTGGAAATTGGTGGATGGGCGTGACGCCATCACCAAGGACTTTAGCTTCAAAACCTTTCGGCAAGCTTGGGCTTGGATGTCACAGATGGCACTGTGGGCGGAAAAGCTGGATCATCATCCTGAATGGTTCAACGTATACAATCGGGTGAATGTGGTACTGACAACCCATGACTGCGATGGATTGTCAGAACTGGATGTGAAACTGGCAACCAAGATGGATGCCAGCGCAGATTAAATCGCGTCCAAAAGGGTTTCGCCCGCTGCGATCTCACACTCGCCAGGGCTTGCCTCTTCGTTCAAAACTTTCACGACACCATTGTCTACGAACATGGCGTAACGTTTTGAACGGGCCATCAGGCCAACCGGAGGTGCATCAAAATTCATCCCAATACTGGTGGTAAACGCACTTTCGGCATCAGCCAACATTGCAATCCCCGCCGTATCCGCACCGGTGGCCGCCGCCCATTCCTTCATCACGAATGGATCATTGACAGAAATACAAACAATTTCGTCCACGCCTTTGGCCACAAATTCATCTTTGGTACGGATGAAAGAAGGCACATGCGCTGAATGACAGGTCGGCGTGAATGCACCGGGCACCGCAAAGATCGCAACTTTGCGCCCAGATGTCAGATCAGACAATTTTACCTCTTCTGGACCTTCGGCCCCCATGCGCACAAATGTTGCCTCGGGCAGTTTATCACCCACAGAAATTGCCATTTTACTTATCCTTCGTTGATTGCAACTTTACTTAAGACAGTTATAGGCTGCGAACAGCAACTTACCAGAGGTTGGGCATGTCTCATTTCGTTATCATTGGGGCCGGACAGGCCGGATCATCCCTTGTGTGCAAACTACGCGCTTTGGGATTTGATGGGGAAATAACCTTGATCGGTGAAGAACCTGTTGTGCCCTATCAACGTCCACCACTGTCCAAGAAATATCTTCTTGGTGAAATGGATTTGGAACGCCTTTTCCTGCGCCCTGAGGCATTTTATGCCGATCAAAACATAACCCTTAGGCTGGGCACCAAAGTCAGTGGCGTTGACCCCCAAGCCAAGACCTTAACGGTTGGCGATGAGGTGATGTCTTACGACCAACTGGCATTCACCACTGGTTCGGCCCCACGCACCCTGCCCGCCGCGATTGGTGGCGATCTGGCTGGTGTTTTTGCTGTGCGCACTTTGGCCGACGTGGACGCAATGCAAGGGGCCTTTGATGCAGGGGGTCATGTATTAATCATCGGGGGCGGTTACATCGGGCTTGAGGCCGCTGCCGTTGCTGCCAAAAAGGGGCTAAAGGTCACTTTGGTGGAAATGGCAGATCGCATCTTACAACGGGTGGCTTGCGCAGAAACATCTGATTATTTTCGATCATTGCATCAAAGTCATGGTGTCGAGATTTTGGAAGGTGTTGGTTTGAAAGAACTGACTGGCGGTGAACAGGTTGCCGGGGCCGTCCTCAGCGATGGTTCGGAATTGGATATCGATTTTGCAATTGTTGGCGTTGGGATCATACCTGAAGATAGCCTTGCAAAAGATGCAGGTATTACGCTGAACAACGGTATTGAAACCAATGAATATGGGCAAACCTCTGATCCATTCATTTGGGCGGCGGGCGATTGCGCCTCTTTTCCATTTCAAGGCAATCGTATCCGATTAGAAAGTGTTCCCAATGCGATTGATCAGGCCGAAATTGTTGCACAAAACATGATGGGCGGGTCAAAAGAATATGTTGCCACCCCTTGGTTTTGGTCCGACCAATACGAAACCAAATTGCAAATTGCCGGTTTAAACAGCGGTTATGACGAAGTTGTTGTCCGTGACGGCGGGGATGCCCAAAGCCATTGGTACTACCGAAAAGGCACGCTGATTGCTGTGGACGCGATGAATGATCCTCGCGCCTATATGGTGGCCAAACGGATCATCGAAGCCGGAAAAACCATTCCCCAAGAAGCGGCATCTGATCCCCAATCAGATTTGAAAGCCTTCCTGAGATGAGGATCATCGCAGGCCAAATGAAAGGCCTGCGTTTGGCCAATGTGGGCAAAGGCGATGCAAATGCCCACTTGCGCCCCACAACGGATCGCGTGCGTGAAAGCCTGTTTAACGTTTTGGGCAATCTAATTGATTTCGACGGAAAGACGGTTCTGGATGTATTTGCAGGGACAGGCGCCCTGGGGTTTGAGGCGTTGTCGCGCGGTGCAAAGTCCGCAACTTTCATTGAAAAAGGTCGGATTGCGCAAAAGTTGATTGTCGAAAACATCCGCATCACACGCACCGCGGATGTGGCAAAACTGATCCCTCGCGATGCGTTGAAATTGGGGGCTGGCACACCCCATGATCTGATTTTCATGGACCCACCATATGGAAAAGGAATGGGGGAACGCGCGATTGAATCCATGCAAAGTTGGATTGCGCCCGGCGCGATCCTGGTTTGGGAAGATAATCTTCCCCCGGTTATTCCGGCTGGATGGACGGTTTTGGATCAACGGAAATACGGCGCAACGCAAATCACAATCGCAGAGGTATTATGAAAACACCAAAACTCATCATGCTGGATTGCGATGGAGTCCTTGTCGACACCGAACCCACA
The DNA here is from genome assembly GCA_020630015.1 of Planktomarina sp. Classification (GTDB taxonomy): domain Bacteria; phylum Pseudomonadota; class Alphaproteobacteria; order Rhodobacterales; family Rhodobacteraceae; genus Planktomarina. The sequence goes on along the minus strand of JAHDCF010000002.1, from coordinate 52,475 downwards.
ACGAACCAAGCCTTGGCTGACAATCTGTCGGGGTATGGGATGACGGTTACTGCGCAAGATTGTATCGAAATGTTTGTCGGGGGCACTTTGCCGGGTGTGGGTGATATTGTGCGGGCCAAGGGAATTACCTTGCCTGAGACCTGGGTGGAAGAAATCTACGAGGCCGTTTTCGAAAGTTTGCGTGCCGGTGTTCCCACATTTCCCGGTGTCATGGCATTTTTGGATGCGGCGGATCAGGCTGGCATTGAAACATGTGTGATTTCGAACGGCCCAATGGCAAAGATGGAAATATCCCTTGGCCCGTCAGGTTTGTGGGATCGCATGGCGGGCCGCATTTATTCTTGCCACGAACATGGCCCGGCAAAGCCTGATCCGGGTATGTTGTTGTCTGCGGCAAAGCGGTTTGGTGCTGAACCATCGGAATGCATCATGGTCGATGACAGTGTTTCTGGTCTCACCGCCGGGAAACGTGCAGGTGCCACCACGGTTGCGTTTACACCCGATGGGGACCCATTGCCAAAAACAACCTTCGATCATCACGTTAACGGCTTTTATGCTTTGAAAGATTTGATCGGCATTTGACTTTGCTGCGACTGCAGCATAGGTGCCGATCATCCGGTTGGCATAGTTTGCAAATCTGCACCCGTTTGACCTAACCGAACCCAACCCAATTTGGGTGGGATGCGTTTTAACGGTCACCGGGCAATTCCGTCCCTGATCAGTCTGATCCGCCACATACCGTTGGTTCATATGGGCCTGCGATAAAGGAATATTTTATGTCGTTCACCGACTTGGGGTTGTTGCCCCGTCTTCAAGATCAATTGGCGCAACAAGGCATTGCAGACCCGACACCCATTCAACAAAAGGCGATCCCGCTTGCCCTTGAAGGGCGCGATATCATGGGGCTTGCCCAAACAGGCACAGGCAAAACCGCGGCCTTCGGTTTGCCGCTCATGCACCACCTTTTGAAGGCAGGAAAGAAACCTGCGCCAAAAACGGTTCGCGGTCTTATCTTGGCACCAACCCGCGAATTGGCAAAGCAGATCAAGGATAATTTGACCCGGTATTCCAAAGATACACATATCAAATGCGGTCTTGTGGTGGGGGGCGCGGCCATCAATGCACAGATCAATCGCCTGTCGCGGGGAACGGATTTGTTGATCGCCACACCGGGCCGCTTGATCGATTTAATCGATCGTCAGGCAGTTGATTTATCCCAAACCAAATATCTTGTCCTAGACGAAGCAGACCAAATGTTGGACTTGGGATTTATCCATGCCTTGCGCCGGATCGCGCCTTTGTTGGCCAGTGAACGTCAAACCATGTTGTTTTCGGCAACAATGCCGAAACATATGGCCGAACTTGCAGATACATATCTGCAAGATCCAGTTCGGGTCGAAGTGGCCCGCCCCGGACAAGTTGCCGACAAGGTGGAACAATCCATACACTACGTGGCGGGGCCAGCCAAAACCGGGCTTTTGGTTGAACTGCTGCAAGATCACCCTGACGAGCTGTCAATTGTGTTTGCCCGTACAAAACATGGATCAGAACGTTTGATGAAGGCTTTGGTGCGCGAAGGTATCAAAGCGGACAGTGTGCATGGCAACAAAAGCCAAGGACAGCGCCAGCGGGCAATCGATGCCCTGCGATCCGGGAAAATCACTGTTCTGGTTGCCACAGACGTTGCGGCGCGGGGATTGGACATTCCAGATGTGCGATTTGTTTACAACTATGACTTGCCAAACGTGCCCGAAAATTATGTGCACCGTATCGGACGTACGGCGCGGGCCGGGCGTGACGGACGCGCCATCGCCTTTTGCGCACCAGATGAAATGGGCAGTTTAAAGGATGTTGAAAAGGTTCTGAAAATGGAAATCCCAGTGGCCAGTGGCCGCCGATGGGATAACATCGAAGGACCATCAGGCAAAAAACCCCGCAAGAAAACCGTTCGGGGTCGTGGTGCACCCAGACGTGACGAAGACACATGGGGTGACGCGAAACCATGGTCGAAAGACAAACCGAAGGGTGGTGGAAAACCCAAATTTGGTGGGAAGCCCAAGGGGGATCGCAAACCAAAAGAGGGCGGTTGGTCACCCGCCGATGATGGCCCTTCTTTCGATGGACCCAAAAAGAAAAATGGGCGCAAATCGAAGCCTGAGGCAGCCGATGCCGTTTCAATTGAAAAGCCAAAGGGGAAACCATTTGGAAAACCAAAAGGGAAGCCTAAAGGCAAGCCACAAGGCAAACGCCCCGGCAAACCGGCAGGCAATCCAAAGGCGAAATCTGGGGGCGGCAAACGGGGCGGTGGGTTTGATACACCACGCCGCCGGTCTGCTTAATCTTAAATCACTTTAAGTGGCATAAGTCGGGTGAAATTTGTCACCCGGCGACAGTGTGAAAATTTCAAACCCATCTGCCGTCACGCCAATGGTATGTTCAAATTGGGCAGATAATGATTTGTCGCGGGTTACCGCCGTCCAATCATCGGCCAAAATCTTTGTTTCTGGCCGGCCCAAATTCACCATGGGTTCAATGGTGAAAAACATACCCTCTTCCAAGACGGGTCCGGTGCCGGGTCGGCCATAATGCAAAACATTGGGTGGCGCATGAAACACACGTCCCAATCCATGACCACAAAAATCACGGACAACGCTCATGCGGTGGCCTTCAACAAACCTTTGAATGGCATGTCCAATATCCCCAAAGGTGTTGCCCGGTTTGACGGCTTCGATCCCTTTGAAAAGACTGTCGTGGGTGACTTGAATTAACCGTTCCGCTTTGCGGCCAAGTTTTCCGGCTACATACATGCGGCTGGTGTCCCCATACCACCCATCGATAATCACAGTCACATCGATGTTCAGGATATCCCCATCCTTTAGCCTTTTGTCGCTAGGTATCCCATGACAGACCACATGGTTCACTGAGATACACGAGGCATGTTGATACCCTTTATATCCAATGGTTGCCGATTTGGCCCCATGCGCATCAACCATTTTTGTGATCACGCGATCAATTTCACCCGTGGTTTGCCCAACAAAAACATGCGATGCGATGTCGTCCAAAATTGTGGCGGCCACGCGACCCGCCTCTGCCATGCCCACAAAATCTTCTGGGTTGAACAGGCGAATACCATCTTTGGTCAATCGGTCAGCAGCAGTCATATCGGTCACTCCAAGCGGTTGGGGGGGTATATAGGCAAGCTGATCCGCCGACGCTAGCCCACTTTGATGGGCAATTCGCGATCCAAAACAACTTCGCTGGTCGATACGGTGCAGCCATAGCACAGCATTTCAACACCAACATCCCGTGCCGCCCGAAAGGCCGAAGCATAGGTTGGATCGATGTCTTGTGCCAACTTGAACTTATCACATCCCATATGTTGAACCAGATACAGCATGACCGCGCGATAGCCTTGCCCCACCATCTGAGACAGTTCCCGCAAATGCTTGGTGCCGCGGGCCGTGACGCTGTCGGGAAATTCCGCCCACCCATCACCGCGCAGAAGGTGCACATTTTTCACTTCGACATACGCATCCGGCAGCCCGGCTTGACGGCACAAAAAATCAATTCGCGAATTTTTTCCATATCGTTGTTCGGGCAGGATCTGGGAATACTGAACCAGTTGAGAAACCTGTTGCTTCAAAAGCGCCTCTTTCACAACGCGGTTTGGAACCCCCGTATCAATGCCAACGAATGTTCCATCGCCCAATTGGGCCACCCGCCAACCGTATTTCAACTTTTTCTTGGGATCATCATTGGGTTCCAACCAAACCGAAAGTCCCGGATCCTTCAGGCCCAACATCCCGCCGGGATTTGGACAATGGGCGGTAACCTCTGTTCCGTCGTCCAAACGAACGTCAGCCAAAAACCTTTTGTATCGTTTAATCAACGTGCCGTGGATCAGAGGGGTTTGAAAGCGCATAGGACCGCCCTATACCTCTGACACAGTCAAAACAAGGATGCCCCCATGCCGAACCCAACTGCCGCCATGCTTGTCATCGGGGATGAAATATTGTCTGGCCGCACCCATGACAGCAATACCCATCATTTGGCGGGGCGGCTGACCGATGCGGGGATCGATCTAAAAGAGGCACGTGTTGTCAGCGATGATCGTGACAGCATCATCAAAGCTGTGCGCGACTTAGCCAGTCGGTTTGACCATGTTTTTACAAGCGGCGGCATCGGCCCCACCCACGACGATATCACCGCCGATTGCATTGCAGCTGCTTTCGAAGATACCATCGATGTTCGCGCCGATGCCCGCGCCATCTTGCAAGATCACTATGATGCCCAAGGTCTGGAATTGAACGCCGCGCGTTTACGGATGGCACGCATTCCAAGCCGTGCCATTTTGATCGAAAATCCCGTCAGTAAAGCACCAGGTTTTATCTTGGAAAATGTACACGTGATGGCAGGTGTTCCCCGTATTTTTCAGGCGATGGTGGCCAGTGTTTTACCGGGCCTTACGGGCGGCGATCCTTTGATTTCGGAAACCTGGCGCGTCGATCAAGGGGAAGGTGATATTGCTGCCCCCTTGGCCGAATTAACCCGAGACCATCCCAATGTTTCCTTCGGATGTTACCCATTTCAAAAAGACGGGAAATTCGGTGCGAATATCGTGGCACGCAGCCAAGATCGCCAGACCCTCTCAGCCGCATTTCAAGCTCTTCAAGAAACGTTTCCCCAATGAACCTGACTGGCTTGTCCACCCCATTGTTGGAGGTATTGGAATACACTTGGCCTGCTGCGACACGCCTGGAAACAAACGGTTGGATAATCCGAGACGGGCGTGGAGGTGGAAAAAGGGTATCTTCGGCCCTTTGGATGGGAACCGGCCAACCCGACATCAGTTTTGCCGAAAACCAAATGTACCGGTTAAACCAAACCCCAATTTTTCAGATGATGAATGGGGAAGATGCGCTGTTTCGGGAATTGGGCAATCGCAATTACAAGATCGTTGATCACACCGATCTGTTGATCGCACCCATCGAAAACCTTTTGCCATCGGGGCCCATGCCATCGGCACAAACTTATGCAGTCTGGCCACCCCTGTTCACCATGCAAGAGATTTGGACGGCAGGCGGCATTGGCCCATCGCGGTTACAGGTCATGAACAGGGTTACCGGACCCAAAACCGCTGTTTTGGCCCGAAATCAGGATAGTGTGGCGGGAACCGCCTTTGTCGGCATTCACAAAGAGGTGGCAATGATCCACGCGGTTGAGGTTGCCCAAAATCACCGCCGGGTTGGCGTGGCACGAAAGATCATGGAATTTGCTGCTGTGTGGGCGCATCGAAACGGTGCAAAATTCATGTCGCTCGCCGTTACCGAAAAAAATTCTGCGGCGCAGGCATTATATCGTGGGCTTGGAATGGATCGCATTGGCCACTATTGTTACCGTATAAAAGAGGACGCAGAATGAGTGACAAACCAACGGCCCTGGACCTGCCCATGGTGGATCCCCTACCGGCGGCAACACAAAAATATTTCGATGTTTGCCAAGACAAGCTGGGAATGATCCCCAATGTTTTGCAGGCATATGCCTTTGACATAGAAAAGCTTAATGCGTTCACCGGTCTTTATAATGACGTGATGCTGGCCGACAGCGGCCTTTCGAAACTAGAACGGGAAATGATCGCCGTTGTGGTATCATCAATTAACAAGTGCTTTTACTGCCTAACCGCCCATGGCGCGGCTGTTCGCCAAATGTCAGGTGATCCGATTTTGGGCGAACAAATGGTGATGAATTGGCGCGTTGCGAACCTGAATGCACGGCAAACAGCGATGCTGTCATTCGCTGAAAAGATGACCAAAGCCAGCCATGAAATCACCGAGGACGATCGCAAAGTCCTGCGTGATGTTGGGTTTTCGGATCGCGATATTTGGGATATCGCTGCGGTTGCTGGATTTTTCAATATGACAAACCGCGTTGCAAGCGCCACGGATATGCAGCCAAACAAAGAATACCACGCGCAAAACAGATGATCCGGTACGCTCTCTTTTTTGCGGCTATTTTGTCCGCCCCTTTGCAAGCTTTAACGCTGGATTTGCCTGGGCAACCAAAAGAAAAAGACAAACAGATCACTGCGGTTGATACGATATTGATCCCTGGAACACCTTGGAACGGCGAAGCGGTTTTGGGCACAGCAATCACCGGCCAAGTAACGACACGCATTTTTCAGGCCGATATCGTTGATCCACCTTCCGCCCTTTTGACAAATTTGCAAAAGCAGCTGACGGATGCAGGATACATAATTCAATTGGCCTGCACCGATCGTGCTTGTGGTGGATTTGATTTCCGCTTTGCACTTCCCATCGAAAATCCGCCACACATGTTTGTGGATTTGGGAAACTATGCCTTTGTCAGCGCCCTCAAAGACAGTTCTTCTGGAATTATGGTTATGGCAAGCCAAAGCCCAAATAAAGCGCACGTCCAAATTACGGAGGTGAGCCCACCCGGCAACAAAAGCACCAAAGTAACGGCGGCAACGACACAGGCCACCACACGAATAACCGGTGACTTGGCAGAAACGCTTGAGGCGAATGGCTTTTTCATTTTGTCTGACCTTGTTTTTCAGGTTGGTTCTTCAAACCTTGATGGCGAAGAATTTAAATCATTGTCTGAATTGGCTGACTATTTGTCAGCCAACCCACATCGAACGATAGCTTTGGTGGGCCATACCGACGCCACTGGATCGCTTGACGGCAACATTGCCTTGTCCAAGAAACGCGCGGGCGCGGTCCGGACCTTGCTTGTTGGGCGCTATGGCGTCGACGGCAAACGGGTCGCGGCGGAGGGGATGGGATACCTGTCGCCGGTGGGTCCCAACACCACAGACGCGGGTCGTGAACAAAACCGTCGGGTCGAAGTAATCATTACTTCCAGTGAATGAAATTCCATGAACGGTTACCATTGCTGTGGTCCTTTCTCTGCGAATGCGTGCACCAAGAAATCGATAAATGCGCGAACCTTTGGCTGGGTGAACCGGCCCGGGGGATACACAGCATAGATACCTTGGGTATCTTGCGGCAATTCTGGCATCGCATCGACAACCAACCCGTCTTCCAACGCGTCTGCGTAAAGGAATGATGGAAGATACGCGATCCCAAGGCCCGATATCGCCGCGTTGAGCAAGGACTGCCCATCATTCACGGACAAAGAGCCAGCCGTGCGCACCTGACGTTTTTCCCCAGATGGGGCTGTCAATTTCCAAACCGCGCCGTTTGCCTGGCTGGAATAGTGCAGCAATTTATGTTCATTCAAATCATCAATCTTAGTGGGGCGACCATTTTCTTCAAAATACTCAGGCGAGGCGATCATTCGAAGATTCGTTTCTGTAAGTTTTCGCGCCCGAAGAGAGCTGTCCTCTAATTCCCCGATCCGAATGGCCATATCAAAGCCTTCGGAGATCAACTCAACATATCGGTTGTTCAACACCATATTCACGTTGATATCCGGAAATTCCTGCAAGAAATCACCAAGGACTGGTGACAAATGATTCACGCCAAAATCGGTGGCAACTGATATGCGCAACACACCAGACGGCGCTGACTGCATGGAGGTGACCAATGCATCCGCCTCTCCCGCATCATTTAACACGCGTCTGGCACGATCATAATAGGCAAGCCCGATTTCAGTGGGGCTGACCCGACGTGTTGTGCGGTTCAAAAGGCGCGCACCAAGCCGGGCTTCCAAAGCTGAAACATGCTTTGATACAGCAGATTTAGAAATCCCCATTTTGCGGGCGGCATCTGTAAATCCACCTTGGTCAACGACCGTGGCGAATGCTTCCATTTCTGTCAGACGATCCATAACGCTCCTCGTCACAAATTTATTGTTCTGAGGACAATCTATGCAGTCTGATTCTGTTCGCTGTTCGACGGGTTGCGGACAATAAAACGGTTTCTTCTAGAACTGTGTTCAATCTGGAAACACTAGAATTAGGCAATGGGATTTACCGGAAATATACGCCTAAGTATTTGTTTATATTAATTTTTTCAAAATTCAGGGAGAATCAATTGTGGCAAGCACTGTCCACAATGGTGCCACATCAGCTTAGATTGTTTCCCGCACGTGGCTTCTGAAGGCCTTTTTCAGAAGGTCCAACTCTTCACGCAGCAGATCCACCTCTGCACGAAGATCATCGCCGGCCAAATCCCCTGCGATCAGGGTGAAATTGCCCACCGGGGCATCATCGGAAGATATAACAAATGTGTTAACCCCTTCTGAGATATGTTTAGAGGGAATACGCACACTCAGGCGCAGTGCATCATCATCTGCGGCTTCAGCGTCAAAATCATCAAGTACGTTTCCACGAATGGATACTGTAACAACCGCTGTATCAGGCACGCCAACCAAGTCACCTTGCCAAACACCATCTGTTAATCGAGTGCGCGTGATTTCAATCATCTTGGCGTCCTATCAAAGTTCCGCACGCGGACTGCGTGACATTGTAAGATCCCGAACAGTAACTTGTGTCATCGCAGGATTATCAAATATCAAATCCAGCCACATACCCTCTATGCGTTTTTCATTCAGGTTGGCGACATCCATATCAAATTCAATCGAAGCCTCTTGGGCACCTTTTGGGATCTCTCGCACAATTTGTTCGGTGTTCGGCCCATGCTGCACATTTAAACGAGCAAAGATTTCCATGTCCCGCTCTGTTTCAACCCACATTTTAAGCTTAACCAAATGACTTTTGCGCAACCCCTTGGCGGCATCCTCTGGCAAATCCAATGCCACCGATAAAAACGAACCGTCAAAGGCGAAAACATCTAAACGCATTGCAAATGGGGCTAAATCTTCAGCTGATGAATTCCGCAATTGGCGCGATGTAATCTCACTGCTGGAACAATCGTGGAAAACGCGCAAACCGGGGCCAATCCAATCGCCATTCTCAACAGCGGCCGCACCTGCCTTTTCAGAACGCCACCGCCAAGCATCTGCCCGCCAAGCCCAATCAGTTCCGCGTTCCTTTTGAAAGGCATCAGATCCAACACGTGGAATGGTCAACCGGTCATCGGCTGCATTTAAAAATCTGTCTAATTGCATTCGAAGGGATCGGGCCCGATCTGACAGGCCCCGCAATTTCGAACGTGGTGTCGTTTCTGCAGATTGCGCACGGCTGGTCCAGCGGGCCAGGCTCATCCGATCCAAACCGGATTCCAAAAAACTGTTACTTTTTGCCATGCACACATACCAAACAAAAATCTTGCTGGAACCACGTTAACGATAAAGTCGCCTGTGGTTCCAGATGGTACGTGTGAATTTGTTTCCAAATTCGCAACAATTTGTAAATTTTTAGCGGTTTTTTGCCGAGCGAATTAGAGGTCGGCGTAAACGTGCCGTTCTTCTTTTCCACCGGGATGCGTTACCGCGCCCTTATAAGTTGCACCAACCAATTGTGCATACTTCCAAAGTGCACCCGATGCATAAATCGTTTCACGTGGTCCGGCCCAATTTGACTTACGCTCTGCAAGTTCATCATCCGTCAACGCCACGCTCAGCTCACCCGTGATGGCATTAATGGTGATGACGTCCCCATTTTGTAACATTGCAATCGGGCCGCCATGGCCAGATTCCGGTCCTACATGGCCAACACAGAACCCACGAGTCGCACCCGAGAAACGACCATCCGTGATCAACGCAACTTTTTTGCCCATTCCCTGACCAGACAAAGCCGCCGTGGTGGCCAACATTTCGCGCATCCCTGGCCCACTTGATGGGCCTTCATTGCGGATCACCAACACTTCGCCTTCTTCGTATTCGCGCTGTTTCACCGCTTCGAATGCATCTTCTTCGCATTCAAAAACACGCGCTGGACCTGTGAAAATTTGGTGTTGCGGGTCGATACCCGCCACTTTCACAATTGCCCCTTCTGGTGCCAAGTTACCCTTCAGGCCAACAACGCCACCTGTTTTCGTGATCGGTGTTTCGATTGGATAAATCACGCGGCCATCTGCCTCTCGCGTTACGATATCCAATTCTTCGCCGATGGATCGCCCCGTTGCCGTGATGCAATCTTCGTGAATAAGGCCTGCTTTGCGCAACTCTTTCATCACGACGGGAACACCACCTGCTTCGTACAAATCTTTAGCGACATATTGGCCACCGGGCTTCAGATCGACAAAGTAGGGGGTTTCTTTGAAAATCTCACATACGTCATCAAGGAAAAATTCAATTCCTGCCTCATGGGCAATCGCCGGCAAATGAAGCCCTGCATTGGTTGAACCACCCGTACAGGCAACAACGCGCGCCGCATTTTCAAGCGATTGGCGTGTAACAACATCACGGGCCCGGATATTCTTTTCCAGAAGGTTCATAACCGCCTCGCCCGAGGCGATGGAGTATTGATCCCGACTTTCATATGGGGCTGGCGCGCCCGACGAATTTGGCAAGGCCAAGCCAATCGCCTCGCTTACACAAGCCATTGTATTTGCGGTGAATTGTCCGCCACACGCCCCGGCAGACGGGCAGGCCACCGCCTCCAACTTTTCAAGTTCGCATGTGCTAAGATTACCCGCCTGATGTTGACCAACGGCTTCGAATACATCTTGCACTGTCACGTCTTTGCCATCCAAACGACCCGGCAAAATTGACCCACCATAAATGAACACAGATGGAACGTTCAAACGCACCATCGCCATCATCATGCCCGGCAAAGATTTGTCACACCCAGCCAATCCTACAATCGCATCATAACAATGCCCACGCATCGTCAACTCAACAGTATCGGCGATTGCCTCGCGGCTGGCCAACGAAGACCGCATGCCTTCGTGCCCCATCGCGATCCCGTCGGTTACGGTGATGGTTGTGAATTCGCGTGGGGTGCCTGCGGCGGATTTAACGCCCAGCTTCACTGCCTGTGCTTGGCGGTTGAGGGAAATATTACACGGCGCTGCTTCGTTCCAACAGGTGGCGACACCAATCAATGGCTGGGCGATTTCTTCTGCGCTCATGCCCATTGCATAATAGTATGACCGATGCGGGGCCCTGGACGGGCCTTCGGTTACATGGCGGCTGGGAAGATTGGATTTATCAAATTTTGTTTTCAGCATATCGCGTGGTCCCCTGACTGGTCAAAACGGGTTTAGGCGACGAAACACCAACCGGCAAGATTGATTCAGGGTGATTCCCTTTACAAATAAAGGACATGTACAAAAGTATAGGTTGGTTAACGGGAAGATTATTCAAATTCTCAAATGAGGGGAAAATCAGACATAAGTCCCACGGAAATTCCATTTTTTTCACGATATACAGGCCAAGAATCGCCATTTTTCGGTGATTTAGTTGAATCTGGTCCTGCTTTCCTGTCTATATGATGGTGGGGGTTTGGGCCTGATTTAATTGGGTCTGAAGGTAAAGAAAGCTGCGAATGAATTACGCCCGACATGAAAGACTTGTGGCACCCGCCCGGGCCTACGCCGCCGTTTGGCGGTTGGGTCTTGGTTGTGCTGTTGGTCTTGGCGTCTTTATCGCGCTTAACTTTCTTTATGTTTCTGGCGCGGAACTGATACTGGGCCGTGAGTTCTTGGCCCCGATTGCACGCAATGGCGGCAACATCGGCCCTGCCCAAACACTGTTCCTTCTTTCAACATTCTTTTTGATGATCGGTGCGGTTTGTCTAACGGTTTACGTTGTTCACAAAGCCAATCCATTATCGATTGTTGGGCCCTTATCCCGCGCGACCCGCGATTTTGGCCGTGCCATTTGGGCAGTTTGGCCAGTTGTTTTTGCGCTGGTGGCAATAATCTTCGTGTTCGAAGCCCCCGTTTTGAACGTAGATCCGACACTTTGGTTAACTCTTCTGCCGATCGCAGTGGCATTGGTGTTTGTTCAGGTGACCGCCGAAGAAGTTGTTTTCCGTGGCTATCTCCAAAGCCAGGTTGCCGCCCTTGGCCTGCCACCCGTCATGTGGATATTAATTCCTTCGGTGCTGTTTGGTATTGGCCACTATAACCCAGAGGCCGTTGGCACAGCCGCCCCATGGATTGTTTTATGGGCGATCATGTTTGGCGCGTTGGCCGCTGATTTGACGGCCCGCACCGGATCAATTGGTGCCGCAATCGCATTTCACTTCGTGAACAACATAATCGCGATCGTAATTATTGGCCTGTCTGATCACTTAGGCGGTTTGGCCTTGATGGCGATGCCCTTCTCAATCTCTGACACAAACGAAGTGTTGATGCGCCTGCCCAGCAACGCGATTGCAATGCTGGCCATGTATTTGGTTATTCGCGCCCGTTTGAAAGTTTAATCCCCGTTCGGTTTAAACCCGCAACGATCAGTTGCAATTCCCCAGCGTCAGCCTTAATTCGATGATGACCCACTAAACAGGATCATTAACGCCGTGAACTGGATTTCCAATTACGTCCGCCCAAAGATTAACAGCCTCTTTTCGCGGCGTGACGTTCCCGAAAACCTTTGGACAAAATGCGACGATTGCGGGACGATGCTGTTCCACCGTGAACTATCCAACAATCTTAATGTCTGCACGCAGTGTAACCATCATATGCAGATTTCTCCTCGGGATCGCTGTTCAGCACTATTTGATGGCGGCATTTTTACAGAGGTGGAAGTCCCCGCCCCCATCGTCGATCCACTGGGCTTTAAAGATCAAAAGAAATACCCAGATCGGATGAAAGCCGCCCAAAAGGCCGCGTCCGAACGCGAAGCGATGTTGGTGGCCGAAGGCGATATCGGACGCACCAAAATCGTTGCCGCAGTTCAAGATTTCACCTTCATGGCCGGATCCATGGGAATGTACGTGGGCAACGCAATAATTGCAGCGGCAGAAAGAGCCGTTGAATTGAAATGCCCGTTAATCCTTTTCTCAGCCGCGGGCGGCGCACGCATGCAAGAAGGCATTCTGAGCCTTATGCAGATGCCGCGTTCCACCGTTGCCGTGCAAATGCTGAAAGAAGCGGGTCTGCCGTATATTGTGGTGCTGACACATCCAACTACCGGCGGTGTAACGGCCAGTTATGCCATGTTGGGGGATGTTCATATCTCTGAACCAAATGCCTTGATTTGCTTTGCTGGGCCACGCGTCATCGAACAAACCATTCGTGAGAAATTGCCAGAGGGGTTCCAGCGCGCGGAATATCTTTTGGATCATGGCATGTTGGATATGGTCGTGGATCGCAACGCAATGCGTGAAACCCTGATCCGCGTCTCGCGCATGTTGTTACGCGAAACGCCCCCTGTGGCGGGGGATTTGCCGAAACCAACTTCGGTTTCACCATCAGACGGCCAAACAGAAGACGCAACGTGACAACCCAAAAATCCGACCTGATCTTAGAACGGATGATGGCCTTGCACCCCAAGGTGATCGATCTGACCTTAGACCGCGTTTGGCGGTTGTTGGATGCATTGGGAAATCCACAAGATCTTATGCCACCTGTGATCCACATCGCCGGAACCAATGGCAAAGGTTCAACCCAAGCCATGGTTCGGGCCGGCTTGGAAGGCGCACAAAAAGAGGTTCACGCCTATACCTCCCCGCATTTGGCGCGGTTTCATGAACGCATCCGTCTGGCTGGAACCCTGATTTCAGAACCAGATCTAACGGATCTTTTGGATCGGTGTTACGAGGCGAATGCCGGCATCGATATCACCTATTTTGAAATTACGACATGCGCCGCACTTTTGGCCTTTGCGGAAACCAAGGCAGATTACACCTTGCTTGAGGTGGGTCTGGGGGGGCGTTTGGATGCAACCAATGTTGTGTCTTCACCCGCCGCCACCATCATTACCCCGGTTGATCTGGATCATCAGGCCTTCTTGGGTGACACCATCGAAGAAATCGCCGGTGAAAAGGCAGGCATTTTAAAACGTGGCGTCCCAGCCATTATCGGCCCACAAAAAGACGCGGCACTTGACGTGATCGAAGCTAAAATAAATGCCGTTGGCGCAGTACCGTGGATTCATGGGCAACATTGGCACGTCAGCACGGAACGGGATCGGCTTATCTTTCAAGATGAAACCGGTCTTTTAGATTTGCCCTTGCCGGCATTGCCCGGCCCGCATCAAATCCAAAATGCGGGCGCGGCGATCGCCACTTTGCGCACCTTAGGGTTTGATGAAATCGCTTGTTTGTCGGCGATGACCCAACCCAAATGGCCCGCGCGAATGCAGCGCCTTCCATTGGATGGGGATATTTGGCTGGATGGGGGACACAATCCCGCAGCGGGGGCCGCCATTGCACAAACGCTGGCCAGCCAAAGTGACAAACCAACCACGGCAATCTGCGGAATGATCAACACAAAAGATGTTGCAGGTTTTCTAAATCCAATTGCGCCGCATTTGTCGGCATTAATTGCGGTAACCATACCAAATGAAATAAACGCCGTTCCGGCCCAAGATATTATGTCTGCCGCTCAAAGCTACAATATTGACGCCAGCCAAAGCGAAGATTTTGAAACGGCTTTTCAACGTGCCAAAGAATCTGGGCACCGTATTTTGATTTGCGGTTCACTTTATTTGGCCGGGCATGTGCTTCGGCATTTTGGACTGGAAGACACGGCGGCTTAACCCGATTCGCTTCACCCCTTGACATAGCTGCTGTAAATCTTCAACATCTATGCAATTCACGATCATCTAGTTTTTTGTTCAAGTTTCTACACAAGATATCGTGATAGATAAAAGGGGCACTATGCGTCATGACCTGCGTGGATCGTACAAATATCCACCTTAACGGCTTTAGACCGGGCGACGCACAGCTGTTCGCACACAAAAGGGCAGATCGGGTACAGGCAATGCATCGATTTTATTTACCAGTGGCAGGGCTTTGCGCGGCTCTGGCCATTCTTGTATTTCAAACCAAAACACCGGGGACGTTATCACCTGAATTCGCGATTGATATTGGGCATGGGGGACGTACAGATGTTGCATCCGCCAGCATCCAAATTCCGGATCTAACTTTGCCGGCAATTCAGATCTCTTCGGGCGATTTAGCACCTGTCGAAGTTACGCAAAACACGGCAGACAATGATGCACGGGTTCAATCAATCGTTTCATTTTTGAACCGCGAAGACCCAGATACCCCTGTGGAAGTCCTCGCGATGCACACTGTCCTGCCGGGCGACAGCATCGCCAGCATCGCCAGCCAATATTACGGCGATCAATCACAGGCCAAAGAAATCTATCTAGCGAACCGTCATCAATTGACGTCCGACAATACGATCAAAGTCGGGCAAAGCCTGCGCATACCAGTACTTTCAGGGCTTTAGTCCGCAGTCCAGCTTTCCGCCTGCATCTCCCTCAGGCGGGAAGCTGTTCTTTCAAATTCAAAACTTCCCGCACCTTTGGGGTATAATTCCTCAGGCATCGCATCGGCAGAAGCGATGAATTGAATGCGCGCTTCGTACACTGTGTCGATCAGGGTAACGAAACGTTTGGCCTCATTATTGTTGTGGGGTCCTAAAATTGGAATGTCATCCAACATCAAAACCCGAAGCCCCTCTGTCACGGCAAGGTAATCGGCGGCGCCCAAGGCAGCACCACATAAATCTTGGAAGGATGCCCGCCCTACTCCATTACGAAATTCTGGGATTTTCACTTGGCGTTTTTTCACTTCAAACACCAAAGACGTCCCAGCGCCGCCTGCAAGATCAAGCCAAAGTTCATCCATGGCTTTCTTTGCCTCTTGCCCGAGGGGGCTAAAATAAACCTTCCGTCCTGACAGACGATCTTGTCTGTAGTCCGTTTTGGATGCCAATTCATGCACAACCATCTGCGATTTCAAAAGCTCTATGAATGGCACAAAGAGCGCTCTGTTCAATCCATCTTTGTATAGGTCGTCGGGCACACGGTTTGACGTTGCCACGATTACCACGCCACGATCCATCAATGCCTCAAACAAACGGCCGACAATCATTGCATCGGTTATGTCTGTGATCTGCATCTCATCAAAAGCGAGGCATTTCAGGCCGTCGGCAATTCTATCCGCAACAGGTTGCAAGGCGTCTTCAACACCTTTTTTACGTGCCTCTCCCATGCCTGTGTGCACCTCTTGCATGAATGCATGGAAATGCACGCGACGTGTGGCAGGTGCTGCATCAGCAAACATATCCATCACCATGGATTTACCACGCCCGACACCCCCCCAAAGATATAACCCCTTGGGCGGCGTTGGCGTTTTTGCAAACCAGCCTTTTTTCGCCGGTTGGTTCAACGCAATCAAAATGCGATCCAATTCTGCAATTGCCGCAACTTGGGCTTCATCCCAATTTAAGTGCCCATCGTTCACTTTGGTTGAGTATACTTCGCTTAACGTCATGATCTTCGCATACCTTGCACCGTATCAAGGCGCAAATATCCAAATCAGAATTTGCAATCTTGGGGCCAAGATCACCTCTTGCCCCCACCTCACATCAGCGTAAGGTCGCATCATGACCCGCGCCCCTTTGATCACACCTGTCCTTGTTGCTGGCTGCATCATCATGTTGATCAGCTTTGCAATCCGAGCGTCCTTTGGTGTCTTCCAAATTCCGATCGCGGAAGAATTTAATTGGCTGCGCGCAGAGTTTAGTTTGGCCATTGCCGTTCAGAACCTGGCGTGGGGCATAGGACAGCCCATCTTCGGGGCCATCGCCGAAAAGCTGACCGATCGTAAGGCCATCATCTTGGGCGCGATCGTTTATGCGGTTGGCCTTGTTGCATCTGCCTATTCGATTACGCCTTTGGCGCATCAAACATATGCTTGGCTGGTTGGTTTTGGCATCGCAGGAACCGGGTTTGGCGTTATCTTGGCTGTGGTTGGCCGGGCCGCATCTGATGAAAATCGACCCATGGCATTGGCCATCGCAACTGCGGCTGGTTCAGCAGGGCAAGTTGTTGGCGCACCGGTTGCTGAATGGCTGTTAACGATGATGCCTTGGCAGTCGGTCTTCCTTGTCTTTGCCGGAATCATCTTGGCGACGCTTTTGGTTTTGCCGCTGATGAGGGCCGAACCCGCCGCCACCAAGGCAGAATTGGAAGAAAGCATCGGGCAAGTTCTGGTCAAAGCGTTCAAAGACCCGTCCTATACACTTATCTTTCTTGGGTTCTTTTCCTGCGGATATCAGTTGGCATTTGTGACGGCACACTTTCCAGCATTCGTGACGGAACTTTGCGGACCGATCCTGCCGGGTGGTGCACTATATTCCATTGGAATTACCAGCACATCTGCACTGGGGGCCTTGGCCATCAGCTTGATTGGGCTTGCCAACATCGTCGGAACTTTGACTGCTGGATATTTGGGCAAACGATATTCTAAGAAATATCTTTTGGCCGGCATTTACCTGGGCCGCACTATCATTGCAGCCTTATTCATCATATTCCCGATCACCCCAACAAGCGTGATTTTGTTTTCAGTGGCGATGGGATCTTTGTGGTTGGCCACCGTTCCCCTGACCAGTGGTTTGGTGGCGCATATTTATGGCTTGCGGTATATGGGCACGCTGTATGGCATTGTGTTCTTTTCCCACCAATTGGGCAGCTTTCTGGGTGTCTGGCTGGGTGGGCGGATGTACGACATCTATGGTGATTATACCGCCGTTTGGTGGGTTGGTGTTGGCGTTGGGTTGTTCAGTGCCATTGTGCACTTGCCAGTGAAAGAACGGCCGTTAAAGGCAGCCGCCGCATAAGGGATGTTAACCCGGTTCAACCGCCCCCAACACATAAGTCGCCGTCATCAAATCCAAATGCGCCCCACCGCCATTTTTGAACACTGTGATATCATTTTCAGCTGGGGCGAATTTTTCCATTTCATAAAATTCGGCCAAGATATGGTCGCGTTTGATGGTGCCAGCCTCAAGCGGAATTTTCAATTCGCCGATGTGACCCAAGGTGGTGTCGAAACTGTCAACATAGACACGTGATTTCAACAGGGCATCATCATCAGCCTCGCGCATATCTGGGCGATACGCACCAATCATATTCAAGTGTTGCCCTGGGCGCAGCCATTCCCCCCGGATCAAGGGCTCTGTCGACATTGTGCACGTCAAAATAATATCTGCACTGGTAACCGCGTGTTCCAAACTTTCCACCACGGTGGCCCCAGTTTCGATACCAAACTTGATCGCGCTTGCGTTGGTGCGGTTCCACACGCTGAACTGCGCACCGGGAAACCCTGCAGAAAATGCTTGAACCAAGGAATGGCCAACGGTGCCCGCCCCGACGATCAATATGTTTTTCACATCCTTAGGGGCCAACAAAAGCGCCCCTAACAGACTGTCGCCTGCGGTTTTCCATTTGGTGATCAAATGGAAATCAATCACGGCTGACAAGCATCCATCAGTGTCGTCGAACAACATGACGCCACCGCCGATCATTGGTTGCCCCTGTGAGGGATTGTTTGGAAATACGGTTGCCGTTTTGGTCAGCATTCCCATGCCATCAATCCATGCAGACCGCGACAAAACTGTATCATCCCCGCGATACAGAAAAAGATCTTCCACAGATGCCTTTTCGCGTGCGTGCCCGGCCTTGAGTGCATCCACCAAGGCCATCCAATCCATTTTGGAATCCCCTTCAGGGAATGAGATTGTTCGCATTATGCGGCCTCCTCTGACGACAGAATGCCTTCTGATACCAATCTTTCGGCCCATCCTTCAGGCCCATCAAAAAGATGGGTTTGCCACCCAAGTTCTTGGGCCGCCTTGATATTTTCCGCCCGGTCATCGGTGAACAACAAATCTTCTGGGGCAATGCCGCATGCCGTTTCCACTTGGGCGTAAATGTCTGCGCTTGGTTTCGTGACTTTCAGTCGGCCTGAAATGAATTCCTGATCAAACTCATTCAAAAAATCATAGTGCGATTGGGCCAGTTCAAAATTTTCAACGCCGAAATTTGACAAGGCAAACACAGGCATCAACCGCAAACGCAGTGATCGCAAAATGCGCACACTGTGCCAGATCGGCGGGGCAGCAAGGGTGATCCACGCATCATGCCAATCCCGGATTTCTGTTGCGAATTCAGGATGCTGTTCAGCCCAGTCATAAATCACTTCCTTGAAGGGTTGCCCCTGATCAATCAGTTCATTCATTCCATGTAAATCCACGGCGTCGAACAAGGCTTTGCGCCGGTCCGCGCCATAGACACGATCGTAATATTGTTCCGGCTGCCATTCGATCAGAACGTTCCCGATATCAAAAACAACGGCTTTGATGGGCATTGGCAATCCTCCTTGCCACACAGTCGCTATCTTGGGGCGTTGGGCGGTGCAACCCGTGTGTTGGCATTCACGGCTTCGCGCCAAACCATAAACAGGCCCGACACCAAGATCAGACCAATGCCCATCCACGCAACATCGTCTGGCCATTCGTCGAAATACATCCACCCAAAGAATGCCGCATAAACCAACGCGAGGTATTCAAAAGGGGCGACCAATGCCGCCTCTGACATTTTGTAAGCTTGGCTGATGGCCGCACCCCCAAAGGTTACCCCAACCCCGATGGCCGCCATGATAAGTAAATCTTGGAATTCCGGCCACACCCACGCGCGTGTGACAAAGCCCAATGCGCCGTCACCTTGATCAAACGTTCCATGACCCAAAGATAATCCAATAAGGATGCTGACGGCCAAAAACGTCAAAGGGGGATAAAACGTCAAGGAAACGATTGTTTCGGAACGCCCCAGTTTGCGCGTCATGATGTGGAATGTGGCATATCCCATGGCGGCCATGATTGGCAGAAAAGCAACTGGGCGAAAGGCCTCTGATCCTGGCTTAACAATTAACAAAACCCCGACAAAGCCGATGCCAATGGCCGCCCATCTTTGGGGGCCAACATGTTCTTTCAGGAATACCACGGAAAAGATCGTAATCAAAAAAGGCGCGACGAAAAATATGCCCACCACCTCGGCCAGTTTCATTTCGGCCAGGGCCATATAGAAAAACAAATTGGCCCAAACCACACACAGGCTTCGAAAAATATGTTGGCCCAATTTATCCGTTTTTATATCCGCGAACCCACCCCGCAGTGGGATCACGATCAAACAAAGCAAACAAACCCCAACAAAGGATCGTACAAAAACCACTTGGTGCAACGCGTAATCGCCCGCAAGAAATTTAATCAGACTGTCGTTGATCGAAAACAACAACGTCGCAAACAAAGCCCAAGCCGCACCAATCAGATATGTGTGTTTTGCTGACATACACCAACCTGCCCTGTGCGGTTTGGGTTGACTGTCTTGAACGCGACCAGGCCGATGCCGAATTCAGACTTTTGATTGATCAATGTGTC
The DNA here is from genome assembly GCA_020630015.1 of Planktomarina sp. GTDB lineage: Bacteria > Pseudomonadota > Alphaproteobacteria > Rhodobacterales > Rhodobacteraceae > Planktomarina. The sequence goes on along the minus strand of JAHDCF010000002.1, from coordinate 32,247 downwards.
TTGGATTAAGTTTGACCAACCGAAAGACGCACCGCACGATCCAAAACATCCAGAAACCGCGAACGGTCCGCCTTGCCAAACGCCGCGCCGCCGCCTTGGCGAAACGGGTCCGCCGCACGCAGATCTGCCATCAGATCACGCGTGGCCAGCACTTGCCCAATGTTCCGTTCGTTCAGCTCTTCACCATTGTGTTTTACCACGCGTGCGCCATTTTCGATGACCCGCGCCGCCAAAGGAATATCACTCGTCACAACCACATCACCCGCACCTGCATGATCTGCAATCCACATGTCAGCCACATCTGCACCTTGATCCACAAAGACCATTTCAACCAATGGGTTTTGGCTGGGGCGAAGGCCACCATTGCACACCATTTTCACCGGCACTTTCAAGCGCGTTGCAACCTTTTCAACCTCTGCCTTGACGGGGCAGGCATCGGCGTCAACAAAAATCACTTTTTCTTTGCCTTACCATGGCTTTTGAATTCTTCCGGAATGGGCATGCGATTGAACGCGTCTAACCCGGCAATTTTATAAGCCTCTGCCAAGGTGGGATAGTTGAAGGTGTTTTGCACGAAATAATCAACCGTACCCTTCAGGTTCAAAACCGCCTGTGCGATGTGGATCAGCTCTGTCGCGCCTTCACCCACAATTTGAACACCCAACACCCGTCTGGTTTTCAGGGAAAACAGCATTTTCAGCATGCCATGTTCCAAACCCATGATGTGGCCGCGGCTGGTCTCTCGGAACCGTGCGATCCCAACCTCGTATGGGATTTCACGTTTTTGCAGTTCTTCCTCGCTCATCCCGCAGGTGGACATTTCCGGCACGGAATAAATGCCATATGGGAACCACGGGCTTTCCCCCAATGTCGGTGTGTCCAATGCGTGGCAGGCGGCAATACGACCCTGTTGCAAACTGGTGGATGCCAATGATGGGTGCCCAATTACATCCCCCGCGGCATAAATATGCGGCACGCTGGTTTGATAGGTTCCCCGATCAACTTCGATCCTTCCCCGATGGTCGGTTTCCAGACCAACGGACTCCAACCCCAATCGATCAGTTGCACCCATGCGCCCGGCGGCAAACAACAGCATCTCTGCGCGTACGCGACGCCCATTTTCCAAGCAGACTTCAACATAGTCATCACCTTCGATGACCTCTGACATGGCGGATCCCAAACGCAAATCCACACCGTTTTCACGGATTTGATGGGTGAATTCTTGGATCAGGGTTTTGTCGATAAAATCGAGAAAGCTGTCGCGCGGTTCGATTAACGTCACCCGCACATCAAGCGCCGAAAACATGGTGGCGTATTCCACCCCAATCACGCCTGCGCCAATCACCACCAACGATCTTGGTATGCGCGACATTTCCAAAAATTCATCGCTGTCGACGATGTTCTTGCCATTAAAAGGAACCGTATCTGGCCGAAATGTTTTTGTGCCGGTTGAGATCAGAAACTTGTCACCCGCAACACGCACGGTATCCCCTGCCTCTGTCGCGACTTCCAGTTCGTTTTCACCCACAAACTTTGCCAACCCATGCAAGGTTTCCACGTGGTTGCGATTGAATTGATGTTCAAGCACATCAACTTCGTAATCCAACGTTTTGTGCAGGCGCACCTTCAGATCTTCTGCTTCAATCTCATCCTTCACACGATAGGATCGCCCGTAAAAACTGCGCTCGCGCCAACCCGACAAATTCAAAACGGTTTCGCGCAAGGTTTTTGAAGGAATAGTGCCGGAATGAACCGAAACACCACCCAGCCTGTCACGGCGATCAATCACCAAAACCTTACGTTTCAGCTTTCCCGCTTGGATCGCCGCAGAACGCCCCGCAGGCCCTGATCCGATGATAATAAGATCATAGTGTTCCATGATGCTTAACGCCACAATGCCTCTGCATGGAAATTAACGTGATCTTCCATGAAGGTTGAAATGAAGAAATAGGAATGGTCGTAACCCTTTTGCATTCGGAATTGACCATCTTGCCTGCGGGCCACCATGGCCTGTGCCAGTGTTTCTGATTTCAAAAGATCACCAAATTGATCAGTCGTGCCCGTATCAATCAAAACTGGTGCGTCGCACCCACGATCCGCCATCAAAAGCGATGCATCATGGGCCGCCCAATTGGTTTCGTCTTCCCCCAGATAAGCTGACAATTGCTTGCGCCCCCAATCGGATCCCGTGGGATTACAAATCGGCGCAAAGGCAGAAACCGATCTAAACTGTGTGACACCTGACATGGCAATCGTCAGGGCCCCATGACCGCCCATCGAATGGCCAGTGATGGATTGACGATCCAGATCGATGGCAAATTCAGCTCCGATCAAGGCCGGCAATTCCTTGGCAACATAATCAAACATCTGGAAATGAGGTTTCCATGGATCTTGGGTCGCATTCACATAAAATCCGGCGCCTTGGCCAAGATCATAGGCCTCGTCGTCGGCAACGCCTTCCCCACGTGGCGATGTGTCGGGAAAAACAAGTGCAATGCCCTGTTCGGCGGCCCAAGCCTGCGCCCCGCCTTTGACCATGGCATTTTCGTGGGTGCAGGTCAGACCTGACAAATACCACAACACCGGCACGGGGCCTTCTTGTGCCTCTTCCGGCAAGAACAACCCGAATGTCATGTCACCGCCTGTTGATTTTGACGCATGGGTATAAACACCCTGCACACCACCAAAACACCGGTTTTCAGAAACTGTTTGCATGGCTTTCTCCCTTTCAAAGCCCTTCGACCAGCCCGATCACAATCGATGCCGTCACAATTGAAATCACCGTCGATACAAGGATCGCCGCTGACGCACGTTGGGCCGCGGCCCCATAACTTTGCGCCACGATATAGATATTTCCCGCCACGGGAAGGGCTGCTGCTGAAATTGCAACTGCGGCCAAATATCCGTCGATTTGGAACCAAAGGATCATCGCCACAGCAACGGCCGCTGGATGCAAAACCAATTTGCAAAATGAAAGCCACCCGGCAACACTGACGCGTTCTGCGGATTTGCTGGCCAATGATGCGCCGATTGCAAACAGGGCACAGGGCGTTGATGCACCCGCCAACATGTCGATAAAATCTTTGACCGGCTGTGGGGTTTCAATACCACCCGATGTCCAAGCAAGGCCCAGGAACAATGCCATGATCATCGGGTTCTTCAAAACACTCAATGTAACTGTTTTAAGAATTCCAATCGACATTCGCCCATCACGGGACCCCGTGATCAATATCACGATCAGTGATCCAAAAACGAACAGATCCACCATAAGCATCATCATCACCGGGGCCACGGCCGCGGGCCCCATCAGCAATGCCAACATTGGCAAACCCAAAAAACCAATATTCCCAACCACCGCGCATTGGGCTTCGACGGCCGCCTCTTCAACGCTGATACGACGCGCCAATGCCACCGCCGTGGCCACGCCATACACAACGCAGCTTGCAATGAGATAGGCCAGAAGGAAGTCCCAGTTCAAAACATCCTGCAAAGACAGATTAGTGGAAAATTTGAACAACATCGCCGGAAGCGCAAAATAGAAGACAAACTTGGTCAAATATGCCGTGGCCGTATCCGTGAAAAAACGTGCCCGCCCAGAGGCATACCCAACCCCAATGATGGCAAAAAACGGCAGTGTCTTAAGAAAGATCGCAAGCATATCGTTCCGATATCGAAGCGACCCCGTGCAATCAACTCTGCGAATTTGAAATAAACTAAACAGTTTAGTATTGACATAAGCACTGTATGTAATATCTAAACTGTACCGTTCAGTTTATATAAGGACTCACAAAATGAAATCGATTGCTCTTGCCCTTGCCTTGACCGCTGGATTTGTTGGAACAGCGCAGGCTTTTGTTCCAGTCACCTTGCCGTCTTGGACTTTGCAGTTTCCAATTGAAGGCACCTTCCCTACACCAGAACAGCCATTGATCATTGAAGATCAAGAGGGCTGACTTGCCCATATTCCCTCAAGCGGCCTATAGTCGCTTGAGGGAGATCGGCATGCTCGACAAAGAGCCCAAACGCGGGCGCAAATACGAAGACGTCATCAATGGCGCGAAGGAAGTTTTCCTGACACAGGGCTTTGAAGGGGCAAGCGTTGATGCCATTGCCAAAGCGGCCGGCGTGTCCAAGGCCACCCTTTACAGCTATTTCCCCGACAAAAAGGCGATGTATATCGCCGTTGCACAGGAAAAATATCATCACCAAATTGAACTTGCCCAAGCAGAGATGGATCCCTGCCTAAAGGCCGAAGATTGCTTGCGCTTTGCCGCATACAAAATCGTCTTTGAAACCCTGACACCATTCAGCCGCGATGTTTTTCGCCTGTCCGTTGGTGAAGCCGCGCGGTTCCCCGAAATCTCGAAAGAATTTTACGAGGCCGGACCCGTGGCCATTAAGGATGCCATTCTTCCCTATTTGCAGCGCGGGATTGAAAATGGTGAGTTAAAGATCAAAGATCCAGAATTCGCCGCCCTTCAATTCATTGAACTTTGCAAAGTGGATCTGCATGACAGGTTCGTTTGCGGTGGTGAAGATACGTTTACGGATGCCCAAAAAGAACGCGTCGCGGAGGAAGCTTTGAAAATGTTCATGGCCCGATACGGGGCCTGAATGGCGTTGGATTACCTTCCTTTTGACGGGGCAAATTACAGGCGTTAGTGTATTCATATGCCTCGTGAATATGCCTTAACCCCCAAAACAGATCGCGCCGTCCAAGACGCCGGATTGGCCAATCCAAACTGGTATCGTTCACCCGTTGATCCTGCGGATATTCGCACTTTGATGGTGAAAGAAGATGCCCGCCCCTTGCGCGATTTGGGTGTGTGGCTTGGACTATTGATCGCCACTGCATGGGCCGGTATCGCGCTTTGGGGCACGTGGTGGTCTGTGCCATTTTGGATCGCTTATGGTGTGCTTTATGGATCTGCATCTGATGCGCGTTGGCACGAATGCGGGCATCAAACTGCATTTAAAACGCAATGGCTTAATTCCATTGTGTACCACATCGCCAGCTTCATGTTGTTTCGCAATCCATATGTTTGGCGCGCCAGCCATGTTCGCCACCACACTGATACCATCATCGTTGGCCGCGATCCCGAAATCCAAGCCATGCGCCCACCGGATCTGGCACGCATTTTGTTCAATCTGTTTGGAATTCCAGATGGCATTGCCATGCTGCGGCGGATGGTGGACCACGCCTTTGGGCGGCTCAGCGAAGCGGAAATGATGTATGTGCGCGACGCAGATCATCAAAAGGTGTTCCGCACAGCACGCATTACACTGTGTATTCATGCATTGGTTGGCATTTCGGCCATTGTGTCAGGATCGATCTTGCCTTTGCTGTTGATTGGTTTGCCAACGTTTTATGGGGCTTGGCAACGCGTTATGACAGGATCCCTTCAACATTTGGGTCTGGCAGAAAATGTGACGGATCACCGATTAAACACCCGCACCGTTTTGATGGATCCGATTAACCGGTTTTTGTATCTCAATATGAATTATCATGTGGAACATCATATGTTCACCATGGTGCCATATTATAATCTGCCGAAGCTGCATGAATTGATTGGACGTGATCTGCCAGTGCCCGAACCCGGCATTTTTGCGGCTTACCGCAGAATGGTTCCCGTGTTGATCAAACAACTGCGACAGCACCAAGCGGTTATCGTTCCGCCCCTGCCCACCACCGCCCAGCCTTACCGGGCAGAGGTGGAGGTTTTACGCCCCTTCGCCGCTTAGGTCAGGTCATCGGCGCTGGTGATGACTTTGCCCAAAAGCCCATATTCCAAAGCTTCATCCGTATTCAGCCAGAAATCCCGCTGCGTATCTTCCGCGATCTTTTCAGGCTTTTGTCCTGTGGCCTCAGCAAACAAACGATCGAACCGTTCCCGCATCAGTTTGATCTGCGTGGCCTGAATTTGCATATCGCTTACCTGGCCACCAATCCCACCAGACGGTTGATGCAGTAAGAAACGTGTGTTGGGCAAACAAAACCGATTTTCTTTCTTTGCGCCAATAAAGATCAGCGCCCCTGCACTGGCAACCCAGCCAGATCCAATGCACCGCACCTCTGGCTTAATGAACTTGATCATATCATGCACCATGTCACCACTTTCAACGTGGCCACCAGGGCTGCTGATATACATATTAATGGGGTCGTCTGATTCCTCGGCCAACGCCAAAAGCTGTGTCACCACTTTGGCGGCCAATTTATCGTTGATACCACCGGTCACCAACACACTGCGACTTTTCAGGAACAGGGCACTGACACTTTTTGGTGTCTTTTCATCTTTGTCATTTTGATCGTTGTCGTCGTTGTCATTCAACCACATGCGCCTGCTCCTTCAACATGGGCTCACCTCATACGGTGGCTTTGGTGCAATGTAAGTTAATTTCATCTGGGTAAAAGGGGGAAAGCGCTGGCAGTTTACGGTTTTGTGGTTTCAGATAGGCCACGATGGATGAATGGGGGCAAAAATGTCTGGCGAAACCGACCTCAAAACTCTGCTGGCAACCATGACTGGGCAACTGATTGAAGGAACATTTGTCTTTGTTACGTTGCCCCATGGTGCGGTGCCCTCAGGATTATCCCCACGGATGATCTTTCAAGAGGCTGAGGGCACAACCCTGATTTTGCGAAAGGAAGAAGCGGTCGCCGCGAACCTGTCATATGAATTCCCGTCCCGCATGATCACTCTGAACGTCCATTCCGCCTTGGATGCCGTTGGTTTCATTGCCCACATCGCGACTAAACTGGCGGCGGCTGGTATGGGGGTAAACCCTGTGGCTGGGTTTTATCATGACCATCTTTTTATTCCCGAAGGCCGCGAAGGGGATGCATTGGAAATTTTGAAAGATATCGCCAATTCCGCTTGATCGCGGCAATGCAATTTGTCGCTTTTGCGTTAGATCACGATCCAAAGTCGCAGCACGATTATCCCCGAAAGGGGTAAAAAATGTGTGATCCAAAAACGTTGATTGACCAATCCAAATATCCGGTTTTGGAAAGCGGTCCCGCGCGCGACACCATCGTGGAACACGTCAGGGCATCCCTTGCTGAGGATGGATGCGCCGTATTGAAAGGCTTTATCACCCCCGATGGGGTTCAAACCCTTCTGGCCCAAGCTGAAGGCGTTTCTGACAAAGGGTTCAAATCAACGGCACGGACCAATGTGTATTTCACCAAAGACGATCCATCTTTGCCATCAGATGATCCACGTCGACAATTTTATGACCGATCAAATTATTTCATCCCGGCCGACAATTTCGCCACCGGCAGCCCCTTGCGCGACTTATACACCCTGCCTGCGCTCAGCAAATTTGTGCAGGATTGTTTGCAAGAGGAAAACTTCTTTCCCTATGCCGATCCATTGGCAGATGTCATCATCAACGCGGCTGATGCCGGCAATGGTTTTCCGTGGCACTTTGACACCAACAATTTTACCGTGACCCTTGCCATTCAAAACGCTGAACATGGGGGCGAATTTGAATATGCCCCGAATATCCGCAAAGGCAGTGAGAATTTTGAGGAGGTGACAAAAGTCCTCAGCGGCACTTCCGATCAAATTCGAACATTGGTTTTGGAACCCGGTGATCTGCAACTGTTTCGGGGACGGTATTCATTGCATCGCGTGGCGCCTTTGGCCGGCACAATCCCACGTTATGTTGCGATCTTTTCTTATGTGGAAGAACCAGACATGGTCGCCACACCAGAAAGGTGCAAGCAACTTTATGGTCGGTGCTTGCCCGTCCACTATGAACGGGCGGGGCAAAGGGCGGATACGTTTTTGGATTAAAGGGTGAGGTGATTTCTTCGAATTGATCCCGCTGGAAAATATTGATGGCATCATTTGAATTGATGCCATCAACTCAGTTCTGGTTCCGCGCCTTAAAACTCCACCACTGCGCGGATCGATTTGCCTTCGTGCATCAAGTCAAAGCCTTTGTTGATGTCTTCCAATGGCATGGTGTGGGTGATCATTGGATCGATTTCGATCTTACCATCCATGTACCAATCAACAATCTTTGGCACATCTGTCCGGCCTCGTGCGCCACCAAAGGCCGTGCCGCGCCAGACGCGACCCGTTACCAATTGGAATGGGCGGGTTGAAATTTCAGCGCCCGCGGGTGCCACGCCGATAATCACGCTTTCACCCCACCCCTTATGGGCGGATTCCAAGGCATCACGCATCACGCCGACATTGCCGGTGGCATCAAAGGTGTAATCGCCACCGCCGCCAGTCAGTTCGACCAGATGGTCAACCAAGCTGCCGCGCACATCCTTTGGGTTCACAAAATCAGTCATCCCAAACCGTTTGGCCATTTCGACCTTGTCTGGGTTCAGGTCAACGCCAACGATTTGATCAGCACCCGCAAGGCGCAGCCCCTGCACCACGTTCAGGCCAATCCCGCCCAAACCAAAGACAATCGCAGTCGACCCGATTTCAACCTTGGCCGTGTTCATCACCGCGCCAAGGCCAGTTGTGACACCACATCCAATGTAACAGATCTTATCAAACGGCGCGTCTTCGCGCACTTTCGCCAAAGCGATCTCAGGCAGAACAGTGTGGTTCGAGAATGTCGAACAGCCCATGTAATGCAGGATCGGTGTCCCATCCAACATAGAAAACCGGCTGGTGCCATCTGGCATCACACCCGCACCTTGGGTGGATCGGATTTTCTGACAAAGGTTGGTCTTTGGGTTCAAACAATACTCACATTCCCGACATTCGGGGGTGTAAAGGGGGATCACGTGATCGCCCGGTTTCAGGCTGGTCACACCCGGCCCACATTCCACGACAACGCCTGCGCCTTCGTGGCCCAAAATGGCCGGGAACATTCCTTCGGGATCTGCACCCGAAAGGGTAAATTCATCCGTGTGGCAAATACCCGTTGCCTTGATTTCAACCAGAACTTCGCCTTCTTTAGGCCCGTCCAAGTTAACTTCCATCACCTCAAGTGGTTTGCCGGCTTCCAGTGCCACGGCTGCGCGCGTTTTCATCGGGTCTGTCCCTTCCTTCTTCTTTGGGGGCACCTTGGCCGGGCAAAGGATTCTTTTCAAGAAATTTCCCCTAGTTCCCGCAAACTAAGACAGGCATGATCACACCATGTTCAGAAAACTGCATGTATTGCCGTTGGTTTTTGTGGCCGCCTGCGCCAATCAAACACCTGATGCTTCCATTCCGGATGTTCCGGCCGTTCCACCAACTGCCGAAGACACCTGTGGGGCAAACGGCATGGCGCATTTTATCGGGCGACCATCCACCAGCCTTGAAACCACATTGCTGTTACAACCTGTGCGCATCATCCGGCCCGGCGATGCGGTGACCGAAGATTTCCTGCCGACACGGATAAATTTTATGCTGGATGCGAATGACATCATTCGAAATATCACATGCGGATAACCAAGGACGCTTTTCATGACCCAAGCTTTCACCACCCTTCGTTTACTATGTGCCATGGGATTAATCACCATGTCGGCGTGTATCCCGCTTGATCAACAAGAGTCGGAGAATGAAGTGAAAACGGACCTTACAGATTTTGATGATCCGAACTGCGGGCCTGAACGAATCGAAGATTTTATTGGGAAACATGTCTCCACACTTCCAAAAGACATCACCGACGGACATATCCGAATAATCCCACCAAATTCAGCGGTAACGATGGATTATATCCCAACACGCCTGAACATCAGCACCGATGCGGATGGTATTATTTTGAAAGCATACTGCGGCTGATCATACCCTGTGGTATGGTCCCCCCGACAGGATGGATGCGGCGCGGTAGAGTTGTTCTGACATCATCACCCGCACCAACATATGCGGCCACACCATCATACCAAAGCTCAGCTTCGTATGCGCGCGATTCAAGACCGTTTGGTCCAATCCATCGGCACCACCAATCACAAAGCTTAATGTCTGATGCCCCTGATCGCGAATGTCGGCCAGATCTTTGGCAAATTCCGGCGAAGATTTAATCTTGCCCCGTTCATCCAAGGCAATCACGTAATCATCATTGCCAATGGCCTTGATCAATGCGGCCCCTTCGGTGGATTTCCCGCCGCCCTTTCGGTCATCAACCTCGATCACCTCAGCAGGGCCAAGGCTGAGCGATCGACCAGTTTTGGCAAACCGGTCAAGGTAATCATTGATCAGGGTAAGTTCTGGACCTTGGCGCAAGCGTCCCATGGCCACAATGCGAACACGCATCAGGCGTCAGCTGGCGCAGGATCCAACCACATCTTTTCAAGCTGATAAAATTCACGCACCTCAGGGCGGAACACATGAACAATCACGTCGCCCGTATCCACCAGAACCCAATCGGCGGCGACCTTACCTTCCAACTTCGATGCCACGCCCAATTCCTGCTTAAGCTTATCTTTCAGCTTTTCAGAAATTGCCGCAACTTGACGCGTGGAACGGCCAGAACAAATCACCATCCAATCGCCCATTTCCGATTTACCGCGCAGATCAATCTGCACGATGTCTTCGGCTTTGTCGTCTTCAAGGGATTTCATGACTGCCGCCAAAATGGCGTCGCTTCGTGTGCTTTTCGACCCATTGGTCGGTGCCGCAACCGGTGTCGCGTCGGATGTCAAAGACAGGACCGTGTCCTCCATGTGGTTTTGGGCAGATCACCCATGGGATAAGATTAACACCCTCGGGGAGATTCCTCAACCATTCTCGCGCTCCTGAAATTCTGCGCTTAAGGCTTACAAAGTGGGATATCCTTGGCACCAATTCCCTTGGCCAAAAGGTGCAAAGGCACATGCGTCAATATGGGTTTATAATCCCCATCCTTTTGCCATTTTACAAAGACTGTAATCCTTTGACGCATATCAACATGACCGGTTCGGCAGCCATCGTATTGAAGCCAATACCGGTCATTTATCCCTTCTTTGCCCTGCGCAATCCATTCACGTGAAAGCGCCTGCAACCGCGTTATCTCAGGAATGCTTTTGGGATCCGCCTTAAATGTCCAAGTGTTGTTCGCTTGGATAACCTGAATTGGGAAGCGCCGCTTTTCGGGCTTTGCCAATCCTTCGTGCGACACAGCCACAATCACGGCGATCCGATCATCAAAAACACGAATGTTTTTAGGAGCGGTCATGCGAATGCCAGCATGCGCAAAATCAAAATCAGCGCGATCAATATTCTTTAGCGCCAACGCCGTGGGCATGTTCACATAGGCGCACCCAACAGCAACCGACAAAACACATAAAGGGATCAACCAAAATCGCTTCATTTAAGTTGACTTTCACACCATTGGGCGTGCCGTAACCTCTTCACATTCCGGAACATGGATCGTTTCAAGGTACGGTCGCGGCATACAGTTTTGTTCAGCTTGCTGAAGCAATATGGGCTGATCCCACAAGAGAATTATGATTGATATTGACAACATATTCTTTCTGTAAAACAATAATTACTATCTGACAAGAGGAAATTATCGTGCGACAGAAACGAATAGAATTGATTTCATTGATTTTGATCATTGGGCTTTCAATTTGGACCATTTATTATTTGTATGAGGTTGTTTGGGGTTTGTTCGAAGTTAGATTCATCAAGTTGGATCATACAGCCAACGTTTACGGGATTGATCCTGCGTTAATCACAACAAAAATTCGAAATAGCCTCTTTTTTATGTGGATGCCGACGGCGATTATTGGCTTGATTGGCTTTGCATTTGCCATCTTTGGGGCGCTGCGCGTTTATCAAGGCCGCATGTTCGAACCTTCAACCCAATGGCCTGTGATCGCCATCGGGCTTGCGACGTGTCTGGCAACGTTATGTGGAAACATCGCATACAACCTTGAACTTGATCTCATTTGGCCCCTCACCGATCGGCCACCTTTAGCCAGATCTTGGTATTGGGGAATGGAAACTGTCACCATTTTCTTTTTCGGACTTGGATTTGTCTTACTGGGCTTTTTGCAAATTGAATCGGCAAAAATCCTGCAAGAAAATAAGGAATTCGTCTAATGCCCCAGAAAACCAATGATACGGCCACGAAGCAAAATCAAAAGCGATCCCTGGAACATCGAATCCGTTTGACAGCAATGATCTTGTTCATAGCTGCGATTTGTTTTTGGTTTTATTGGATATATCAGGCCACTACATATGCTTTTGAAATTTCTTGGACGGACAGATTGCTGCGATGGCGTATTGTTGAAAATCATATGGAAATCACACTTCCGATTAGAATTGCACTGTTTTCACTTTGGCTCATTGTCATTGCCCTTGGCTCCGCCGCATTCTATTTTGGACTAAGGCTTTTGTATTGCATGCGATCAGGGGAATATTTTCAGGAAAGCACATGCAGGGCGATCAAATATTTTGGTATGTTTTTGGTGTTGGCGATGGTTGGCGATACTGTGTTTGCCTCTTTGGATCACGTGATCGCCACGTGGAACAATACAGGAGAAAGCCTTGTCACTGACAAAGGGCTGTCCATGGGTAGGCCGTTCATAGGGCCCAGGTTTGAATATGATCCGGGCGATATTTCCTTGGCCCTTTGCGGTGTCGGGTTTTGGTTAATCGGTTGGGTCTTTCAAGAAGGATTTCGACTTCAAAAAGAGAACGAGAGTTTCGTGTAATGCCTATAATTGTCCGCCTTGATGTTATGTTGGCGCACCGCAAGATGAAATCCAAAGATCTTGCTGAAAAAGTTGGGATCACCGAAGCAAACCTCAGCCTTTTGAAATCTGGCAAAGTGAAAGGTGTGCGCTTTGAAACGCTGGAAAAAATTTGCAAGGAACTGAATTGTCAGCCGGGGGACCTGTTGGAATTTGAACCTTAATCGTCCAGCATCCTAACCTCCCGTTGCGGGAATGGAATATTGATATTGTGGCTTCGGAATGTATCCCAAAGCGCAAGATAAACGTTGCCACGAATATTGGTCAGACCCCCCGTTGGATCCGTGATCCAAAACCGCAAAACATAATCCACGCTGCTGTCACCAAATCCAACGATATGGCACACGGGGTCTTTGTAAGACAAAACCCGGTCAACGGATTTTGCCGCCTCAATCGCCAGTTTTCGCACGTGATGGGGATCATCCCCATAAGCCGTGCCAAAGTGGATATCCAAACGCACCAAATCATTTGAATGGGACCAATTCACCACTTGGCCGGTAATCAAATCTTCGTTCGGGATTAAATATTCCCGACCATCCCGTGTCACAACACTGACGTATCGTGCCCCAAGGGCATTGATCCAACCAAAGGTATCCCCAAGGCTGATGACATCACCCGGTTTGATGGATTTGTCCAAAAGGATGATCACACCCGACACAAGGTTCGACACCACCTTTTGCAAGCCAAACCCCAGACCAACCCCAATGGCCCCCGACAGGATCGCAAGCCCCGACAGATCAAATCCAATCGCCTTCAGCCCAATGAAAAAGGCCCCGCCATACAGCAATACTTGCAGAACCTTGATGATCAAAACCCGCATAGACGGAGAGATATCTTCGTTGCGCTGCACTTGTTCAGATGTGTTCACCGAAATGAACCGCGCCGCGGCAAAGAACACACCCAACGTCACAATCGCCTGCAGAACCAGCCACAATGAAATGCGTGTATCGCCGATCTCAATCGCCATGGATTCCAAAAGCGCCGTCGCCTCTGTCGTCAGGCCAAGGATACGCAGGGTAACCCATGCCCACGCCCCATAGGTGACGAGGCGTCGTAAAAACCCATTTTTGATCAACTGTGTGGCCAACGAAACAATCAAAAGTGCCGTTGCCAAATTCCCAATCACAGCCAATAGATAGGATCGGGATGGCCAAGTCAGTTGGCGCATCGCAAAGACCAATACCCAAATCATCACAACAAAAGCGATCCAACCAAGGCGGCTGCGCAAGGTGGCGTTTATACCCGCCTTCCAACGGGGCACACCATCCCCTTCCCGCACGGGAATGCGCGGACCAAAGACACGATGAATGCACCACGCCAAAACAATAAGGCCCAGCGCAATACCCAGCTGATAAAGGCTCCACGGTGTCATAAGACGGTCGAGAAAACTTTGCCCCTCTTCAAACAGTGTTTTGGCGACATCTTGTGTGGTCGCCTCTGTTCCGGTGGCATCCGTATCGGACACAACCGGGGCGTCGTCGGTTTCAAGGGTTGTTTCTTGTTCCATTGCCCCCGAATTGAACCGCGTTGTGTCTAACCTGACAAGTCACTTTTCAATTATTTCAGCGAAAAGGCCACCTCGTTGCGGCGCTTCCAGGGGGCTGTGAACGGATCGTCGTAAAAATAATACTTGGGTGAACCGGTAATTTGCAGGCCAGCCTGATCTGCAATCTTCCGCAATGCATCCGTTTGCGCCGGTAACTTGCCACCAACAATGCCACTGAAACTTCGCACGATTTGCAGATCACCGGTTTGATCCAAAAAGCGAATGGCATCTGTTTGTGCTTTGGGAAGGGTTGCCCGTGTATATCGGGACGGCATCATAAAACTGACAACCCACCCATCGCCGATTTTTGTCTGCGCCACGGGAACCGTCATCGCAATTTTTTCACCTTTGGCGTTTCCACCAAAAATGTAATTTGCCAACGTCCGGAACCCACGATTTGCCGCAGAACTGCGGGAGCCTGACACCCGAACCTCTGCCAAAAGATGTGGCCCGTATTGGCGCACTTCGGCCCCATCCATGGTTTTTACAACGCGATAAGGTGGCATTTCATAACCGCGATATTCCTGAGCAAATGTCATTTGCGCCCCTACGGTTGCCGCCGCAGCTGCCGCCGCCAAAACAATTTTACGTCGTGTAAACATGCTCAACCTCCTGAAATTCTTCTGTGTTTTAACGTATGGATCCACGAATTGGATCATTTATCAAAATTTACCCTTGCATTTGTGAACATTGTTCAAATATGTCTTTGCAGGACAAATGAAAGATGTTTGAATGGCAAATTTTTCTCGGCGTGCATTGTTGGTTGGTGGTGCAGCCGCCCTAGGGGCAATTGCAGCAAACCGTTTCCGTGGGCATCTTCCCACGCAAGACGGAACCACAAATCTTTCCACCCCGATGGACGGTTCGATCCTGAATGACGCAAGCGAACTGAACCCAACCCCGATATTCAAACACACCCGCATCGAAACCGATCTGGGCAATGCCACGGTTGATGCCGTGCGCGCAGAAATCAAAGCGGCCCAAAATGAAGGGCGCGCTTTCAACATTGGGGCCGCGCGACATTCGATGGGCGGGCAAGCCATCCCACGTGATGGGCGCGCTGTTACCTTCAACAATGGCACTGTGGAATTGGATAAGGCCAACGGCCTTTATAAGGTGCATGCGGGCGCGCGCTGGTCCGAAGTTATCAAAACGCTTGATCCAGCCGGCTTTTCCCCAAAGGTTATGCAGTCCAACAACGATTTTGGTGTTGCGGCCACGTTTTCGGTGAATGCCCATGGCTGGCCTGCGCCACTTGGCCCAATGGGTGCCACCGTGCGCGAAGTTGAAATGGTTCTGCCATCGGGTGATCTGGTCACCGCATCACGCAGCCAAAATGCCGATCTGTTTCGCCATGCGATGGGGGGATATGGCTTGATCGGTGCCATCACATCACTGACGGTCGAAATGGCTAAAAACAAACGCCTGACCCCAACATTTGAAGAATTTGATGCCAAAGAATTCGGTACAGAATTTACAGATGCCTTGGCCGATCCTGCCGTGAACATGGCTTATGGGCGGCTGAACGTGGATCGCGCCAATTTCTTTGAGCAGGCTTTGTTGATCACATATCGAGACGCCGAAGATCAAACCGATCTTCCACCCGCGGCTGGCTCTGGGGCCACGTCCCACATCGCCAGTCGCCTATATCGCAGCCAATTGGGCAATGAACGGATGAAACGTTTTCGTTGGTGGGTTGAAAGTGAGGTTGGCCCAATGATGGGCGGCGATGCAACCCGCAATTCTTTGATCAATGAACCGGTGGTCACATTGGATGATCGCAATCCGGAACGCGTGGACATTTTGCATGAATATTTTGTCAGCCCCGATCGCTTTCCAGAATTTCTTGAAATCTGCCGCCGTGTTATTCCAGCCAGCTTTCAGGAATTTCTGAACGTGACCTTGCGATTTGTGGATCGCGACCCAGACAGTATTCTTGCCTATGCGCCCGTGCCGCGCATTGCCGCAGTCATGAGCTTTAGCCAAGAGCTAACCCAGCGCGGCGAAGCTGATATGGCCCGCATGACCCGAAACTTGGTCGACGGTATCATCGGCATTGGGGGTGCATATTATTTGCCGTATCGCCAGCATCCAACCGTTGAACAGTTTAGGCGCTGTTATTCTGGTGCCGCGGGCTTTGCCGATTTCAAACGCAGCATCGATCCCGAACGCACGTTTCGCAACAATCTGTGGGATCAGTATATTGGAAAGGTTTAAAGCCATGACGTTACTTCGCAAAATTTCTTTTGCCTATTTCGCAATCCTGCTGTTTGTGTCGGCCCTAAATTACATCCCCGGAATGACAGATGAAAACGGTCTGACGTTCGGCATCTTTGCCTTGGATGTGTTTGATGACAGTTTGCATCTGGCCTCTGCCCTTTGGGCCCTGGCGGCGGGTTTGATCAGTCACCGCGCCGCACGGACGTTTCTGATCCTGTTTGGGGCGCTTTATCTGGCCGATGGCGTTTTTGGCATTTTCACCGCCTATGGCTTTTTGGACCTCGCCATTTTTACAAACGAAAGCCTTGGGTTCAGCCTGTCGTTTGGGCGGATCGCGGCCAATATGCCACATATTGGGCTTGGCGGGTTTGCCCTGTTTTCAGGTCTGCGGTGGGCAAACAAATGATGCGCCTGTTGCGTTGGGCGGCGGGGCTGGTTCTGGCCCTAGTGTTTCTGGTGGTCTTGCTGTTGGTGCCGGTGGCCCGCAATGAACTGGCCTGTCGCGGCCCCGGACCAGCCGGGTCTGCGCCCGCACCGATTGTTGGTACGGAACACCAACGCGCCGAGTTGCGCACGTTGCTGACGTACCCCGAATGGCACATCGTGAACGCCTATGATGATTACGCCAAGGTTTTGGAAACAGGTGACCCGCATCACTATGCATTTTTACGCAGTGTCGGCGAATTCTGGTCGTCACTTTGTAAGCTGACCGAACTGGCAGACAGCTTGCACGGTGATCGCGGCGCGACCATGCAAATGGTTTATGTGATTGGGGTCAGCTTTACCGCCGAATGGCTGGCCAAAGCGGCATATGAGGAAACTCTGGGGCGTGCCGCCACGTGGGTGCGCGGCGCGGATCACGCGGAACTGGACAAGTTGTCGACCAGACAGGCCCGTGACTATGCCGATTTCCTGCATCAAGTGCCGTGGTACAAATGGGACTTCCTCGCAGCAAATGCCGAATTGCGTGGGGCAGATGCAAAGGGTTTCCGCAATTGGGAACGCCGCGTGGCACTTGGTTTGGAAAATGGGTTCAAGTCAATCTATGCAGGTGCGATTGCGAATGCTGTTGCTGCCACCGGCAAGGATGAGTTGACCCTTCGGATGGTTGTGAAAGGCTTAAGCGTCGATCAATTGACGAAATTTCCAAAGGTAAAGGTGATTGAGGAGGTTCCCGAAGGGATCATTATCGAAACACCAAGATATCGCGAGCTGACCCACCTGATGATGGATTTGGCGGTGGCGGGTGCCGCATTTATCGAGATTGCGGGGAATAACGAAATCATGGTGGCAAGTATCGTTGACGCGAACATGCCTTCGGAGACGGATTGGGGCCAGATACGTCAGGGGTATGGCGATAAACGGACCCTTGATATTATGGACATGGCCGCGCTTTCAATTTTGTTGTCATCCAGTGATGTCGAACATGTATTTGACTACTAAATCTCTTCTCGGTGGGAACCACCGGGATGCGCCCGAACCGCCCCCCCGGGGCGGGCGCAAGGCCCCCACCCCGCGTTTCCGGCGCATCCCTCAAATGCTGGGTACAATCATGGTTTTGCCTGCCGCATGGTTGGCCCTTCTGGCCCTCGTCATGCTGATCACAGAACAGGCCCCCACCGCCCTTGTGATCGGGCCAGCGCACATTCCAGATCATGCGGCGATCACCGCTGATCCTTGGATTGGCTTGTCTCTGCAATCCGACAAACCGGGGTTTGTGAAAGAACTTTATGCCAATGGTGCTTGGCTGGTGCTTCCTGCCGGCCTCTTGGGTTGCGCCGGGTAAGGGGCAAGGCTATTTCTTCCCCGACTCTATGGGGGCTATGACATGGCTGGCAAAACGCTTTATGACAAAATCTGGGACGCGCATGTTGCGCATGAGGCCGATGATGGCACTTGCCTGCTTTATATCGACCGTCATCTGGTGCACGAGGTGACCAGCCCCCAAGCCTTCGAAGGATTGCGCATGGCCGGGCGCAAGGTTCGCGCACCCGAAAAAACCATCGCCGTGCCAGATCACAACGTTCCCACCACGTGGGACCGTGAAGATGGCATCGACAACGAAGAATCCCGCATTCAGGTGGAAGCGCTGGATAAAAACGCCAAAGAATTCGGTGTGGTCTATTACCCAGTGAACGACATCCGCCAAGGCATCGTGCACATCGTTGGCCCTGAACAAGGCTGGACATTGCCCGGCATGACCGTTGTGTGCGGCGACAGTCACACAGCCACCCACGGCGCATTCGGCGCTTTGGCCCACGGCATCGGCACGTCTGAGGTTGAGCATGTTTTGGCCACGCAGACCCTGATCCAGAAAAAATCCAAAAACATGAAGGTTGAGAT